>CAYSLJ010000084.1:0-31408 GCA_964431735.1 uncultured Synergistia bacterium | reverse complement strand
TCTGTAAAACCAGTTTGCCACACAACAGGATCATATCTTTTCCGGAAGAGTCCGGACAGGGACAGGTTTTAGAAATGGATACTGACTTATCTGGAGCGTTATTTAGAGAGGAAATTATTTACAATAACTTACTTAAAGAAAGAGAGCGAATTTAACATATATGACATCAATAAATGCAATGAAATTCAATGATTATTCCGGTATTATGATGTGTGACGAACAGCGTGGCTGGAATGAAGAAGATATGAAGATATATGTATCGGACAAGATAAAACCATGTATCCCTCCTGAAATTACAGTGGATACAGGTCTTGTTGCTGCCTATGGAAATACAGGAACATCAACAGTGGGAGACGAAATAAAATTTACCATTTTTAAAACACTCAGAGAAGATTATCAAAATTTTAAAGATAAATGCTCTAAGGTTCCGAAACAATATAAAACAATAGAAGAGCTTTCTGTTACGGTCTTCGATATTATCAGAAATATGAAAAGAAATCATATAGATCAGCAGCTCAAAGGTAAGTTTGGTTTTAATGCTCTTGATTATCTCAAAGGCTCTTATGAGGAAAAAGGGAAAAAAGTGGAAATAAAAGATAAAGATACAATAAGCCAGGTACATAATCTTATTACCTGGAAGGACCGGGGAGGAGATGTAAAACCGATATTTTTAAATGCCGGCCTTCTTGCAGGTTACGATAATAAAGAAGGATTCCGTATATTTCATTTTTCTTTGATACAGTTCTTCCGGGAAGCAGTTCAGATCATATATCTTGCAGACGGTTCGGGATATGATACTGTTAATCTCCTTCTTTCAGATTATACATCACATAAATCTTTACCTGAAAGACGTGGCAATATAGATCGTGTAGAAGGTTCTATGGAACTACTTTCTGCACTGAACACTGCGTCAAGAAGAAACGTTGGCATAGGAGGCTATTATAATATAATATTATTTAACGGCAGAGCAGATTACAGGGAAAGAATGGTAGAAATCCATGATCACAGAGCAAAACTTGCATCGGAAATAATATATGCAAAAGATAAAAAATTAATCTCCTATGATACTGCCTATGGACTTATTGATAAAATCTTATTTAAACATGAATCCTTTGAAGAAGTTAACTCACTTCTGGAAAAAAATTGTCCCAATCCGGTTAAACTCAAGAGAATATTAAGAGGTTATAAAAAATAAATTTGACAGGGAATTTCAGGATTATGAGATTATCAGGATGATTAAATTATTTAGATTAACTCCCTTTAAATAAATTAATCCTAAAAGATTGATTTTATGCCATTAAAAATGAAAATTCCTATACTCTAAATATATTATTCATCTAAAGCCATTAACGTGGTAATCTTTTAATCCTATTAATCCAGGTCAGAAAGGAGTTTTATCACATTATTTTATGAACTTATCCAATCAAACCGGCGAATATATAACAAAAGAATTTGATCTCTCTGAAACAGGGACTGAACTTATTATTGATTTATTAAATAAACAAAAGCTTACTGGCCTATTAACAATGGAAGATGATAAAGAGAAAGGAGAAATTTATCTCCATGACGGTAATATTATCTATGCAAAACTGGGGGCTCTGGAAGGAGAAAGAGCTATTTTATCTTTCATTGCCTGGGTTCATGGCAGTGGAAAATTTACAGACTTCAGAGAGTCAGAAAAATTCAAAAAAAATATTACCTATGAAACACCATTTTTAATAGAGACTATAAATAAAGAACTTGCAGAAATTTCAAAAATGAAGGATTTAATTTATTCATTGGACCTTGTATTTGAAGTTATAAATACAGGCAAGCCTATGTATATAAAAACAGCTGAACTGACAGTTCTTCCATGGGTTGACGGGAAAACCTCTATAAGAGAAATAGGACAGGTCATGGGAAGAGAATATACGGGTGTAATAAAGTCTATATATAAATTATATAAAGAAAACATCATATGTAAACGTTAGTACAAACTGTACATTTCTATAAAAAACATATATAAGAACTTTCTTCACACCACATAATATCTTAAAAAGGAAAATAGAAAAATTTCTAGAATCTAGAAGAATCCTTCAATTTTTTCTTTAAGAGAGTGAAATTTATGTCTGAAATGTTAAATGCAGGATGTATACTCTGTGATCGATATGAAATCAGAGATTTAATAGTATGTGACGGGAAAGAAGTCCATTATCTGGTAGAAGATCTTGACCCTCCACATGAGCAGCTAACACTCAAAGAATTTATTCCTCAGTCTGAGAAAGAAATTGAAGGAAATGAGTTATTCTGGAAGAGACTGGCTACACTTTCGGAAGTAAGACACCCGAACCTGATAAAAATTTATGAATATTTTACAGAAATACCTGAGGGAAAATCCGAGAAAAGACATTATGTCGTAATGGAATATATTAAAGGCAGAACACTTCAGGATATATTCCAGACTGATTTACACGAAGAGCCTCTACCGATTAAAGTACTGATGAAACATATGATCAAGGTATGCGGTGCCATGAAATATTTAAACACACAGCATACGGAACCGTTTGCTTTCGGTGTTTTAAAACCCAAATACATCATGTTAACGCCGGACAGACAGATCAAACTGTTTAATTATGGTCTTGGGAACCTGTTAAGGACAGGCTACTGCAGTAAAACGCCGGGGTTCAGTCCGATAGAACAGATTGGCAAGGGGATAATGAATGAAAAAACAGATGTTTACAGCCTCAGTGCTACTATGTATTATCTCCTTACAGGCAGAAATCCCGAAAAATATCCGGGAGCTTTCTCACAGGTTTCACATTATAACAAAGAGGCCTCTCCGGAACTGAATGAATTCATAGCAAGATGTCTTTCACCCAAACAGGAAGACAGACCGGGATTACAGGAAGTTTCTAATTTTCTTCTCCAGTTTTCTATGGGCAAGAGACCGAAATCTGTTTTTGCCATATCACCGGGAAAATCTCCACAGGCCAAAGCAACTCCCACACCTGATAAGGTTGATAAATTTGTAACAAATATTAAAGAAAAATTAAGTAAAAAAAGCTTTTCTTTTTCCAAAACACCTCAAGGCCAGAGTCCATCACCACAGGAAGAAGTAAAAATAGATACGCTTTCCGATTTTTCTGCCCATATAGCAGAGCCATCTGAAGCTCCACCGGAAGCAAAACCTGTTGATATATTCACATTATCAGATGAAAAACCTGTGAGTCCCGGCCTTGAAAAACCTGTTTTTTATGATGAAGAAGAAAGCTCTGATGATACCGGTCTTAAAGATAAATTCCACAGTGCTCCCAAGAGAGGGACCAGGAGATTTGATGTTAAACAATATATGGCAGCAGCAGAAGCACTTAAACTTAAAAAAGTAGAAGACACAGATACATCATCCAGTCCTGATCTGGTAGCCCAAAAGGCAAAGGAATCAAGAGAAAAAAGTGCCGAATTATTTGCAAAATTAACATCGAAACTTCCTCCTATAAAGCCTTCTGCTCCAGGAACACCTACTGAAGAAAAGAAAAAAGAGACAGAAGAAAAAACCTCCGAAGAAAAGAAAAGTGGAGTAAGTCTTGCACAGAAACTGGCCCAGAAATATGCAAGAAAAAAACAGGATGAAAAAGAACAGGAAATACAATCAGGGGAATCGCTTCTGCCACCACCGGCTAAAAAAGGACCTCCTCCGAAAGGCATTGCAGCAGACTGGAGAGAACAAAAACAATCTATATGTCAGAATAAACCTAATACACCTCCCCTGCTTTCACCACTTCAGGAAGGGACATCCATCAAAGACAGATATGAAATTGCTGAAATTCTCCATAAGGATTACTCCGGAGCAGTTTACATGGTACTTGATACGAGTGAACAGGATAATACAGAAGGACAGGAAGTATCAAAAATTATTAAAGAAATACAGTACAAACCACCTAAAGAGAATCCAAGACTCGGAGAAAGAGTTATTTCCAATTTCGTCAAGCTAGGCGGTAAATTAAAAAATCTAAACCACCCGAACCTGGTTAAAGTAACAGATTATTTCTTCAATTATTCCGGTGATAGAAGTATTATAAGGCTTTTTATTGTTATGGAACAGGTAGAAGGTTACACACTGGAAGAAATAATAAAAAGTCACCTGGAGAAACAGACCCGTATGCCTTCTACAACAGTTTTTGCAATATTAACAAAGGTCTGTGAAGCTATTTATTATCTGCACAGCCAGAAACCTCCCATTGTAGCAGGTGATTTAAATCCCAAAAACATACTGATATCTTATAACGGAGAAGTAAAATTCATAAATTACGGATTAAGAGAGATCTTTCTTGTTGAACAGGAACTGGTGTTTCCTATGTATGGAACTATAGGTTATTTTGCCCCTGAACAAACAGAAGTTGATATAACCAATACAAAAGCCGATGTGTTTGCCCTGGGTTCTACTATTTATTATTTATTAACAGGTGTTAACCCGGAAAAACAACCTTATGAATTCAGTCCTGTAAGGAAACTCAATCCTTATATATCAGGTAATGTTGAAGCAATAGTAGATTTATGTGTCAAAATAAACCCTGCAGAAAGAGGAGATATTAAAGCAATAAGGGAGAGAATGAATAAAATCACCATGGTTGAGCTTGACTCTTCACTGCTTGAAAAGCAGAAGGAAATGCAGGATAAGAGAAAAGCTTCTATGGAAGAAATAGGAAATATTACACCTCTCAGTGTAGAACTGGGGAAATTATTCCTGAAATACGGACTTATAGCGGCAATTATTGTATGTGTGTTAACAGGCGGATATTTCGGTTACACCTATTATAAAAATATCCCTGCAAAAGGTAAAAAAATATATATTTCTATGAGTTCTGAGAAAATACTTTCCGTACTGGATATAAATAAAAATAGAATAAATCAAAAAATTAATTTAAGTTTCGACAGTAATCTTGTGTCCGGTGCTTTAAAGAAAAAACAGTTGTTTGTTACAGATAAGGGCAGTATGGTATATATACTGGATACAACAAGCAATAAATCATCAGGTAATTTTTTATCTAAATTTGACAGTGGCATAAGAATTACATTTATGGCTTTATCACCTGATGAAACAAAACTTTATCTCTTAAGCAACAGCAATAATAAATTTAAGGTCATAGATTTAACTACCAGATCGGCGATTGCAGAAAAAGATATACCTGTAAATTCTTCAGGAGCAACCCTTTCAACTGATGGAAAATATTTTTATATTATAAACAGCAATGAAAAAAATAGTCTTCTTACGATTATTGAGACGGATACGTTCACCATAAAAAGTGAAATTCCAATAAAAGAAGGGGCATGTGATATTACTGCAGGTACTCAAAAGGTATTTATAATTTATAATAACACTGATGAAATAGGTATTATAGATGTCGGTACAGGCAAAGAGGACATAAAAAAAATTTCTACCGGTTCAGAAAAATTCAGTCCTGTTAAAATTATAATTACTCCAAATAACCAGGAATTATACCTTCTCAATCAAACAACCCAGGAAATTGCTTTTATACAAATATCTGACATGGCATTAAAAGAACGTTTTAAACTCCCCGGCTATCCCGTTGATTTAGTTATTAATCCCGGAGGCTATATATATATATATCTTACAGAACTTGGAAGTCAGGGAAAAAGATATTATTCGATAGCTGTATTCGATAGAAATAATAAAAAGATATTTGCTAAAATACCACTTCAAAATTATGCAGATAAGATAACACTGGGAGAACATTAATCGTGACGTGTGAAGCGAGGATAGTGATTGTTTTTCTTGCAATCTTCAATAAATAGCAAGTAGTGAATAAATCTGTTCTATTCACTACTCACTATTCATTACTCACTACAACTTCGCCTTTATAACCTTTGCCAGTCTTTTTATTCCTTCATCTATCTCTTCATGTGTCGGATATGAGAAATTCAATCTCATCGTATTCTGTCCCCGTCCGTCACAATGGAAAGCAGAACCTATAACAAAGGCAACATTCTGTTCAACTGCTTCATAGAAGAGTTTATCACAGTTTATATGTTCCGGTAACATAATCCACAGGAATAATCCTCCCTGTGGCCTGGTCCATCTGACCCCTTCAACTTTCGGCATATATTCCTCAAGAGCTCTGAGCATTACATCCCTTTTCTTATGATATACATTCTTTACTGTTTCTATATGTTCTTCAAGTAATCCTCTGCGGCAGTATTCATAGGTTATAAGCTGAGTAAAAGCAGGGGTACAGAGGTCTACAGACTGTTTTGCAAAAGCCAGTTTCCTTATAATATCAGCATGTGCTATTACCCATCCCAGGCGGAACCCTGGCACAAATATTTTGGAAAAGGTGTGAAGCATTACTACATTATTTGTATTGTCAAGAGACATAAGAGAAGGTGGACTCTGTCCTTCAAACCTGAGTTCTCTGTATGGAGTATCCTCTATAATAAGTACATCATACTTTTTACTGAGTTCTATTATTTTTTTTCTTCTTTCTAAAGATAAAGTCACGCCTGCAGGATTTTGGAAATCAGGAACAAGATAGATAAATTTGTAATGTTCTTCCGTCCCTTTAAGCTGTTCAAGGGTTTCTTCCAGAACATCTACAAGAATACCGTCATGATCTGTCGCTATACCATGCATATGAGCACCATAGCCCTGAAAAACCTGAAGCCCTCCTATATAACTCGGCAGTTCTACTATAACGGGATCACTGGGATCAATAAAGACTTTTCCTATCAAGTCAAGGCCCTGCTGGGATGAAACAGTTATGAGTATATTATCTTCATTTATAGTAAGGCCGTCTTTTTCAGCAAGTTTTATCAGTTCTCTTTTTAACTGGGGCTCACCTTCTGTAGTACTGTACTGAAAAGCAGAGTTTCCATATTCATCAATAACTTTTGCACATATATCCTTGATATCTTCCTTGGGAAACAGTGTAGGGTCAGGAAGTCCTCCTGCAAAAGAAATCATCTCAGGTTTGTTTGTAAGTTTTAATAATTCTCTTATGACTGATTTTTTTATTCTTCTTGCATGGATACCATAGTTTTTAACAAGATCTATCATAATCGTAACTCCCCCTTCAATTAAAATTGGACATAATAACAGGAGTCAGACTTCAACATTGATGGATATCCCGGTCAATTCTGAAGACACACTCCTTTATTCTGAATATATAAATTCCATTTTGAATTATAAAAATCCTTTTAAATATTTACTGAGGTGAGCATAAATAATAAATATCTGCTCTCGTGACGCGTAACGCGTGACGCGTGACGGGAGGAAGACTGTTATTACATGCTTATGCTCAGGTCAGTAGATAAATTGCCTCTATATAAGTTTCATGTAAAACTTTATTTTACGACATTAAAAATAAAAAATTTCTATACCCTTAAAATATCACTGAAAATCATCCAATAATTTTTTTACATCTTCTTTCCTGTCCGGGTAGAGTTCCAGAAGATACAATAAAAATTTCTGTCCTTTTTCCTTATCCCCCTTTTCCATATAAAGTAATCCCAGGTTATAACATGCTTGTTCACAAAAAGGATTCAAGTTTAATGCTTTTATAAATTCATTAATTGCCAGGTCCTTATTACCTTCTTCTTTAAATTTCCTGCCAAGAAGCATATATTTATCCACTTCCATGGAAATATTTAAAAATTTTTCTTTAGAACCTGCCATGTCTTTCATTTTACCAGTGTATGAATCATATAAAAAATTCCGTGCCAGTACAAGAGAAGGATCAATAGTTAAAGCCTTTTTTGAATGTAAAATAGCCATATCGTAACATTTTTTCGAATAATAACAGGCAGAGAGATTCATATGACCTTTAATAGAATCAGGATCAAGTTCAATTACCTTCTCATATTCCCGGATAGCTTCATCTATCATGCCCTTTTTCTCATATTCAATACCGAGTCCCATATGAGCATGAGCATAGTATGGGCTCTTTTTCAAAGTATCACTCCACAGGTTAAAACTGTCCTTCCATACATTTACTCTTTTACAGGTCATAAAAGAAAAAGCAAAAAAAATAATGATTAAGAAACCATATATAAACAGAGTAATAATCCTTCTGCTATTTGACATAAGTCTGTAACAGATTAATGAACATAACAGGTACATACCGAAAGAAGCCATATAAATATATCTGTCTGCCATAGAAAAATCCAGGAAGATAAACATGTTGGATACAGGCATATAAAATATAGCAAACCATATAAGTGGAAACAGTAATTGCCTGTCTTTTAAAAAACCGTATATGACAAGTGAGAAAAATAATAGCACTGATATAATTGAAATAATAATAGAATAATCATGAAAACTTTCTGCTATGTTTACCGTATATAAAATACATAACCTTGAAGGCCATAAAAGTAACTTCATATATCTGGAAAAAATAACTATAGCCGTAAAAATTTTATCATAAATAGTAAAATCAGTTAAATCACGTGTTCTCTGGGCATTGGAAAAATACAGAACAGCCATATAGGCAATTACAGACATACAGTATGGTATTACAGACAGTACCTTATAAAAACCTTTCTTTATATCTATACCGGAAGGAAAATAATATAAATAAAAAACAAGGAGGACTGGATAAAACATAACGACAGGCTGGGAGAGCAATGCACATATATATAAAATTACTGAACAACTATATCTAACATATCTGTATGTGCCTTTAAAAGAATCTATAAAAAAATAAAAAGACATAAAAGAAAACATCCCTGCAAGAAGAAATGTTCTTGCAGAAATCCAGCCAACCGGTTCAACATGAACAGGATGAATGGCAAATAATAAAGCAGTCATAGAGGCAATAAATTTTTCATTAAATAACTTCAGAGTAACAAGATAAATAAAGAAAATATTTATAAGAAACATAATAAAATTGGACAGATGAAATCCAAAGGGGTTTAGATGCCACAGGTAGAAGTCAAAGGATAAAGAAAGAAAGAGAATGGGATGATACATATTCCCTGTTTCAACAGGATTTGCAGGGTTAAGCAGTAATTTTACATTATGCCAGTTCAAATTCTCAACATATTTATTTTCAATAAAAAACCTGTCGTCCCAGTTAAGAAAATCGCCGTTAAAAACATGTATATAAATAATGACAGTCCAGATGATTATACATAACAGAGGATGACATATCAGGTTAACCGGTGAATATTCAGACTGATTATTCATTATCAATTACCAGGTAAGAGATTATTATTTTTATAGCTTTCAACAGTTTTTCAACTGTTACATTGTTCTTCCCTTTTGATAATTTCGGAAGATGAATAAAACCACATGTTACAGGGAGTTTATTTTTAGCTATATAATGAAGTGTCGAATACATAACATGGTTACACACGAAGGTACCGCAAAAATTGGATATACCGGCTTTTATCTTATATCTGTGTAACTGATGTAATATATCAGTTACAGGCAGAGTAGAGACATAGGCATGAGGGCCGTCTTCTGCTATCACAAGCCCCCTTCTCTGTATTTTCTTATTATCTTTAGTTTTTGCATCGTCTATATTAAGGGCAAACCTTTCAAGAAAAATTTTTTTTCTTCCCCCTGCCAGACCAAGGTTTATAATACTGTCAGGCCTTATTTCCTTTATTTTTTCTATAACCATTTCAGAAGAAACCCCGTAAACAGTAGGAAGAATAAGAGGATAAATCTCTGCACCGTCTACAGCAATATTATGAAGTTCTTTAACTACTTCCATGGAAGGGTTGATTTTCATTTTATCAAAAGGATCAAAACCACTTATTATAATTTTTTTCATGACACAAACTCCTCACCAATACTATAAAAAATTAAATAATCTTAAATGGAATATAGATGGAGGCTTTTATCCCGCTATCTACTTTAGTGTTTACAATCCATATTTCAGGAGTTTTTTCTACAGATTTACCCGCTCCTGCTCCCAGTCCGTCATAGAGCATTTTAATGTTTATAAAGGTAAGTCCAAGCACTTCCTTTGAATAAACCTGGGTTCTTTCTTTATAAAGATTATTTACAGATTGAAGATTATCTTTTTTCGTCAGTATAAGTTCCTGTATTCTGGCACGGGAATTACCCATACCGAGTATGATAAAATGATCGGTACAGGCATAGGAAATACTGCCGTCAGGAGCAGTAATAATACTCACACCTTTAAACTGAGGAGGAGGAGCAAGTAAAGACATAAGACTGTCTGCACCGGCAATAAGGCTTTCAAGACGTGAATCCTGTTTTACTCCAATCATGATAATAAGTCCCTGTAAAAGCTTCTGAGGGTTTGTAAGTAGAGTTATACCTAATTCTGCCGCACTTCTGGAAGGATAACTCAGGGCAAGTTCTCCTGTAAGGGAAGCAAATATATCTCTTTCCAGGTTAAGACTCAATCTGCTTTCTACAAGATTATCCAGATTATCTTTCACTCCGGGGATTAAATCCTCCGTAAGACCTGTATATACTTCAAATAATTCGACTATATTAGTAAGAACCATAAGATTTGTAGTACTGTCCTTTGCGAAAAAGGTCGGGCTCACAGGTTCTTTTGCTGTCTGTGAAAAATATTTTACAGCCACAGGATTTGTTATATTTTCTTCCGGAATCATCAGTGTTTCCAGTGAAAGTCCTTTCTCGGAAAGTGCCAGAGCAGTACCCATAATTTTTACTGATTTAAAAAATTGAACAAAATCAGACTCCTGTGACATCTTTGAAATATTACAGAATTCGTCTCTTAAATAATTTAAATTGACATAAGCAAACCCTACGGTATCTTTAGATATTTTCTTTCTGTAAACCTGAAATTTTTCATCTGTCAATATGGATTTATGTTTTTTCTGAACCGTATCAAGAGACAGAAGTAGTTTATCAGGTGTAGTTGCCATAAGAACAAAATCCCTGTAAAAAACATAGGAAAAATTTGTGGAAACAAATATTTTATGACCGTTCATTTCCTGCTCTGTTGCTCCGTATTGGATTTGAACCTTATTAAAAAATTCATCAACTTTTTCTCTGTTATTTATACGGAAAGCTCCCAGTGTAAATATTTTATCTACAGGGTTATTAAGCCTCAGCATTTTTACAGCAAAGTTTGCCCCCATATTAAACCCTGCCACTGCCATTTCCGGGTCAACATAGGGCAGGAAATCTTCCGTTATATTAATACTCTGCCGGTGCTCTCTAAAAAAGACCGTAATCATAAGTTTATCGATGGATGCATATACGTTCTTCTCTGTATCAGGGTTTTCATGGATTTTTTTATACTGTTCCGTAAATATTACCTTTTTTATCCCCGGTTCAACCTGCATTTTAAGAATCATCTGAGATTCTTCAGGTATAAAGGAAAGTTCCTGAAGAGTGTCCCTTGTTGAAAGGTAAAATATAACAGCTCCCAGGCAGAGAATTACACCGAGTAAAAAGGATATTATATAAACACTGTAAGATTTTGCCTGAGATTTATTCGAAGTATCATCGTCAGTATCGTCAATGTCGAGTAAATCTTCTTCGTCATTATTATCGTCGAGATTGATTTCGTCATCATAGGACATAAATAGTCACCTCTTTTTGTTTCGTGACGCGTGACGCGTGACGCGTGACGCGAGGATGGTTTATGAACAGACCTGCAGAATTCAGGCCTTATTTATCTGAAAATTCTCTAGTTAGAAGGGAAAAACCTTTTTATATGGAGAAATAATTTTGGTAAACGGTGATACTATTTCGCTATCAAGTATAGTGTTATAAAAACCTTCATTCCGGCTCTCCAGAGAGCCGGAATGATAAAAAAGAAAACATTTTATTGGCATGGTTCACAACAAATTATAGATAATCCTTGCGTCACGCATTACGCGTTACGCGTCACGATTCTCATAATAAATGTATCACAAAAAATTCTCTAAAACACAATATTTTCAAAAATCATACGTTATATATAAAGGCAGAATTCTCACAAACAGGAGAAGGAGATGACTCACCTATCAGATGAGGAATTAATAGAAATATATAAAAAATCCGGCAGTAATGAAGCCTTTGAAACCATTCTAAGCCGTTATAAAAATTCTCTTTTCTCCTTTCTTGTAAGAATGGTATCGGATAGAACCGTGGCAGAAGATCTCTTTCAGGAGGTTTTTTTCAGGGTAATAAAATCTCTGCCTGACTATAAATCAAAGGATAAATTTAAGAGCTGGATTTTTCGTATAGCAAACAATCTTGCCATAGATCATCTGAGAAGTATAAAAAGAAGAAGAACCTCTTCCATAGAAGAGGAAATCTTTGAAGAGAAAGGAAAATCCATAAAAGTGGAAGATATATTAAAATCCGCTTCTCACGGCCCTGAAAAAATTTTAGAACATAAAGAATTGCAGCATATACTGAAAAAATCCATAGAAAGCCTTACAGAGGAACAGAAAGAAATATTTCTTCTGAGACATGGAAGCGGGATGTCATTTAAAGAAATAGCAGACCTGCTGAAATGCCCTTTAAATACGGCTCTTGGCAGGATGCACTGTGCCATGAAAAAATTAAAGGAAAAGCTCACAGGAGAACTGGAGGTTTAAATTATGACATGTAAAAAATTTGAAGAAAATTATATACTTATGATCTATGAAGAATTAAATAAAGATGAAATATGGGCCTGTACGGAACATATGTCTTCATGCCGGCACTGCAAAAATCTTTTCGAAGAAACAAAAGAAACAAAATTTCTTTTTGACCATATGGAAACACTGGAACCGCCTGATTGTATTCTGGATAAAGTAAGGGATTGTGCAAAGAAATACGAATGTTCCAGCAACATTACAATTAAAGAATATATAAAAGAGAAGATAAAATTTCTTTTCTATACTCAGAGAAGACTGGTTTTTGCCTCTATTTTGCTGTTTCTGATAGGATTTACCTGTCTTATAAATTATATTCCTTTCAGACATAATACAATAAAGGACGAGAATAATATAACAGCCATCTATGAAGAAGAAAAACTGGATAAAGCCATAAAAAATATTGAAGTCAACACAGCTTCTTTTTCCGATAACTATTATTCCTTCGGTATTGAAAAGCAAAAAAATACATGGAACGTATCTTCTATAGACAGTAAAATGACTGCCATGGAAACAGAGGTAAAAAAATTAAAGAAAGAATGTGAGAGTTTTTAAATAGCCCGGCATAAGGGTCTATAAAATTTAAACAAAGGAGTAGTACAATGAAAATTTTCTCTGTAATCCTGTTAATCCTGATTTGCCTGTGTTTATTACAGACAGACACATTTGCCAAGGAAGAAGATTTATATATGGGTGATATAGCCCAGGCTCCTGTACCCGGAGGCCATCCCGGCCCTCCGCCCGTATTAAATGACAGACAGAAATCTGAAGTTATTTCATTTATTCAGAAATATATGCCTTCTAATTACGAAACCATGAGAGAAATAAAAGAAGCAGACCCGGGCCGTTATAATCAGATGCTTCTGGAAAATTACAGAATTATGACAGAAATTAAAGAACTGGCAAAAATTGATACGGAAGCCCATAAGGATTCTTTAAAAGCCGTAAAGCTGGAAGATGAAAGCATAAAACTTTCAAAGCAGTACAGAAAAGCTACGGGAGAAGATGAAAAAGGACAGATTACAAAAAAATTGAAAACAATATTGAATGAACTTTTTGATCTGAGAGAAAAGGAAAGAACAAGAAGAATAAAACAACTGGAACAGGAACTTACCCGTCTTAAAGAAAGTCTCAATAAGAGGAAAAAAAATAAAGATACAATAGTTCAACAGAGGCTGGATGAACTCACAGGTAAAAAAGAAAATTTACAATGGTAATCTATAAATAACGATTCAGAAGACATGTAGAAAACTTTCTGATTTTCACAGGAGTGTGTGCCATATTTTTTGGGTACCAATTTACCTGTTGCGGTATTAATAGCGTGTTTGAAAAATATATGCTTTTAGTTTTGATAAATCTGTGGAACTGGCATCTTGCCAGCTCAAGCCGGCTTCTAGCCGGATCCACAATATTATTCATTGTTTTATGGTATTTTTTAGACACGCTCTAAATTTTTATGAAACCAATCATAATAAACTCAAAGAATTCAATTCTCCTGAAAATATTATCTTACTGACCTGAGCATAAGTATGTAATAAAAGTTTTCCTCCCGTCACGCGTCACGAGAGCATATATGTATTATTTATGCTCACCTCAGTAATAATAAAATAAGATTTATCTTTCCCTGTATTGACTTTTCAAGTATTTAACCATTAAAATATATAGAGAGAAAGAATTTATTATAGATTATTCAAACAACCGTTTATAAATAGTCTACTGTGAGTAGACATTTATAGAATAATTACGAAGTTGACTAAAATGAGAATGGAGGACAATTTTATGAAAGAAGGCTCTGACCTGACAACAGAGAAAACTCCTCCCCGGACACCCCCCCCTGGAAATTCATCTGCAGAAGAAGTAAACTCCAGTTCATTATGCCCCGGATGTAAATTTGACGTGAGTGAAAAATCTTTCGAAAAATATCTGAATGTATGCCCGGAATGTAATTATCATATGCATATATCTGCCAATGAAAGATTAAAATTGCTCGTAGATCCGGGTACTTTTAAAGAATGGGATAAAAATTTAACATCTTTAGATACTCTTCACTTTGTTGACAAGAAAACCTATCTGGAAAGACTGAAAGAAGCAACTCAGAAAACAGGTATGAGGGATGCAGTTATTGTAGGAACAGGAAAAATTGACGGAACAGAAGCAGTGTTCTGTGTCCTTGATTTTGAATTTATGGGCGGCACCATGGGTTCGGTAGTCGGTGAAAAGGTGTCAAATGCATTTTTAAGAGCCATTAAAAAGAAACTCCCTGTTATCAGTGTAGTTTCAAGCGGCGGAGCCAGAATGCAGGAAGGTATGCTTTCATTGATGCAGATGGCAAAAACTGCTTCTGCAGTGGCGAGATTCCACAAGGCAGGACTTCCCTATATATCTGTGCAGACAAACCCTACTACAGGCGGTATTGCTGCAAGTTTTTCTTCCCTGGGAGATGTAATTATTGCAGAACCCAGGGCACTGGTCGGGTTTGCAGGGCCAAGGGTTATAGAACAGACTATAGGTGAGAAACTGCCTCCAGAATCTCATACTGCAGAATTTCTTATGGATCATGGTATGATTGATAAAATAGTGGAGAGAAAAAATCTGAAACTCAGAATTTCTCACCTGATAAAACATCTTACCAGAAGAGGACAGGTAAAATTCCCCAGGTTGAGACCTCCTCAGCATCAGCCTCTGAAACATATTGATCCATGGGAAGCAGTAGAAGCGGCAAGAAACCCGGAAAGACCTACATCCATCGATTATATTGAAAGAATATTTGCAAATTTTGTGGAGTTCAAAGGAGACCGTTATTTCGGAGACGATCCTGCAGTAATTATCGGAGTCGGCGATCTGGAAGGGCAGACAGTGGCAATAATAGCACAGGAAAAAGGAAGAAATGAAGAAGAAAAAACATACAGACGGAAAGGAATGGCCATGCCGGAAGGTTACAGAAAAGCCCAGAGGATGATGCATATGGCAGAAAAATTCCAGATACCTCTCGTCACTTTTCTTGATACACCGGGGGCATTCCCCGGGTTTGAATCTGAAAAAAGAGGGATTGCTATGTCTCTTGCTCACTGTTTCAGCATAATGTCTACCCTTATGACTCCTACATTGAGTATAGTTATAGGAGAAGGAGGGAGTGGAGGAGCTTCTGCTCTGTCAGTGGCTGACAGGGTTTTCATGCAGGAAAGAGCTATCTTTTCCGTTATTTCTCCTGAAGGAGCGGCATCCATACTTTACAGGGATGCAAAAAAGGCAAAAGATGTGGCACCATTTTTAAAGCTTACAGCTTTTGATTTATATAATCTGCAGCTTATAGATAAGATTATCCCCGAAGCACAGGGAGGGGCACATTTTGATATACTTACTTCATCACAGCTCATAAAGATCGAGTTATTGAAACATATTGAAGCGTTAAAGAAACATTCCATTAATAATCTTTTAAATGAAAGATATAAAAAGTTCAATCAAATGGGTGTAACAGGAGTCTACTGGCAGGAGCTATTAAAAAATGAACTGCAGGCAGGGATAGAAAGGCTGCAGAAAAAATTTAAAATAGGAAAGGAAGCCAGGTAATTTTACGATTTTTATTGAATTAATCAGTGTTTTTGGATATAATAATATTTATTAAGAAAGGAGTAGAGTAACTCTATTTTCATATTTAAACGATCTTATATAGATTATGTTATGTGATATATTTTTGTATTTATTAAATATTGAAATCCACTCGGTGATTTTTCATATAAATTTTTTTGAGTTACTCGATAAAAAATGTCTGAAAAACAAAAATTTAACTGTCCCAAATGTAATAAAAATACCCTTTATTCCTTTAATACACCTGAAGGAATAGATATTGATCTCTGCGATTCCTGTAAAGGTATATGGATGGATAAAGGTGAAGCTGCTACTTTTACCGAGCTTGCAGATGATATACCGAAACTGGAGGAAGTTCTCTCACAGGCAAAATATACAGAATATACATGTCCGAAATGTCAGGGCATATTACAGGAAATGAAATATGTACCTGAAGGTAATCTTGTTATAGATAGATGCGACAAATGCGGCGGTATATGGCTTGATGCGGAAGAACTCTGGCAGATGGAGGATCTTGCTTCAAGATTGGAAGATCCGAGATCCAGAATTATGAGAGCCATAAAAAATATGCAGGATCAGGGATATATAGCCATAAAGGATATAAAAGATTCACTTCCTAAAAAAAAAGACAATGAGGAAGAAGTAAAATAATCCTGTAGCTGAAAAATATTCATTTAAAAACGAAGATGTTAAATGTTTTGTGCAAACTTACCGGTGAACAAGGGATTAACGGAGGTTTACACAAAATTTATGAACAGTTATAAGAAGTGATTTCTGAATCATGAAATAATAGATTTTCATGAAATCTTTATATTTCTTCTCCCAGGAAGAAAGGAGTATTCCCGTATATGTTGAGGAATTTTTTAATATTTTTATCTGATAATAAGCCTATCAGAAAAATGGTTACTTATTTTCAAATTTCAAAGGATATGGCATCCAGATTCGTTGCAGGAGAAACACTTGAAGAGGCAATACCGAGGGTCAAAGAATTAAATAATATGGGCATGACAGCCACTATGGATCATTTAGGAGAACATGTAAAGGACAGAGCAGAGGCTGAAGCATCTGCTAATTCTTATCTTCACCTGCTGGATACCATAAAAAAAGAAAACCTGAGAGCTCACGTATCCGTAAAACTTACCATGATGGGACTTGCCATAGACAGAAATTTCTGTATGGAGAATGTAGAGAGGATAGTTAAACAGGCAAGAACATATGAAACTTTTGTTCGTATAGACATGGAAGGTTCCGACTGTACACAACCGACACTGGATACATTTTATGCCCTCAGGGAAAAATATGAAAATGTAGGAATCGTTATACAGGGCTATCTCCACAGAAGTGAAGATGATATTAAAGAACTTATAAAAAAGAAAGCTTTTGTAAGACTCTGTAAAGGAGCCTATAAAGAACCTTCATCCATAGCTTTCCAGGGTAAAAAGGATGTAGAAAAAAATTATCTAAAACTCGTGGAAATGGTTATGGCTCCGGACGTTCTTGCTTCCGGTTATTATCCTGCTATAGCCACACATGATGTAAAAATGATAATAGCTACAAAAAAATATGTAAAAGAGAATAAAATCAGAACTGATCAGTTTGAATTCCAGATGTTATATGGAGTAAGAAGGGATTTACAAAAAATACTGGTCAGAGAAGGTTATAATATGAGAATTTATGTACCCTATGGCACTGAATGGTATCCTTATTATTTAAGAAGACTTGCCGAAAGAACTGATAATATAACATTTATATTAAGAAATCTTATGCTTGATTAAAATTATTGCAATCTGTTTATTCAATTAAGAAATCTTATGTTCAATTAAAACGATTGCAATCTGTTTATTCAAAAATTTCACGTTTGAATCTGGAAAGTTTACTGTAAAATTTGATGGACAGAACTATTCCGCATAAACTTATACATGGCCAGTAATATTTAAAATCCAGAAATGTATATTTAAATGCAGAAAGGCCGATAAAAATTGATATAGATAGACAAATAAATAAGATACTGTAATATAGTTCCCACAGGGATTTTGTTAAATTCATAAAATGTATAATTATACCCCTGCCTTCTGAAGGGGTATAATTTATTTTTAAGCTCCCTTTCTCCTGATCCGGAATCTGAAAACCTTTAAAATAAAGCCATGCAGTTACAGGGATACTGAATATTATAGACCAGAGTACATCTCCCGGATAATGAGCACCGAACATAACACGGCCTGTTCCCATAGCTATACCGTAAGAAATCGACATAAGAAACATCAGAATAATAAAAAATGGTCTTTTAGTTTTGAGAGAAATAAAAGCAAGAGTAAGTAAAAACATAGCCGAAAAAGTATGACCTGAAGGAAAAGAGCCATGATTTAAAGCTTCATCCAGAGTATAAGGGCCAAAGGTAAGCATATGAGTAAATATTTCTTTGCCTTCCATAACATGATATGGCCTGGCTCTGCCAAAAAAACCTCTTAACAGACGTGATATATTAAGTGTTTCTATGAGAGCGACGCCAAGCATAAAGCCTGTGTATTTTCGACTAAAAAATAGGGTTTCCTGAAATCGTCTGTTAAAAGACAGAATATATAAAAGAAGTGCCATAGCAATAGCTATATTTGAAAAATCCTGTCCGCCGAAACCTTCCCCGTCAAAGATGGTTCTGTTCATAAAAATTCCGTAAAAAGGTTTTGTTTTCTGTTCAACCCAGTATTTTGCTATATAATAATCTCTATCCCAGAAATATACAGAGAAATAAATGGTAAGAAAAAGATAAAAAACACATGTCATTATAAAAAAAATTCTTCGTTTATTAATATTCATGTCAATCCCTTAACCCATAAAAAATGAATTTTCCAGTAAAATAATTATATCAGAAAATTCAATTTATATTAAGAGCCTATCGGAAAAGTCGTCAAATACTTTCCTGTAAATCTCTCACGAAAAAACTACTACTCTATTAAAATTATCTTGACAATGTTACATTTAATAAAATAGCAATTAACTGTTAGTTTTCAGTTAATAATTAAAGCTAATCGCTAACAGCTAATAGCTAAGGAGTTGTCAGGAAATAACTGCATCATATTTACAGTTTATATCGTTACGCGTTACGCGTCACGAGAATAAAATATGCATTATTTATACTCACCTCAGTAAGTACCGCAACAGGTAAATTGGTATCCAAAAATATGGCACACACTCCTGTCCCTATTTCGGTTTCCTTTAGAAAGATAAAAAAATAAGAGTATTTTTAAAATAAATATTGACAATTATAAATATTTCGTGATAACATCAAAAATTATAAGAGAATAATTATAAGAGAATAATATTTTTAAAGGGAGGAGATATTTATGCCCAGACAAATAGGAGATATAAAACTCTATAACCTCACGGAACTTTCTGAAGCTCTTCAAGTTACACCAACATCTTTAAGAACATATATTCATCATGGCAAACTTAAAGGCAGAAAAGTTGGGAATAAATGGTATGTGACAGAAGACAACCTCAAGGATTTTTTAAATGGTATGACATACGGTGGCAATGAAAATAATCATTCCGAGTAAAAAAATTATATATTTTCTATGAATTTATTTAATTATCAATTAAAATTGATATACATCTTATATTAAATAAGGAGAGAGATTATGTATAAAACGGTAGGAGAATTCATGGAGTATGTCAGAGCAAAAAATCCTGCTCAACCTGAATTTCATCAAGCAGTTCATGAAGTAGTTCAGTCTATATGGCCGGTTCTTGAAGCAAGACCACAATATAAAGAAGCTAATATTCTTGAACGTATTGTTGAACCGGAAAGACAGATCATCTTTCGTGTTCCCTGGGTAGATGATAAAGGAAAAATCAGAGTAAACAGAGGTTTCCGTATTGAATTTAACAGTGCCATTGGCCCTTATAAAGGGGGCCTTCGTTTTCATCCGAGTGTAAATCTTGGCATACTCAAGTTTCTTGGCTTCGAACAGATATTTAAAAACAGTCTTACCACCCTGCCTATGGGTGGAGGTAAGGGAGGAGCAGATTTT
Source organism: uncultured Synergistia bacterium (assembly GCA_964431735.1). GTDB lineage: Bacteria > Vulcanimicrobiota > SpSt-956 > SpSt-956 > JAKJGF01 > CALARM01. The sequence goes on along the minus strand of CAYSLJ010000084.1, from coordinate 11,222 downwards.
GATCCAAAAGGTAAAAGTGATATGGAAGTCATGAAATTCTGCCAGTCCTTCATGAATGAACTATGGCGTCATATAGGTGCCAATACAGATGTGCCTGCCGGTGATATAGGTGTTGGTGGACGTGAAATAGGTTTTCTCTACGGTCAATATAAGAAAATTAACAACACTGTTGACGGAACATTTACAGGTAAAGGACTTAACTGGGGCGGAAGTCTGATAAGACCTGAAGCGACAGGTTACGGATGTGTTTATTTTGCACAGGAAATGTTACAAACCAGAGGTGAAAGCTTTACCGGTAAAAAAATCGCCATTTCAGGTTCAGGAAATGTTGCCCAGTATGCTGTACAAAAATGTCTGCACCTGGGTGCTATCCCTGTCACATTATCGGATTCAGGCGGATGGATCTATGATAAAGAAGGTATAAATCCAGAAAAACTGGCCTATGTTCTTGATTTAAAGAATCACAGAAGAGGACGTATAAAGGAATATTCAGAAAAATTTAAAGGTGTCGAATATCATGAAAGCGGAAATGTATGGCAGGTACAATGCGATGTAGCTCTTCCCTGTGCCACTCAGAATGAACTTGATGGTGAAGATGCAAAAACCCTTGTTAACAACGGTTGCTATTGCGTATCAGAAGGTGCCAATATGCCTACCACACCGGATGGAGTGGAAGTATTCCTTCAGAATAAAACCCTTTATGGACCGGGTAAAGCAGCGAATGCAGGAGGCGTGGCAGTATCAGGTCTGGAAATGTGCCAGAACTCTATGAGACTGAAATGGAGTCGTGAGGAAGTAGACACCAAACTTCAGAGTATAATGAAATCCATTCATGAGACATGCTGGAATACAGCACAGGAATTCGGCACACCGGGGAACTATGTAAACGGCGCCAATATAGGTGGCTTCATTAAAGTTGCCGATGCGATGGTAGATCTCGGAGTAATTTAATCAGTAATTACCGCAACAGGCAAATTGGTATCCAAAAAATATGTAACACGCTCCTGTCCCTGGCCGGGCTATGGAGGAAAAGATATGCCGTATTAAAAGAGAGTTATAAATGATATAGATGCAAAATATTAACAGTCTGCAAAACCAGTTTGCCACGCAACAGGATCATATCTTTTCCGGAAGAGTCCGGTCAGGGACAGGTTTTAGAAATGGATACTGACTTATCTGGAGCGGTAGTAAGTAGTGATTAGTGAGACAGTGTTTCATTACTCACTACTCACGATAAATAGTCCCGAACTGCTTTATTGAAACTGTCTGCTTAAAGAATATCACTTCTTTTTATCTGTAAGTGCCGATGTTACACATCGAAACCCTATATCATTATCATAATTATCAGGGCTGTAATTACCGCGGAAGGTAATTCTGCAGTAATAATAATTATCATCCCAGCTACCGCCCCGTAAAATCTTTGTTACACCGGCAAAAGGACCGTAGGGATTTTTTACCGGCTCTTCCATTACAGTGTAATATCCGTACCAGTCGGAACACCATTCGAGAACATTTCCTGCCATATCCATTACTCCATAGGGGGATGCTCCTTCCGGATAGGATCCGACAGGCTTTGTCTTTTTATCGAAACAATTATATTTATTTGCACATCTGCCACTGTCCCAGTTACTTCCCCAGGGAAAGATCCTTATGTCTGTTCCTCTGGCTGCTTTTTCCCATTCAGCTTCTGTAGGTAATCTTTTATTAAGCCATTTCGCATAGGCAGAAGCACCGTACCATGTTACAAATGTTACAGGATGGGTTTCATAGCCGGGAACTACTGTAAAGGTGTTATTGATCTTCTTAATTCTGCATTCCCCTGAAATATCGTTTATATGTATCCATACATGTCCGTCATTGGATGATTTACTGTTTAAAAATTTACAGTACTGACTGTTTGTTACTTCATATTTATCTATCCAGTAGGAAGAAAGATATACTTTACGACATGGTTTTTCATCTTTTTCAGAACCGGCTCTATCACTTCCCATAAAGAATTCTCCTTCTTCTATCAAAATCATTTCTGTGTCATTAACTTTTTCAGGAGATGTGGAAACATAACCCATTTCCTGAAGACGGGCAAGTTTTTGCAGGGCATCTTCATAATCTCTTTTATTTTTCTGTGCTTTATAAAGCTCCCTTGCTTTTGTAAAAGCATCACATGCCTGCTGATACCGTGAAAGCTTTTCGTAGGAAAGACCGAGATTATACCAGGCAACACTGTAATCTGGCTTAAAAGATATGGCTATTTTATACTCTTTTATCGAAAGGGGGTAATTCTTTTTCTTGAAATAGATCATACCGGCACAGTGATAACTTTTCGGGTTATGGGGATCCTTCTGTATAACCTCTCTTACAAGTTCTAGAGCCCAGTCAAGTTTATCGATTTTTATAAGCTCTACAGCCTGTTTCAGCAGATCATCACTTTCAGATGCTTTCAGGATTATGGCCGGTGTTATTAACAGGCTTAAAAAAATAACAGAAAATATAAATCTTTGCATAATAGCCTCCTAAATAGTGAATAGCCACTGGTAAATGGCTATTCAACCATTTACCGGAACCTATTCATAATGAAGTTCAGTATCAGAATTTCTTTCTGAATTATTCGACTTTCCCTGAGTTCCACCTGCAGAAATATTATCATAATGTAATTCAGAATTTACAGGAGACTGATTGCTCTTCTGATTACCGGAGTCCTGACACTCATAATTATAATCATTATAATAGGTCTGGTGATAATAATCACTCTTATAATAATTATTTGAAGCATAACCGAGATCTCTTTCTATGGAAGAGATATAGTTTTTTGCATCTTTTACAATCTGTCCATTTATATTCAATGATATAACCCGATTAAACCATGTTCTTGCTTCCATATAATTATTTGCATCTAAACTTGAGATACCCTTATGTAAAAAACATGTTGCCAGACCTTCCTTTGCCTTACTGTTATTCCCATCTATATGTAAAACTTTTCTGAAACAGAGGGCACCTTCGTCATATTTCTGTTTTGACATATTTTTCTGTCCCTCTATCATATAAATAGCAGCCATTCTTGAAACAATGAAACTTCTATCGGTTTCAGATGGCCTGAGAGAAAGAGCTTTCTTAAACCATTTTTCTGCCATTTTATATTCATAAAGTTTGTAATAAGATGTTCCTATAGATATATGGGAAGAAATATCGGAAGGACAGGCAGAAATAATCTGTTTATTCACTGAAATAGCTTTATTATAATCTCTGATTTCAACATATGAATTACTCAGACTTTTCAGAGAAGATATATTATTTTTTTCTACTTTCTCTTCTTTCTTTTTTCCGCCATTGTCTGTTTTATCATTAATAGAAATATCAGGGACTTTTGTCTGTTCCGATGTATGAGCAGTTAAAATTTTGACAGGAGTTTCTTTGGGAACCGGCATTACAGAAGACCTGTTATGGAAGTCTATAAAATATTTTCCTCCAATAATGACACATAAACATACTATCACCGCACATAATGCTTTTACTTTATTAAAGAGATTTTTCCCGTTTTTCCTGCGATAAGAATAATATGGTATATGCCTTTTTTTAGGGATCAATGGTGATATGGAAATTTTACCGGTTTCCCGTTCCTTTTTATCGGGAACCATAGCAAGATCATCTTTTAAATCTCTAAAACTTCTGTATCTTCCTTCTTTTTTGGAAAGACTTTTCATGACTATTCTATTAAGTTCATCGGAAACATGGCTGTTAATATCTTTTACTGCCACAGGTTTAAGATCCATAGAAAATTTCCCCGTAAGCAGGCAGTACATAATAACACCAATGGAGTAAATATCATTTAACATGTTACTTGTTTCTGTTTTACCTGTTTTAGATATACCTGCATCCAATAATTTCAGTTCTTCATGATGTTTATCTACCATTATATTTGCAGGATTTAAATCTTTATACATAGAGGAACAGTTTTCATTAAGATATTCCATAAGGTCTATCAGTTGTTTTGTCCATTCAATCACCTTATTTTCAGGCACATTCTCAGGTATATATTTCACAATAAGGGTTTCAAGATCACTGCCGTCAATATAATCCATGACAAGATAATATCTGTCCTGTTCCGTAAAATAATCCCTCAGGGCAGGGAGATTTTTATGTTTACATGTCTTAAGCATTTGTGCTTCTCTCATAAAAAGCTCTGTCGGCCCTTTCTGTTCATTTGAAGAATCCGAGATAAAAATCTCTTTTATCAGACAGAGGGAATTGCCGACACCTTCGTCTATAGCTTCATAGAGTGCGTCTGTGCCAATATCTTTTATGACTTTTTTTATTATGTAACGTTTATTCAGGATTGCTCCAGTTTTTAAGTTACAATTTAACGTGGGATTTAAAAGAGGACGTCCACAATTTGTGCAGGCCTGTGCAGAGGTATTATTTTCCCGCCCGCATTCACAGTATAATGACATATGAATATCTCCTTTACCAACTATCACACCCCCGCGATATAGATAATTCTAAGTAAACATGATTTCTCCTTCTAAAAACTTTTATTTTGTCAAAGCAATCTGCAGGATTCATATAAGAATATGGTCAAATCTGTTTCGATATTAGATTTTTTAATAAATCCTATTCCATAGGTACTTTCTTACAAAGATTAAATTTCAAAAAAATCTGGAAGGAATTTATTTTTTTTATGTGGAATTTAATATAAATTTATATGCGTTTAAAAAAACTTACTCTTCGGAGCTGACGAACTGTACAAAAAGATTGAAAAAAAGAATAAATTGCTGTTATAATATATATTCAAAATAATCTTAATATATTGAGGAGTAATTTATTATGACAGAAAAAAACCATCTGCTAGAAAGAAAACACATAGAAAAATTTCAGAAAAATTTCACGTCGGACACTTCGAATAAAGTGCTCATGAACGCCGTTACAAGGGGAAATATTCAGGATATAACAATAAACAGACACATACTAAATAATGTAAATTTCTGTTTTTCCCATGAAATTGAACAATCGGAAGTCACTGCTCAGAAACAGGCAAACACATGCTGGCTTTTTGCAGGACTTAACTGGTTTCGAACAATGACGAAGGAAACCTTCAAAATAAAAGATTTTGAATTTTCTGCAAACCATCTTGTATTCTGGGATAAAATCGAAAAGGCAAATTATTTTCTTGAACTTATGATTGAATTTCTCGACAGAGACCTTGATGACAGGCTTATGAATTTCCTCCTTAAAAATCCTGTTCCTGATGACGGTGAATGGCATATGATTGCAAACCTGGTGAAAAAATACGGACTCATACCAAAATCGGTCATGCCCAATACCTTCAATCTGGAAAATTCCAAATTTCTGAATTCTATGCTTTACAGTAAATTAAGAGAATGTACTGCAATCATAAGAAAAATGCATGAAGACGGTAAAAATACCGAACAGATAAGAAAGAAAAAAATGGAATTTTTAGATGATTTCTATAGAATACTATCGATCTTCCTCGGAGTGCCTCCTGAAAAATTCGACTGGGCCTACAGAGACAGCGATAAAAATTTTCATAGAGAAAGAGGTATAACTCCTGTGGAATTTGCAAAAAAATATCTGCCTCTTGATGTGGATGATGTTTATATACTCTGGAGTTGTCCTTCGGAAAAAACCCCTTTTAATAAGACCTATATGATAGAACATGCAGCATATATGACAGGCGGTAAAGAATTAAAAGCTCTCAATCTTCCCTTTAAAAAATTGAGAAACTATGCAATAAAAATGCTTAAAGAAAATAAAGCGTCCATGTTCGGCTGTGATGTTCTTCAGGAAAGCAATACAAAAGAAGGGCTTCTGTGTTCTGATCTCTATGATTATAATCTCGTCTTTCAGAAAAAATTCCACCTTGATAAAGGCATGAGAATCGATTATTGTCAGTCTTTTATGAATCATATGATGGTTCTTTCAGGGGTAGATCTTGTTAATAACAAACCGACAAAATGGAAAATAGAAAACAGCTGGGGTAATGAACACGGGAAAAAGGGGTATTTTATTATGTGTGATGAATGGTTCGGCGAACATGCCTTTGAATTAATGGTTCCGGGAACATATGTTACTGAAGAAGATAAGGAACTTTTTAAAATGGAACCTGTTAAATTACCCAGGTGGTTCCCTATGATTTAACATGTAAAAATTATGCCAAAAATTCTCTATACATCTTTTGACACAGTTCCTGCTCCCAAAGGGGCAGGTGTCCATATTTCATATTTTACAAAAACCCTGACAGGACAGGGTTATAATGTTACTCTATTTACACCTGCCGGTAAAGATCAAAAAGAACAAGATATTTATATGGGAGCAGAAATAAAAAGAGTAAAGATAGAGGAAGATAATTTTTTAAAGAGAACCATTGTTTTTTCCAGAGCAGTGGAAAAAGAACTGGAGGGAAATTATGATTTAGTTCATTTTCGTTCTATATGGGACGGTATTTCTATTGTGAACAAACAAAATAGATCATATAAGACTCTATATGAAGCAAACGGTTTTCCGTCTATAGAACTTCCCTACCACTATCCATGGTTGAAAAATAAAGAGATACTGAAGAAAATCCGTCTTAATGAAATAATCTGCCTTAAAGAGGCAGATTTTATTATATGTCCTTCCGGGGTAATAAAAGATTACATTATATCTCTCGGAATAATAGAAGATAAAGTAAGAATTATTCCGAACGGCGTAAATACAAATATATTTAACGTATGCCCCATGCCTGCTTTACCGCTGAAAATAATTTATGTAGGCACTCTTACCCCCTGGCAGGGTATATTTTCTTTACTCGATGCTCTTTATATAATAAAAGAACAGAGGATATGTTTTATATTAAACATTCTGTCTGACAGAAAGAAAAAATTTGAAAAACTTCTTACAGATTATGCCTGTCGATTAAACCTCACAGAACATATAAAATTCCTCGAACCGGCAGAAGAAGAAAGAGTTGCTTCTATCATATCGGAATCCCATATAGGTGTTTCTCCTCTGGAATATTCGGATAGAAATTTAATACAGGGCTGCTGTCCCTTAAAAATTCTGGAATATATGTCCTGCGGAAGACCAGTAATAGCTTCCGATATACCATGTGTGAGGGAAATTATAGACCATAACACAGAGGGAATACTCTGTAACACAGCAGACAGAGAAACACTGGCCCGTGCCATATTAAGACTGTCAGAAAATCCTGAACTGATGAAAAAAATCGGAATAAAAGCCTCTATTAAAGCCAGAGAAATCTTTACCTGGCACAGAGCAGGAGAAAAATTACTGGATACAGTTGATAAATTATTTAGATAAATCTCTGGATAAAATTTTATCTAAAGCTTTATTTTACAACATAAAAAATGAAAATTCCTATGCTCTTAAAATAATGAGTCCTGGCCGGTAATGAATTTTAAGACACAGTCGAAAAACTCATTACCGGTCATACCCTACGATTTAATCAGAGGTTTAAACCATTTCAGATAACGTTTATCAATATAAATTTCTTCGTCATTGTCATTTGAAATACCAAGACTCATCTCATCAAACCATTTTATTGTTCCAATCAATATTTCTCCGTCCAGGAAAGTAAATTCCACAGGAATCTTATCTGCAATATATCCGGCCAGAGCTTTGTTTTCAGATTTTACCATATCCCAGGAAAAATCTTCATAGTTAAAATCTTCCATAAAAATCCCGGAAATTTCAATAAATTTGTGTATCTTACACAAAAAAATAATTCCGGAACATCCCCCCCCTGTTCTTTATACAATTATCATATCTTCTTCCATCGGATAAAAAGTATCTGCAATCTCTATTAAATCTCTCGATGTATTATGCTGGAAAGCTGCTACTTCCACAGTTATGTTACTTCTCTTAAGAACCTTTATAAGCTCGGTAAAATCACCGTCTCCGCTTACAAGAACAACAACATCGAGTCTGTCCTGTAAAGATATTATATCCATAGCAATACCAAGATCCCAGTCTCCTTTAGCAGAGCCATCGGCTCTCCGTCTTAAATCTTTTGACTTTACCGTATAACCGACTCTATCCAGCGTTTTTATAAATTCATCCTGGTTTATTTCCGGAGTCTGCACTATATAAGCTATGGCTGTTACTATTTCTCTGTCTTTAGTAACAAGATTTAAAAGAGTCTCAAAATTCAATTTTGCCTGATAGCCAATCTTGGCACCGTAATATATATTCTGAACATCTACGAAAACACCGACTCTTGGATTGTCTGTAGCAGTCTGAATTTCTTCATGACTTTCAGGAACAAGTCGTCTCTGGGCTTTTTTATATTTTATTTCCGCCCTGATAAGATCCCCTCTGAGCTGTAAATTTTTTCTCTGAAGCAGAATTAAAGAACTGTATATATCATGTTGATTATTGAGAGTCTCTCTGAGTTCTTTACTTTCCTTTTCAAGTCTTTTTTTATCTTTAAAAAGCATTTCCTGATCAAAAAGAGCTTTCTTGGCATCTTCAAGTTCTTCAAAAATTTTCTGTTTTTCTTTCTGCAACAACTCAATTCTCTGATTAAGATTTGTCGTATCCTTTCTGAGTTTTTTATTAACATCTGAAAGCTGGTTAAGTGTATTATCCTGACTTTTAAGCTTTTCTTCCAGCTTTTTAATCTGTTCCCTGTAAAGGGTATCATCTTTGGGTTTCACTGCTTCCTGTTTGGGTCTGGAAACTTTTTTCACTTTTCTTACTTCTTTTTTCTCCATAGATCTTATTATATTTTCAACGTGCTGAATAAACTCAAGACCGTAATCATTAACATCAGGTCTTTCATCTGTCAGAATAACCCACAGAACTTTTCCGACTCTGTTCTGATTGAAAATATTCTTACAATCACCTGTATAGTCCTTAATAGCAGGAAGATCCAGTTTTGTCAATTTACTTTTCTCTTTTAATCTCTTCTTTAAAAAAGTCCTGGTCATAAAATTACCAAAATCGGATTTTTTAAAGAAAAGCTGTGCAAGATCTTCCACTACAACACTGGAAGGTATAGAGCTAAATTCTCTACCACCATATTTAATACCGGATTTATTTAAAATTACCTGTAATTCTCTCTGAGTTAATAAATCATGTATTATCCAGCAAAGACTTCTAGGAGTAAGATACTTTAAAAGTTTCTGATATTTCTCGTCCTCTGCCATATGAGCCCCCCCATTAATATAATTAACCAATATGTTATCATGTGACTGTTCCCACACCGACAATCGATCTGCTATTGCTTTACTATAGAGCATGGGCTTTTAGAGTAAATATTACTCAAAGACTCCAGTCTGAGTCTTTTGATATATGTACAATTATCAGGAAGCTGTTTACGATATTCGCATATTTACCCTGATAAACAGAGGCAACTGCCTGATAGATTTTGTACAACGCCGTAAAATTATAAACCTGTAATTTCGGTTATATATTATACAAGGTTTTTATTATTATTGCAAATTGATTGTTTTTTTTCACAGAGGGAACGTAATTTTAAATAATGTTCCTTTATGTTTATCCAGTTCTAAAAAACCATCAATCTGCTCTACGAGATTGATTATAAGATCAAGACCTATCGTATTTATATTGTGAATATCAAAACCCTCAGACAGACCTGTGCCATTATCATAGAACTGCAATACATATTTGCTATCTTTTACATATAATTTAATAGATATTATACCTCTATTTCCATTCATAAAGGCATGTTTAAGTGAATTTGTAATCAATTCATTTATAATAAGAGCACATGGTATTGCTTTATCAACAGTGAGATATACATTAGGGGCCTGAATTCTTAATTTTATCAGCCTGTTATCTATATTATATGTATAGAACAAATATGATGAAAGACGTTTAATATATGCTGAAAAATCAATTCTGGACAGATCAGTAGACTGATATAGTTTTTCATGAACCAGCGCTATAGATCTTATCTGACTCTGACTCTCTTTAAATTTAGTAAGAGCAATTTCATCGTGAATAGAATCACTCTGAATATAGAGGAGACTTGAAATAATCTGAAGATTATTTTTCACCCTGTGATGTATTTCTTTAAGGAGTATTTCCTTTTCCTTAAGGGAAGATTTCAGTTTTTCCTCTGCTATTTTCCTTTCTTCAATTTCCTTTTGAAGTCTCTTATTTATAAGGTTTAATTCCTCTGTTCTTTCTATGACACGTTCTTCAAGATTTGTCCTATGTTTAATAAGTTCCTCCTCTATCATTTTACGTCCTGTAATATCTTCTATTAATGCAACAATATAATCGACAGAATCATCAGATTTTCTTACACATGTAGAACTTAATTTTGCATAAATAATAGTTCCGTCTTTTTTTATATATCTCTTTTCCAGATTATTGATTTTTAATTCTCCTGAAATCATTTTTTCATAATCAGCCATTTCTCGGATAAGATCATCCTGTACTGTAATGTCAGGCCAGGTCAGCATTAAAAGTTCATCTCTTGTGTATCCGAGAATATGGCAGAGTTTATCATTTATGGCAATCCACTTTTTATCGGGTGAAATAATAGCAATACCTGTCAGAGGTAGTTCAAAATAACTTCTGAATAACTTTTCACTCTTCTTCAATGCTTCCTCTGCCAGCTTACGATCTGTAATATTACGAATAATACCGATAAATTGAGAGACGTTTCCCCTGATATCGAGTAAAGGTCTTGCTATTTCCTCTATATAGATAATATCTCCTCCTTTTGTCAGGAGACGACAACAGGTAGGAGAGATTTTTCCTGAAAACTGAGCTTCATGAAAGTCAGAGAGAACATTTTCTATATCATCAGGATAAATAAACTCGGTTATATGATGGCCCATAATCTCTTCAGGAACATACCCTGTGAGGGAAAATACATTGGATGTAACAAAAGTAATTATACCGTCCGGTCTGTAAACATAGGCAACATCAAAAATATTTTCAACTATCATTCTGTATCTATGTTCGGACTGTTTGAAAAAATCAAGTTTTTTTATCTCTTTTCCTAGATTATTTAATTCTTCTACCAGTTCTTCTTTTGTTTTTTCTTCATATTTTTTCATTATTACTCCTGAATATTATTTGTATCTAAGTACCGCTCCAGATAAGTTCATACCCATTTCTAAAACCTGTCCCTGACCGGACTCTTCCGGAAAAGATATGATCCTGTTACGTGGTAAACTGATTTTGCAGACTGTTAATATTTTGCGTCTATATAATTTATAACTCTCTTTTAATAC
>CAYSLJ010000083.1:0-31481 GCA_964431735.1 uncultured Synergistia bacterium | reverse complement strand
AATTACGGACAGAAGAACCAACGAACTGACGGGAACCTGGTTACCGCCGTCAGGTATCAGGCAGAGCACCGGAATTACGGCAAGAAAAGCTCAAGAACTGATGGGGGCCTGGAGCTTTCTTACAGGTATGAAGCAAAGCACCGGAATACCTGACAGAAAAACTAAAGAACTGACAGGAACCTGGCTCCCTCCGTCAGTTACCGGGCAAAATATTGGAATACCTGATAGAAAAACTAAAGAACTGATAGAAAGCTGGAGTTCTCAGTCAGATAGCGGGCAAAGCAATGAAACATCAGACGGAATACAGCCGGGCATAACAGAAGATACTCCTTCACAGGCAGTTAAAAATATCTCTGCAGACACAAATCAGACCCTTATAACAGAAGATACTCCTTCACAGGCAGTTAAAAATATCTCTGCAGACACAAATCAGACCCTTATAACAGAAGATACTCCTTCACAGTCAGTTGAAAATATCTCTGCAGACATAAATCAGACCCTTATAACAGAAGATACTCCTTCACAGGCAGTTGAAAATATCTCTGCAGACACAAATCAGACCCTTATAACAGAAGACACTCCTTCACAGTCAGTTGAAAATATCTCTGCAGACACAAATCAGACCCTTATAACAGAAGATACTACTTCACAGTCAGTTGAAAATATCTCTGCCGGGTCAGCACAGAGAGTCATAACAGAAGATACTCTCTTACAGACAGACACAGGGGCCCTTATTTCTCCGGAAGGATTGGAAATCAACAGGGAAGCAGGTAAGATAATTATGTCTGTGTGGAAGGAAATTATGACAGGTAATTTCAGTGGCTCAGAAATGCAGAAACTTTACGACTGGTATATGGAAGGAGATAAGAATTCTAATGAGCCAATGAGGATTATGGCGAAAAACATACTTCATATATCAGGTATGATTGTTTCTCAACCGGCGTCTGCAGAGGTAAGACTTCCGAACATGGCCGGGTTTATGCAGATGAAACAGATATAAGGGTGGCATGAGCCACCCTTAGGGTCTGTAAAAAATAACTCCATCATATTTACAGTCTATATCGTGACGCGTAACGCGTAATGCGTGACGCGAGGATAATAACCGTTCTGACAATTTGCAAGGGTTATTTCTTTACGGTCTCTTATACATCTTACCAGTTGCCTATTTCAAGAGCCAGTTTTGCCATTTCAACGGCATGATAGGAACTTTTTCCCGGCCCTCCCTTGGGGTCTGTAAGAGCGGTACCGTCCTGTGCCACAGTCTGTCTGTCTCCCCCGACCTCTCTGTCCATAAAATACTTATCCCAGAACTGAAGTGTTTTATCGGTAGCTTCTTTATATTTCGGATCTCCGTCAATTTTAGACATGGCAAGGGTGGCAAGATAACCTTCTTCCTGCTGCCAGAACGCTTTATTTGTATGCCACATGTTCTTACCGGTTTCCCTTACGAATACATCGAACCATCCGCCATTCTGTTTATCATATCCCTTTTCGAGAATAGAGTCCAGGATATTTTTTGCACTATCTTTATATGTTTTCGATTCTTCATCAGTCAGAAGTCCTTCTTTAGCGAGCAGTCTTTCCGCACGGAGCAGAAAGAGCGCTCCCTGTGTATTATGGCCAGTTACTCCTATGGTTCCTTCAGGCTGTTTCTGCCACCCACGCCAGTCTTCATTCCAGTCTGACGTGAAATTTTCTTTAATAAAACCTGTAGAGGGGTCGGGGAAATATTTAATGAAATCATTGGACAGTTCTTTTAACTGCCCCATGACTTCCTTTTTCCAGTCTCCTTCTGCAATCTCTGCCATATCAAGAAGGGCAGATGTGGCAGGATATACTGTAGAATTATAGCTCTTTGTTTTATTTGCCTCGAAAGTGCCGCTATTTACACTGTCAAAAAAGCCGCCCTTTTCCTTATCTGTAAAATGTTCCGTAAGGAATTTATGGCCTCCCTTTATGACTTCAAGTATTTCAGGGTCTTTAGTCGCTTTATAATAGGCAATCAACCCTGTAAGCCCATAGGTCTGTTCGTTTATTGCAAGAGGTTTGTCAGTTTCTCCTTCTGCAAGACCTCCCTTTTTATCCACCTTCTGCATCCAGAAAACCTCACCGTTATCTGTTTTATTCATATGATGGGAGAGCACAAAATCCACACCATGTTTGGCCAGATCCAGATATTTCTTATCGCCTGTGAGTTCATATGTAGCAGCATAGGAATAAATCTGTCTGCTTGTGGGCATAAGGAATTTCTCATTCTCATTGGATACTTTTCCCGCACTGTCTATATGGGTATAAAATCCTCCATCCACTTCATCTTTCGATACCTTTGCAAAGAAATCAGTCATATGGGTAGCCTGATTTACCCAGAACTCTTTTGATCCAATTGAAGAAGTTCCTTCTATCTTCCCTGTTTCAGACATCTGTTTGAGCTGGTTTAAATCATTCATAAATCCGGAAGGAGATGTGTTCCCCAGGGAAATACTGTCTGAAGAAACTTCCTGAGAAGCAGTTTTTTGAGTAGTTGTAGTAGTTACCTGTTTCATATTGATAGAATTAATAGTCATGTTTATACCTCCTGAAAATCGTAATGCGTGATGCGCAATGCGTGACGCGTAAAAAATTCTGATGTGATATGATATTAAAGCTCATCATATCATTATATAATATTATAAAATTATTTCAGAAAAATTTCTTGCTCAAAATTGCTGTTTTTGTCCCCTGTGGGATTTTTTCTGAATCTCTTCGGAGATATACCGAAATAACGATGAAAAAGGCGACTGAAATGGCTGTTGCTTTCAAAACCAACATTCATAGTAATATCAGTTATGGAAAGTTTTGTATTTAAAAGAAAATCTCTGGCTTTTTCCATTCTGTAACTGTTAAGATATTGATGCGGTGTTTCATGGAACAATTCTTTAAACAGGCGAAGAAAATGATATGATAAAATATCTGGCTACTTCAAGACGAAGTGGTACTTAGTACCTATCCGAAAAGTAATATTTATTCTACACCCTTCCGGTGGGTGAGGCTCTGGAGAAAAATATATACCGTATTAACAGTAATTTATAAATTAAACAAATGTAATATCGTAGCAGTCTGTAATAAGAGTTTTTTTGCAAGAGGATTATAGATTTTTCGGAAGAGCCTCACCCACCGGAAGGTATTTGATGACTTTTCGGATAGGCTCTTATGTATCTCGTGAAAGGTATTGAAAAAAGGCCGGTTATCTGCGAACCGGCCTTTTTAATTTTAGATATTTATAAAATCTTTTGAAAAATAATTATTCTGTTGGAATTTGTACCATAATTATTATTTTTCACGCCCCATATATTGGAGGTTTTTGTAAAATTCTGGGCATTAATCAGTATGGCTTCACACTTAAATCCTGATTTTATACCGACAGGTACAATATATTCATCAAGATTTATCTTCCCTTTCCTTACTTCTCCGACTTCAAAGGCAACCCATCCGTTTTTTCTCGTGATTCTGTAAAGTTCTATAAAGACCTTTTCCATTACATAAGACCATTCCTCAACAGTCCTCTTCATGGTAATCTTCTTCCCTATTTCTTTATCATCGATGGAATTAAACCAGCACCGTAGCCAGTTATCGGCAGAATAATGAACTATATTCAAAAAAGGAGGCGATGTTACCGTAAGCTGAACTGTTTCAGATTTAATTTCCTCTGTTTCTCCTGCGTCTTTACACAGAAAAAGTCCATTTGCTCCCGCCTTATTAAGAGATTTTATCTGTTCCTTATCAAGTGTTTTCATGAGATTTTTAGATTTTTTTAAAATAATGTCTGATGTACTTCTATATTCAGGTTTTTGATTCAATTTTTTATTTATCCTTATCTGGCTTTCCTGTGATACAGCCTGATTGGGAGGAAGTGTATAAACAGAGAAAAAACCTTTTGAATGTCCCGTAAGTCTGTTTGTTGCAACCATTCTTATCCATCTGTCCAGTTCATCTTCAGCCTGAGAGATTTCTCTTTCTTTTAAATAATTTTTCAGGCTTATAAGCTCCCGTTCCGTATCGGGATGATAAAACATGGACAGATCTATTTCAGATTTTAAATTTTTATTCAGAGGAATTTCTTTCAATCTCTTCTCAAGTTTTTTTATATCAGGAATAAAAAATCTGGGGAAAGACAGAATCTTACTCAGAGGATTTATGTCATTGGAAATAATATTTCTCCCCGAAAGTCCTGCTTCAATAATGGTAGTTCCCCTGCCGCTGAAAGGATCATAAACAAAATCTCCTTTCGCGGTAAAAAGCTTGATGAAAAAAGCGGGAATCTGTGGTTTAAAACATGCCCTGTAAGAAACTTCATGAATGGAAGAAGCCTTTCTCTGGCCGGAAGTCCAGAACTCATTTATATATCTCGGAATTTCCGCTTCTCCCGTATTAAAATATTCGATTTTTGTTGGCTCTGAATTTAAAAGATCTTTATCCAGAGAAAAATTTTCCAGTAAAGATCTTATATTTATACTATCTGTCAATTATTATCAATAAACCCTTTCAAGGACTTTTGTAATGCAGTTTATAGCACCGGAGAGGGAACTTATGGATGTCATATCTATGGGAACAGGTTTATAACCATATTTTTTATAAATTCCGTTACCCACATTATCCAGTTCCGGTATGGCAAAATTAGGTATGAATATATTATCACCGTCTATTACAGAGTTATTATAGGTTATCCATGGTACTCCCTTTATATCTGACGAACCCATATAGGGGACTCTTTCTATCTTATAACCATTATGTTCGAATTTTTTTGCCAGACTGTCAAAATTTTCCTGTAAATCATCTGTAACACTGCACATAAGGCTGTCAAGAGGGTGACGTTCAGGGAAATCCAGTTTCTTTCTGATTTCTTTTTCATACCTGCTATATTTATCAGGCTCTTCT
The DNA here is from genome assembly GCA_964431735.1 of uncultured Synergistia bacterium. GTDB lineage: Bacteria > Vulcanimicrobiota > SpSt-956 > SpSt-956 > JAKJGF01 > CALARM01. The sequence continues at coordinate 26,567 of CAYSLJ010000083.1, read as the reverse complement.
TTTTTTAATTTTCTGAGAATATCTACAGCCATAGAAGGATCTCCCACCGTTATGACAGGTCTGCCGGTTTCAGGATCAGTTTTTCCGATCGGAGTCATAGCCATATCTATATGGAAAGAAGGCTGTTCTCCATTATGACCGACAACAACTATCTTTTGATGGGGGAAGGTTTTTTCCATCATCAATGTACATAGATCTTCTTTACTTATATCTGCGGCATTCTCTATATGAAGTTCATCTATTAATTTTTCATATTTCTCACTGAACTGCGGATTATCCTTCCCTTTAAAGAAATTTACTACCTTTTTAAATATAGAAGGATAGGGGTTCATATCCTCAATCATAAATTTAACGGCATCAGAACCTACAAAGAGCGTATCATCTGTGGCAAGCTGATTTCCTCCGTCTATATAAATACCTTCCAGTTTTTCATATTCAAGCGAAGAATCTGCTTCCGCAATTTCACATGCAACTGCCCCGTCATCACTTCCGGGGAACCATGTTCTGTCCTGTTCCACAACTTTATTACCTATGACAAGGGTCGAGTCCTGAGCCCATATGGAGAGATTCTTTCCTGTATTGATTATCTTCACTCTTTCCGGATTTTCTATTATACCCTTTTGGGCCCAGTCATCTACCTGTTCCTGAAGATAATTTCTATCGCTTTTGCTTCCTGTAAGTACAGTAAATTTTGCTTCAGCCATTTTAGAAATGAATGTCTTCATGGCATTCACATAATTACTTTTCCTGTCATAACCGTCAAAAGTAAGGCACATATGGGCAACTCTGCCATGATTGGCAGGAATCATATAGTCATCAAGTTTCAGACTGGATATATGTTTTTCCGTGGCAGATTTTACATCCTTCTTTTTGGCCATATCACGGAGTTTCTGCGCGTTTACATCATATTCGGATGGACTGCATTCCGAGACAGTTACTCTGTCAGAAAGTTCTTTTTCCCGGAACTGAGACTGTTTGAATGATACCATATGGTTTGATGTTATATGTTTTTTATTTGAAATTTCCATAATATCCATCCTTACTCTTTTGAAGTTTCTCATTTATCTATGAAAAATTTAGCATGACTGAAAGGAAATAGCAATATAGATAAGGTTAAAAAAATGTTAACTTATGGCAATATTATCTTTCATTAAATTTTATCCTGAGAGGAAATTCCCCTTTCAATGTTTCACTGGATTCGTAATAATCAAGATATTTTTTATTCCCTTCCGGTGTATCTGTCATACCGGCACCTCTCCAGAAACCTTCACCGAAGGTAAAGAAATTCTTCTTTGCAAGTTCCCATGTTTCTTTATCCATAGGAACATCTTTTACCTCATATGTTAAATGAGTATCTGTCAATTCATAAACTGTATATCTCATAGGATAGGTACCGGTAGAAGGGTGAACTATATGATAGACACCGTTATGTTCGACAGATCTTGTACTTACATGCCTGTGGCCTGACAGATAAAAAGATACATTTGTATATTTATCAAATAAATCAAGCAACTTATCGCCGTTTTCCATATAAAATGATTTCCACTGTTCCGTATCTTCCTCTTCTTTACAGAAAGGGACTATACTGTGGTGGCCTATTACTATGGTAAAAACATCTTTATGAGAAGAAAGTTCCCTTTCAAACCATTTTAATTCTGCATCTGATATACGTCCGCTCCAGGTACCAAGAATATTCGTATCCAGTGCTATCAGATGAAGACCCGGCACAGGGGCTGCACTCCACCAGAGAGAAGGGCCGTTGAACCCATGTCCCTGAAGTGCCCAGACCATTGTTTCTTTTGACACTCCCGGAAGCACAGCTTTGCCTGTCTGAGTAATGACACTCTGATCATGATTGCCAAGTATGGCATATGAAGGAACATTCAAGTCTGATATGATCTCTACAAATTTATCCAGATTCCATGGTTCTCCGTCTTTTGTGAGGTCTCCCAGAAATAAAACAAAATTGAGATCTTCTATCTTATTTACATCTTTTATGGTATTTTCCAGAAATTCTACAGAATGAATACCCATTTTAAAATCATCTGTCACGCCGTCTGCCTCCATACTTATATGAGGATCGGAAATGACGGCAAATTTGGCTTTACCATAACAATCAACCTGGAAAAGAAATATAATGGATAAAATCAATAATAACTTTACAGAAAAATTTTTCACAAAATATACCTCCTGTAATCTGAATTTAACTAATTCTAAAGGTTTATAAGGGGTTGTTAGGAAATAACTACATCATAGTTACAGTTTTTATCGTGACGCGTAACGCGTGACGCGTGACGCGAGGATAATAGCCGTTCTAATAATTTGCCAGGGTTATTTCTTTACAGTCCCTAAGTACAAAAGCAGATAAGTTAGTATCCATTTATAAATTATTTAGTGAGAGGTGAGAGGTGAGAAGTGAATTTTCACTTTTCACTTCTCACTTTTCACTTCTCACTTTTTATATATTATCGGATACTTATTTACCTGGAGCGGTACTAAGATAGTGAGTGGCAGGATTTAACTCACCACTCACTACTCATCGGGCAAACACAGAGATTTGCCCCTACTTGATTTTATCAAGCCTCATGAGCCAGTTATTACCGACCCAGAAACCGTCAAAAGGCGGCGATTTCGGAGCTGCTCCCGGAGCGCCTTCTTTTGCAAGGATGCTCAGTTCAAAGACCTGTGCTATATTTTCCTTTTTAAATTTCTCATCTGTTATGGCGAGATGTATGGGAAGTCTCCATTGAGTCACCTGGCCCAGGATATTTGTTTCCGCTATTTCCCACTGTCCTCTCACCGCCACAGCCACTACCGTGATTTTCTTCTTGGAACTCTTACCCCAGTCACGATCATTTTTAAAATATTCCAGAGCTGATTTTGCAAGGTCTCCTGCTGTACCGGGACCGGAAAAATTCGTTATATGACCGGCCCATTTCTTTTTGTCTATATCCTTTGTCAATTTCTTTCCAACTTCTGCTATCTTCTGATCTATAGAAGCAAGCTGTGTATTTGCCTTTGCATTATTCGGATCAAATTTGCATGCAAAGTCAAGGTAAGATTTTGCTTCATACATCCTGTTCATGCGGTCCTGGGCGGGATAAAAACCTTCGTCCACATTTTTGATTATACCTTCAGCCCATTTACGTAGATATTCAGAGGTTTCCTGTCTCGTTTTCGGGAAATTTTTCAGGCCTTCATAGAGGTCTCTGAAATTGGATGATAAAAAGTCTGCTTCTTCTGTCCTGCCAAGTCCCATTTCCCAATATTTGTTATCGATAGTCATAGTATCTGAGCCGTATTTTTCGGCAAATGATGCAACTACTGGTTGAATTACAGGTATTACTTCACGTTCAAGAGCCTCTATCTTAGCAAGTTTTTCTGCTACTTCTTTCAGGTCATACTGCTCTATAATATTATGTCCGTAAATGCCTTTAAATCGCTCATGATATTTGTTATAAAGCTCTTTTATCTGTCTCGCATCGGAGAGAGCCTGATCTTTGACTTCCTGAGTAATTTCCTGTGCAAAAACAAGTGAAAAACATAAAATAAAAGAGATGAAACAGGTAAAAAAGAAGATTTTTTTCATAAATCATTCCTCCTATATTTTTTATAGTGTATTTCATAACTTGCTGGTATTTAAGTGGTTGTGACGCGTAACGGGTAATGCGTGACGGGTTCATCCATGGAGATCACGTATTACAAAGTTATTATTTATGGATAGTTATGAAATTATCTAATAAATAATTCTTCATAATAAAATTTTATTCCTGTTTTTTTATAATATTCTTTTCTCTATAATATCTTTACAACAGGCCTTTCATAGATTATATTATAGTTTACCGGCACGAGCATAAATGGCTCGGCCCGGCAAATAATCATCGCGTCACGCGTCACGCGTCACGCGTCACGATAAGAAGGTGAGATTATGAATAATTACAAAATACTCGTTATCAATCCCGGCTCAACTTCAGACGAAGTGGCATATTTTGAAGGAGAAAAGCAAATATTTCATGAAGTGGTACGATACGACACGGCACAGATGGAATCTTACGAAGGAAAAAAAATTACGGAACAGTTTTCATTTCGTAAGGATTTTGTCATGAAAGAATTAAAAGAACATGGCATAGATATAAAAGAGCTGGATGCCGTAATTACCAGAGGAGGGCTGCTGAAACCTTCCGAAGGAGGAGTATATCAGGTCAATGAAAAGATAAAAAATGATTTAAGAGAAGAACGTTACGGCAGTCATGCATCCAATCTGGGAGCTCTCATAGGTGACTCGATAGCGTCAGAAATAGGACAGAAATCTTATATAGCAGATCCTACAACAGTGGATGAGATGGAAGATTTTGTACGTTTTTCCGGCATACCTGAAAACCCGAGAATCTGTATATTTCACTGTCTCAATCAGAGAAGAGTCGCTTATCGTACGGCAAAAACATTAAATAAAGACTATAATGATGTAAATCTTATTATTGCCCATATGGGCGGAGGCATAAGTGTGGGAGCCCATAAAAAAGGGAGAGTAGTAGATGTAAATAATGCTCTTGACGGTGACGGTCCCTTTACTCCTCAGAGGTCCGGAGGCGTACCTGCAGGAGGCCTTGCAAAACTCTGTTTTTCAGGTAAATACAGCTTTCAGGATATAAAGCTCATGCTCAAAGGCAAAGGCGGAATGACTGCCTATACAGGAACATCTGACATGAAACTCTTAGAAGATTTTGCTGCAGGAAAAGAACTTCCGGAACAGGACAGAAAAAAAATAAAACCTGATATTACCAGAGAAAAAGTCAATCTATTGATTGAAGCTATGGCCTATCAGATTTCCAAGGAGATATGCGCTCTTACTGCCATATTCTGCGGTAACGTCGACGGAATTACTCTGTCGGGAGGCCTCGCCTATTCGGAGATGATAACAGGTAAAATAGAAGAAAGAACTAAATGGATTGCCCCTGTCTTTCTCTTACCGGGCGGTGATGAAATGGAAGCCCTGAGATCATCTATGGAAAGAGTTTTATCAGGGAAAGAGAAAGTTAAAGAATATGACTGAATTTGACTGGAAAAAAACTTTATATACAGATGGCTCGGAATATTTCCTTAAATATTCCGGCCATAAACTTCAGATAAAACTTGTTGTTCATAAAAATGAAGATATAGAAGAAATATATGTCAGAACCTCTCCCGACGGAGAACAGAAACTGACGGAAATGAAAAAAGATGTCACTAAAGGCTTTTTTGATCTTTATACAGGTAAGATTGATGTAAAATGTGATTTTATTAATTACAGATTTCTCATTTTTTGTAAAAATGATATGTTATGGTTTTCCCAGAAGGGGTTGAGCAGAGATGTCCCTCCTGATATTACAGATTTCAAATTTATAAGGAATTTTAAAACGCCAGAATGGGTTACTGAAAGTGTATTTTATCAGATATTTCCCGACAGGTTCTGTGACGGGAACTCTTCTACCAATGTAAAAGACGGAGAATATACTTATTGCGGGAAAAGTACAAAAGCCTGTTCCTGGGGTGAAGATCCGAAAGATTATCACCGGGGAGGACATATGGATTTCTTCGGAGGAGACCTTGCAGGGATAAAAGAGAAAATACCATATCTTAAAGAACTGGGTATAAATGCTATTTATCTGAATCCTGTTTTTCTGTCTCTTTCAAATCATAAATATGACACTCAGGATTATAAACTTATAGATCCCCATACAGGGACAAACGAAGAATTTGCCGAACTTGTCTCTCTTCTCCATGAAAATGGCATTAAAATAATACTTGACGGAGTATTCAACCATACAGGCATTTCCCATTACTGGTTTAACAAAGCGGGATTTTACCCTGATAATACGGGAGCATACAGAGACCGGTCATCTCCTTACAGAGAGTATTTTACCTTTTATGATAAAAAAGATGATTACCATGCATGGCTTGGAGTCAAAACCCTTCCGAAACTCAATTATAAATCCGAAAAATTAAGACAGGAAATCTATAAATCTCCTTCTTCTGTTATGAATTTCTGGATGAAATCTCCCTATAATATAGACGGATGGCGTCTGGATGTGTCAAATATGCTCGGACGGCAGGATGATTACCAGGGCTTTAGAGATATTTACAGGGAAATGAGAAAATCCTGTAAATATACAAAAGAAGATTCTTATATAATGGGAGAACATTTTTTTGACCCCTCAGATCTTCTTCAGGGTGACATGCTTGACGGAACAATGAATTACCAGGGGTTTCTCTTTCCTGTTCTTAAATGGCTTACAAAAAAAGAGAGATTTAAAAAAGAGTTCAGGCAGATAAATTTTACATCTGAAGATATGACCCGGAACATAGAGAATTTCACATCTCTTCTTCCCTTTGATGTAAAACTCTCTATGTTCAATCTGCTTGACTGTCATGACCTGCCCAGGTTTTACTCTCTCGTGGGAGAAGATTTTCATAAATTCAAAATCGGTCTTGTGCTGCTTTTCACCTGGCCCGGCGTGCCATGTATTTATTACGGTGATGAAACAGGCATGAAGGGCATAAAGGAATATGAAGTCCGTAAATGTATGGAATGGAATGAAAATCTGTGGGATCATGACATAATGACTCTTTATAAGAAACTTATTAAACTGCGCACATCCTCTTCTGTATTAAAAAAAGGAGGATTTAAAATACTTCATGACGAAGATGAGATTTTTTCCTATGCAAGAATTTTTGACGATACTTTAATATTTGTTATTATAAATAACAGCAATCAAAAAAAATCCGTAAAAATTCCTCTGTGGCAGGTAGGAAAAATAGAGGGAGGATATAAGGAATTTTTCTCGGAAAAAATCTGTAAAATCGAGGAGGGATTCTTTCAGAGGGAACTTGAGCCGTATCAATGTCTTGTCGTGAGTAGTGAGTGGTGAGTAGTGAGTGGTGAGTAGTGAGTGGTGAGTAGTGAAAAGTGAAAAGTGAAAAGTAGGGGCACCTCCTGTGGTCGCCCGGTACCCGTGAAAACACGCATCACGCATCACGCATCACGCATCACGCATCACGCATCACGCATCACGCATCACGCCGTTTCATGCAACACCTTATATAATATATCGCCAAGGTTATTTACATTATAAGGTTTCGTAATAACTGATTTAAAACCATAGTCTCTGTAATCTGCCATTACGGGGTCATTGGAATAACCGCTCGATACAATTGCTTTTACTGACGGATCTATAGCAAGAAGCTTCCCTATAGCTTCTTTTCCGCCCATTCCGCCCGGTATGGTCAAATCCATTATTACCAGGTCAAAAGGCTTATCAGTATATCTGGCTTTTTCATATAATGCAATTGCTTCCGTTCCGTCTGCCGCCAGTTCAACCTCATAACCCAGTCTGGGTAACAATAAAGGCATAAGACGTCTTATCATTTCATCATCATCCATTACAAGAATCTTACCATGACTCTTTAAAGGATGTTTAATTTCTTCCACTTCAAAATCTTTTTCAGATGCAGGAAGAAAGAAAGAAAAAGTTGTTCCTTCACCGTTTCTGGATTCCACCGTAATATGTCCATGATGACGCTTGATTATTGAATAAGTTGTTGCCAGGCCAAGTCCGCTTCCTTTTTGTTTTGTAGTGAAATAGGGATCAAATATCTTTGTCTGATATTCTCTGGCTATACCTGGCCCATGATCCCTTACGGAAATTTTAACATATCTGCCGTTTTTCAGTGGTAATTCATTTGTTTCTTTTATATATACATTTTCTGCAAATATTCTTATTATACCACCTTCCGGCATGGCCTGATCCGCGTTTATAACCAAATTTTGCACTGCCTGGCTTATCTGTTCCTCATCCATTTCAACATTCCAGATACTGGCGGGAATATTAAATTCACATCTGACATTTGAACCCTGAAGAGAAAAATAGGTCGTTTCCTTTAACAACTGAGTAATTGTTCCCGTCTTTTTCACAGGTGCTCCGCCTCTGGAAAAAGTAAGTAACTGCCTGGTTAAATCTCTGGCGCGAAGAGATGACTCCTGGGCCATGGTAAGTACTTCTCTGATCTGGTCTTTTTCATCACTATCAACCATTAGTTCTGCAAGAGAAATATTACCGAGTATGGCAGTCAATATATTATTGAAATCATGTGCTATGCCTCCGGCAAGTATACCCAGGGATTCAAGTTTTTCTATCCTGAGTAATTCTTTCTCTTCCTCTTTGTTTTCTGTAATATCTCTTATAATTCCTACGATAAAATCCTGTTCTTTTTTATCTGTATAACATTTTTTCTTTGTCGCTATAAGATGATAAACTCCAGAGGCATCGGTAAAATCCTCTTCATTATAATTTTCTTCTTTTGTTTTAAGAACAAGTTCATCTTTTTCCCAGAATACATCAGACTCGGATTTTTCAAAAAAATCATAATCAGATTTACCGATTAATTCCTCACGGGTTCGCCCTACAAGTGCACAGTAGGCATCATTTACAACTATCCATCTGTGATGACTGTCTTTTACAAATATGGGGTCGGCAACAGAGTTAATAATTTTATCCAGGAAATCTTTTGTCCCCTGTAATTCTTCTTCAGCCCGTTTTTCTTGTTCAATATTCTGTATTGTACTGACAATTAACTGCACATTCCCATCCGAGACATCGACTGCCGAGTAAACATTACGTCCCCATGTAATGGTTCCGTCTTTCTTTATATAACGTTTTTCCAGAGGCGGTGAATGGGTAATTTTCTGTGAAATAATTTCTTCAAAACATCTCAAGCTATCAGGTAAATCTTCATGATGAATAAACTCGGAGAAATGTTTTCCAAGCAGGTCTTCTCTTGTATAAGTCATCGTTTCATTTATAATGAGATTAACATCCAGTATATAGCCATCTTTATCAATAAGTACCATGGCAATACCTGCATGCATAAAAATATGTTGAAACATTTCTCTTATAATCAGAATGATAACTTCCTTTCATAATTAAATGAATGGTAATGAAGATTCGTAAAGCGTAACGCGTAACGCGTGACGCGAGGGTTCCTGAAATATAAATCAGGTAAAAGGAACATGCCTATCATTTTAAATTATAACATATATGTAGACCAGTAGCAATTTTTATTACGAAGAAGGATTTTAAACCTGTTTTTTAGAAATATTATATAGAGTCTACTGTCTATTCCTGGCTTCACGCGTCACGTGTCACGCGTCACTTTATTAAAGGAGGAACTTTTATGAATAAAATACTTTATATTAAAGCAAGTCCCGGAGAAGAACGTTCCTATTCAAACAAAATGGCAAAGGTATTTCTCGATGCATATAAAGAAGGACATCCCGGTGATACAGTTGAAACACTGGATCTGTGGGAAACAGAACTTCCGCCTTTTGACGCTACAGCTGCATCTGGAAAATATAAAATTATGGGTGGCAAACCGCATAATGAAGAAGAAAAGCTTGCCTGGGAAAAGGTTGTTAAGACCATTGAACACTTCAAATCAGCAGATAAAATCGTTTTATCTGTTCCCATGTGGAATTTTGGTATTCCCTACAGGCTTAAACATTATATAGATATTATCACTCAGCCAGGATTTACCTTCTCCTATGATCCGGAAAAAGGATATACAGGGCTTGTAACAGGTAAACCTGTTATATTCATCCTTGCCCGGGGAGGCGAATATCCTGAAGGAACTCCTGCTGTAGCGTTTGATCATCAAACATCGTATCTGAAAACGATTTTTGCCTTTATGGGATTTACCGATATGAGTGCCATACTTGTAGAACCGACCCTTATGGCAGGCCCTCAGGTGGCAGAAGAAAAATTTTCTTCTATTATAGAAAAAGCGAAAGAAAAAGCGAATTTTTTTAAATAGTGAATAGTGAATAGTGAATAGTGAATAAAATAAGGAATTAATTACTTTTCACTTTTCACTTAATCACAACATTCCGGTTTTTATAATTATTTAAAGGTAAATCATCGCGTCACGCGTCACGCGTTACGCGTCACGATTAAGGTGATAAAGTGTCAAACTGTATAAGATGCGGACAGGAACATAATGCCACAGGCGACTTATGCCATATATGCAGTGGAGAAATAAGTCTTACTACAGACAATCTCAAAACAGGTTCACTCCTGGACAAAAGATATGAAATTATAAAACTTCTGAAACGGGGCGGTATGGGTTCCGTCTATCAGGCACTGGATAACAGATTTGAAAAAACTCCCTGTGCTGTTAAAGAGATGCTGAGTCTTACCTATGATAAAGATCAGCAAAAGTATTACATAGAGAGATTTAAAATAGAAGCAAATATCCTCCATAACCTGAAACATGGAGGACTTCCCAGAGTGAAAGACTATTTTATAGAAAATGGCCGCTATTACCTTGTAATGGATTATATAGAAGGTAAGGATCTGAAATCCATTCTGGAAAGCTATAAAGGTGAAGCCATTCCAGAAGATACCGTAATCGACTGGGCAATTCAAATACTCGACATACTGGAATACCTGCACAGCCAGTCACCACCGATAATATACAGGGATTTGAAACCTGCAAATATTATGCTTAAAGATTCCGACAACAGACTGGTTCTTATAGATTTCGGTCTTGCAAGAACTATAAACCCTGACAGCGATTCCACTAAAACCACTGCAGGAACCTACGCCTATGCACCTATGGAATTATTTCAGGGTAAACCTGAACTGAGAACAGATCTTTACTCGCTGGGAGCAACCATGCACTGTCTCTTAACAGGGCACAAGCCGGAAGCACCCTTCAGTTTTGAACCGGTAAGAACCCTTAATCCTTCCGTTTCGGAAGAAACAGAAAGAATTGTAATGAAATCCCTCGAAATGGAAGCGTCCAATCGTTATAAAAGTGCAGGAGAAATGAAGGAAGTTCTTCAGAAACTCGTCTATGAGAAAAAAGAGAAAATCAATGGTAAAAAGAAAACTGCTGATGTACCGGCCGTATGTGAAAAGCAAAAAAAACCTGTAAAAAAACCCGGTGAATTCAGACATAAATTTACGTTAATTTTTCTTCTTGTCATTACAGTAATGGGAATAATCCTCTGGTTGCAGAGAAATCCCGGAGCAAAATATTATGAAACAGGTAAACAATTTCTGAGCAAAGACGAATATGAAAATGCCATTAATAATTTTGATAAAGCTCTGACTGCAGTGCCTGACTGGTCTCAGGCTCTGTATGAAAAAAAAGAAGCCCTGATACAACTGGGAAGCAAATATTTTAACAGTGGAAATTATAAAGATGCCATACGTTGTTATAATGCTTCTTTAGATATTGATAAAAATAGCATAGATGCTTTAAATCTAAAAAAAGAAGCGCTGAAGAAATATGGAGATGAATTTGTAAAAAATAAAAATTATAAAGAAGGTATTGCATGTTACGATGAAGCTCTGAACATAGAAATTTCTTATGAAGATTGTCTGAAAGGTAAAAAAGAAGCCCTGAAAAAACAGGGTGATGAACTTATAGAACATGGGAATTACAAAGAAGGTTTTTCCTGTTATGATAAAGCTTTAACAATAGATCCTTCCTATAAGGATGCACTGAAGGCAAAAAAAGAAGGCGTAAAAAAACTGGCAGACGATAAGGTATTAGAGAATAAAAATTACAGAGATGCTCTCAAATATTACAGAGAAAAATTCAATATAGACATGGACGGTAGTTTATATTTCAAAGCAATTATGTCATATAAGTCGGGAAAATACAGTGAAGCTCTCGAATATTTTAATGAAGCTTTAAAAAGCGATCCGGAAGATATTGATTCACTCACAGGTAAAGGCATGGTTTTACTTAAACAAAAACATATTAAAGAAAGTATTGAATATTTCGACAGAGCTTTAAAGCTTGATAAAAAACATGCAAAAACTCTTTATTATAAAGGCCTTGCTTTACATCATGACGGGAGATACAAAGAAGCAATAAAATATTATGATGAAGCTCTAAAGATTAACCCGAAATATGCCGATGTATGGAATGGGAAGGGTTTTTTATTATACAATAACGGAAAATATGAGGAGGCTCTTGAATGTTACAAGAAAGCTTTAGAGATTGATCCTCAAAAAACTCTTACATTAATGAACACTGGTAATGCTTTATATGCACTGAAACAGTATGAAGAGTCAATAACATATTATAAAAAAGTTCTGGAGATTGAACCTGGAAACAAACATGCCTGGTTTAATCAGGGAAATGCTTTATATAGTATGGGAAAATACAGGGAAGCAATTAAATGTTACAACAGGGTATTGATACTAGACAGACATTTTGTTCCTGCTATAAAGGCAAGAGACGATGCAAAAAAAACTTTGAGATGACATAGTAAAGGGATAGCCCTTTAGCATTTTCATATAAAATAAAAGAGAAGGAGGCCATTTTATGAAAAGTAAAATATTTCTTATTACAATGTTACTGCTTATTACGTTCTTATCTTCTGCTATAGCTTCTCAGAAGGTAACTCTGGCTGTTCTGAGTTTTTATTCAGAAGGGAAAACAGGGAATAATGCTCCTATCGGTACAGGTTTTGCCGAAACACTCGTAAATAAACTGAATAAACTGCAGAATGTAAATGTAGTGGACAGAGAAAGCCAGAGGTCTGTTCTTCAGGAAATGGGTATAGAACAGAAGTTTGAAGGTCCTGCAGGACAGTCTCTCGGTCATACTATAGGTGCTGACTATATTATTACAGGCAGTCTGAAAGAAGACGGAAACAAAGTGAATATAACAAGTCAGCTTTTTGACGTAAAAAAAGGAACAGTAGTCGCAGAAGAAACAGTATCAGGTTCTAAAGACAATCTTTTTGCCCTTCAGGGAGATCTTTCACTGAAAATAGCGAAATATTTCAATACTCCTGTATCTCAGGAAATAAAAAAAGATCTCTATTTTATACCGACACAGAGCATGGGATCCTTTGAAAAATTTTCATCAGGCCTGCAGTTATATGAAAAGAATCGGGGAGATGAAGCTTACAGCTTTTTCCTTAATTCCGTTAAAAAAGATACAGGTTTTCTTGATGCCCACAGATATTTTCAATATACGGCAAGAAAACTCGGAAAACTTGATGAATTCATAAGTCTTTATGAAAGCATGCTTGCCTCTGATCCAGAAAATCCCGTTTTAATGAATTATCTCGGTAACGGTTATTTCGATAAAGGTAATCTGGAAGAAGCAGAAAAGCTTTATGTAAAAGCTATACAGACAGCTCCAACCTTTGCAAATCCTTATAATAACCTGGCATCTGTTTATATGCTTTCCCGTAATTATGAAGAAGCACTGGCAACATTCCAGAAAGCCCTTGTATATTCAGATGAAAAAGCTTCTATTTTCTATAATACAGCCATTTGTTATATGAATATGAAAGATAAAGAAAATGCGAAAAAATATTTTCAAAAAGCTCTTGATATGGAGCCATCCAATCCCGATTTTGTTATTGCCAGAAAGATTATATACGGCATAAATATAGTGGTCGGCTACAGAGAGAAAAAAATTCCCGGTGCTGTCTTCGGAGAAATTTTAGTAAACTCTGAACCAGTATTTGAGGTTCAAAATACTGCAGGAGGACTATCACCTTTAAAAAGGGCTGAAGTAATAGCCAGAAGGCTTTATAATATGATTGCAAAAGGCCTCAAAGGCTCTGAACTGGAAGTAGGAAAAATGAATAAAGAAGTAGTTATAAAAACAATTAACAGTGAATTAATCATGACAGTAACATCGGATCTGGCCAGACGGGAAGGTACCACTCCTGAAAAACTGGCAAAATCCATTCTGGACACATTAAAAGAAAGTCTGAATTACGCTTCTTCCGATTCAACCAATGAATACGGCTTAATTCTCCAGCCTGTAACCTGTGTAATTACGGAAAAGAGTGTGGAAAAACTTAATGGCCGGATAAATACGGAACATTTAAAACCACTGGTCAATAAAGAATATTCCCCTGACAGACTGAAAACAGAACTGAACAATCTTAAATACAACCCTGAAGAAATTGAATTGATTTTAAACAGTACGGAAGAGAAAAATGCAAAACCCATAAAGGGCAATTCGGAAGAAGCATCATGTCTTCATAAAGGCGATGCCCTTTACAGTCAGGGAAAATATGACGAAGCTTTAAAAGAATATGAAAATGCCCTTAAGATAAATCCTGCTTTTGCTCCTGCACAGTTATGTATTGCCATCATTTTATATGACAGGAAGGATTATGAAGGTGCCGGTATTAATCTGAATAAAGTTGTCAACAGCAATCCTGACTATACAGATGCATATATATGGCTCGGCAAAACATGTATGGCCCAGGGGAAACAGACTGAGGCAAAAGCTGCTTTCCTTAAAGCCCTTGACCTGTCCCCCGGTAATACTGAGGTAAAGGGATATATGGAAAAATTATAATCGTAATGCGTAATGCGTAATGCGTAATACGCGAAGGCAAAACTGCTCGTGACGCGTTACGCGTTACGCATCACGCCTATAAAGGTGGTATTATGAAAACTCTTATCTTTTTATTTATATTCTTAACATTAACCATGTGCTGCGCATCGGAAATCGACATATGGAATTCCATAGACAACAGAGAATCAAAACTTTTTATAGAAACAGTAACTAACAGAACAGAGAATATTCTTTTCGAAGGTGAGGATATAACCTTCTACCTTGCGGCAAGCAAAGATTGCAGGGTTATAGTACTGAGGATGACTACGAAAGGAGATTTAATTATTTTATTTCCCAATAAATCTCATGTGTCCTGTCAGGTTCTTTCAGGTTCAAAATATGAAGTTCCTGGATTTAATATGAAGAAAATTGTATGTGAAGGGCCGAAAGGTATAGAGAGAATTAAAGCCATAGGAACAACAAATAATAAAATATTCGAAGATTTTGAAAACTTACCTGTTAATGAAGATTATACATATCTGAAATTTCCTGAAGAATTCCTGAAGAAACTTAAAGAAAAACTTGCCCTTCTATCGAAAGACGAGTGGGTAACTTCCGACATAACGATTAAAGTAGAAAAAAAATTTATGACACCGTCTGTTTCTGCCACACCATATATAGATCCCGATCTTGCTCAGATAATAAAAGATAAAGATAAAGATAAAATGGCTACAGGATGCTATATTCAGGGAAGTGCCTATTATGAACAGAAGAAATATGATGAAGCGATAAAACAGTTTAAGAAGGTAATAGAACTTTCACCGAACATGTCTCTCGGATATTATGCTCTCGGCCTTTCATATCAGGCAAAAGGTGCATTTAAAGAAGCTGTAAGTTATTACAAAAACTGCCTGAATAAAGGTGTAAAAGAAAGAGACTGTTATGTAAGAATCGGGGAACTTTACGACCAGGCAGGCAATAAAAAGGAATCTTATTTAAGGTATAAACTTGCCCTGAAAGCCACAGAAGGTTATGAAAAAATAAACAAAATAGATCCGAAAGATACGGGACAGCAGAAGATTTACGATCTTGAAATAGCATGTAAAAACAAGCCCTCTGATAATCAAAGCAGGATGGAACTTGCAGTTATTTATGAAAAACTGCAGGATTTCAAAGGAGGGAATTATCATTTAAAAATGCTTTTAAAAGAAGCCATACCTCTTTACAGCCCATGTCTTCTGGAAAAAGATAAACCTGAAATAAAAAAGCCTGACCCGGTTAAACCGACACCTGCTCCGTCTTACCGGTACGATGACTATTATGTGGATAATTATACATACAGTGCGCCCTACCAGGCACCGTATATACCGCCTCCTCCGCCGCCGGTACAGGGGGGAGGTATTGATTTTTAATGAAGAAATATCAACACTATGTTATTCCAACGGTTTAAACATTAATTATGAAAAAATTTAAATCAATTTTAATATTACTAATCATTTCCTTAACATTTTTTATCATTTCCTCCGGGAGTTCTTCAGCTAAATTATCAGAAAAAAACCCGATGCTCCACAGAGAAGGAAAAAATATAGTTGACGGAGACGGAAATATTATAAAATTCAAAGGAATAAATGCAGGAGGATGGCTTCTGTGGGAAGGATGGATATGGGGAGAAGGATTTACCTCTGAAACTCATATTACAGAAAAACTGGAAGAACTGGCCGGGAAGGAATCTACAGAAAAGTTCAGACAGGAAATATATGAAAATTTTATTACAGAAGATGATATAAAAGCAATGTCGGAAATGGGCTTAAATGTTATCAGAGTCCCTTTTAATCACACCATCCTGGAAGATGATGACAGACCTTATGAATATAAAGAAAACGGATGGGTTATACTGGACAATCTATTAATATGGGCTAAAAAATATAATATTTATATTATTCTGGATTTACATTCCGCTCCGGGAGGACAGTCGGATCTATTTGTTGCAGATCCGGAAAAAGAACTGTTATGGGCAAGTAAAGATAAACAGGATAGAACCGTAGCTATATGGAAGGCTATTGCAGAAAGATATAAAGACAGAAGAATAATTGCAGGATACGATCTTCTTAATGAACCGAAAGCAAAAGACGGACAGGACCTTATTAATCTTTATAAGAGAATTATTAAAGAAATCAGGAAAGTAGATAAAAATCATATAATAATAATTGGAGCCAATACGGTAATGAACGATTTTTCTATGTTTACAGAACCTCCTGATAATAATTCCATCTATGAATTTCATATGTATTCCTGGTTCGGAGACTTTAGAAAAAAGCAACTGGATTATTATAAAAAAATTTCAGAAAAACAGAATATGCCAGTATTCTGCGGAGAATTCGGAGAAAATAGCTATAAAATGATATTAAGTACTGTTGAGCTTTTTGATGAATATAATATAACAGGGTGGACGATGTGGACCTGGAAAAAAATTCCTAATAAATATCCTTATCTGATAGGTATTGAACCATCTGATAAATGGATGAAAGTAATAAACTGGGTTGCCTGGGCCACCTGGCCCAGTCCAAAACCGTCAGAAGCCGAAACAGTAGAAGGGATGAAAGAATTTATAGAATCTATAAAATTTAAAAATAATCTCAAAAACGAAAAAATGATAAAGGCCATAAATTTATAATTGCAGAAAAATTTCGACACAGGATTACTAACCTGTCTTTTACCGGACTGCTTCCAGCATAAAAACTCACCAATCTTTTCCACAGGGAATAAGTTTACCCCTAAGGACTGTAAGAAAAATAATTCTGGCAAATTATTAGAACGGTTAGTATCCTCGCGTGACGTTAACGCGTCACGATATAAACTGTAAATATGATGCAGTTATTTCCTGACAATTCCTAAGTACCGCTCCAGATAAAAAATTATCCCAAAAAAATCTTGTATCATGTGTAGTAATGAGATTTTTACTCACGTCACGCGTTACGCGTTACGATATATAAGATTTTGGTTACTAATTTATCTGTTACGGTAATAAATATTTTTATAGATTTTATGCCATTATTCTTTGTTTTACTTTTCAAATACTGCTCACCCGGGATGTTACGGTCTGTATTTAAGTATTTTCCCGTTATCTCCCACTGCCCAGCCTGTAGTGGTATTAAGGAAATATATATCATGAAGGTCTTCGGCAATACCACTGGCTTCTCTCTGCCAGACTGCTCCTGCATCTATGGTATTAATTATCGTACCTCCTCCGCCACAGGCCCATCCTGTACCGCTGTCAACAAAACAGACAGAATAGAGATCCGTAGGTACTCCGCTTGCCTGAGGCCCCCATATTGAACCTCCGTTTGTGCTGTAAAAAACAACTCCTCCTGCACCTACAGTCCAGCCATAAAGATCATCTACAAACCAGACACCGTAAAGAGAACCTGCAGTAAGACTTACAGGAGACCATGTAGAGCCAGTATCTACCGTCAGCAGGATTCTTCCCGTACTGCCTGTTGCCCATCCTTTGCCGGAAGGTCGAAAATAAACATCGGAGAGAGCTTCTGTTATGGAAGGGTTCATCTGCTGATTCCACCAGTAATTTCCGCCGTCAACAGTATGATAAATATGTCCGCTATTTCCTGCAAACCATCCGTTATTGGGATCTAAAAAAAAGGCTCTTTCTATTTTATTGGGAGGTGTGGGAAATGCTAAAGGATTGGGAGCAAGCCAGTTAACCCCTCCGTCGTTAGAAGTAAAAACTATGCCATCCGGTGATATTCCATGACCTGCAATCCATGCTGTACCTCCGGTAAAACAGACATCCCTGAGATTATAGGGAGATGCTCCTGTTTGAAAATTCCATGTTTCTCCACCGTCTGTTGTATGAAGTATAGTTCCATTCTCCCCTACAGTCCAACCGTTCAGGGAATCAACAAAATAAACTCCGTTAAGATTGTTTAAAGTGCCGCTGTTCTTTACTGTCCAGTGTGTTGTAGACACAGGGGTACCGGTAGGAGTAGTGCCCGGAGTTCCTGAAGGGGTTCTGGTTGTAGAAGGCGTTTCAGTAAGAGAAGGCGTTTCAGTAAGAGAAGGAGTTCCCGTAGGAATTAAAGTCGGATTTCCTGTAGGAGTGTTCACGGGAGGTACGTTTGGGTCACCTGTCATTGATATATCTATCTCTATATCGGTACGCTCACCGGGCTGTAATGTTACACTCCTGATAATACCGGAGGGAGTTATAGCAATAAGAGTTATTTCATCCATTGCCGGAATACCCCTTATTTCGAAATATCCCGTTTCATCTGTAAGAGAATAGAGATTGGTATCTTTAGCTTTAACAGTACCACCGGATACAGGTGTATTATTATAAGTTACATGACCTTTTACATTAACTACTTTTTCATGTACGGTAACAGTAACACTGGCTATATAGGAACCGGAGGTAGCTGTTATTTTATAAAGACCGGCTTCTGTAGTTCGGAAAAAACCATTGTCTACAGTGCCTTTCGGATTATCAACAGACCAGGTGGCAGAAGGTTTTATCGGAATACCATTTGGATCTATTCCATAGGTTTCAAAATAAAAATCTGCCTGAGGTACTTCCAGTAATCCTTTCCTCAGAGACAGCGTAACAGTCCCGTTCGGTATTATTTTAAAATCAGTAAAAGCTCTTGTCTGGGAACCTTCTTCGCTTATTACCACTTCCTGAGTTATATAAGTCCATCCAGGGTCTTCTATTTTCAATAATTTAACGCCTGCAGGAACATTTTTAAAATTAAAAGATCCATCGCTTCCTGTAGTTGTAGTTCCCACATCCTCAAGTATAACCTTTACCCCTTCTCTGGGTTTATACCCTTCGGGAATGATGCCGGGCGGAACCATAATCATACCTGATTGTTTATTCTCACCGTCTGCTGCCACGATTACAGCAGGTACAAGCACGGCACCTGTAAGAGAACCGAAAGCGGCCTGTATAATTGCAGAAATAAGTAGACCGCACCCTGGCAGAAGAATTACTATAGATAGAACGGATAAAAACAATGATTTTTTATGCAATGTTATTCCTCCTAATCAGTTTATTGGAATCGTGACGCGTAACGCGTAACGCGTGACAGGTGGATCGTAATACGTGATGCGTGATGCGTGTTTTCACCGGTACCGGGCGACCACAGTGGGTCGCCCCTACTGGCCACAACTCACTACTCACCACTCACTACTCACTTTTCACTCTTTCCTAGAAACACAAAAGGTGCCCAGAAAAAAGGATGTCTGTAAGAAACATCTTCACCGTAAAGCCTGTCACTTTCTTTCATAAGTTCAAGTTTTGCCTGACGCAGGGCTTCAGCCCTGTTCATACCGGAAAGTAAATTCTTATAAAACATTTCCATCAATCTGGCTGTAGATGAACTGTCTACACTCCAGAGACTTACTACAATAGAAGGAGTTCCTGCATACATAAAAGATCTTGTAAGCCCTACAACACCTTCCCCAGATCGTATTCTGCCAAGACCTGTTTCACAGGCACTTAACACTACCAGTTCGGCATTTATATCAAGATTTAAAACCTCTGATGCTTTCAGAAAACCGTCTTCGTTGGAACGGGAATTCATGGAAAAAGCAAGACTCGATTCCATAGGGTTTTTCTCATTTAACAGACCGTGAGTAGCCAGAAGAAGATATTTGTAAGAAGAACATTCTTTTTTAAAATTTTCTTCCGTAGCTTCTTTTCTTATATAAATATCTCCTGAATCCCTGAACATTTCACAGATATTTTTTACTTCTGCCTCTGTACCGGGAAGAGGTTTTAATGAATACCCCTGCAGTCTTATAAGTCCTGCAGCGAGTGTTTCATCAATGGTCGTTTCCCCTGTATCTTCAAAAGAAGGATTACCAAAACCGAGATATGCTCTGGAATTTTTCTTATGTACCTCTTCCAGAGCAGGGTCAAGTATACTGGCAGAAGGGACATAATCTATAATATAATCTTCTACTAAAAATCTGGCAGATGAAAAATTAGAAAAGACTAAATTACTCTTATTCTGAGATTTAATATCCGATATAAGAACCTCAAAGGGAAGATAATAGAGTATACCGTCAGGAACAATGATAAGTTCCGCACCTTTCGGAAGAGAGTCTCTGAGCGGTTTAAAGAGGATATTATAGAGCTCATGAAGATTATTCATATCTATACCTGATAATATCTTCTTGAAAATTTTGTTATCCAGATTCATTTCATTCTTTAACTCTTCAAAGGGTTTTCTAAAAGCTTCGATTTTATCTGTAATATCTTTTTCCGATGAAGGTATTTCTGCCAGAGATACAGATTTTTTTGATATTATCCATACGTTTATCTTCTCATTATTTATAAAATACTCCAGTATATACTGGTTTTCTTTCAATACTTTATTCTGTATCTCTTCCACTGTAAGAGGCTTTTTTATACCTGTAAGACATGAATAAGACGGACTGTTCAGAGAAAGTTCTTTCCTGACAGCATCAAGTTTTTTTCTCGTAATGTCCAGTTTTTCATTCAATTCTTTAACTCTCTGACTATCGGGATTATATCTGGCCATTTCTTCGTGAAGAGATTTTTCCAGATAATTTATTTCAGCCTGTAAATTTCTGTCTCCCTCCAGAAGTGCCGAATCTGCCCCTTTTTTTATATCAACTCCGGCCACTATAAGAGAATCCAGCAAAGCTCTAGCCCTTGACATTTCAAGGTAATTAAAAGCATCAAGATGTTTTCCCCTTCTCAGGAAAAAGTCTATTACCTTTCTGTATAAAGGCATTACCTTTTCTGAAAAAGATTCTTTCAGATTTTCAGATATTATCCCTCCTCTTAATTTTTCCAGTTCTTTTATTGAATCTATATAATACTGAGCAGCCATTTCGAGATCACCTTTTTCTTCGTAAAGGCCGGCTATTTTCTGATCTGTTTTAATAGTGCCCCATCTATTATCTACTTCTCTGTAAAAGGCAAGACATTCTGTATAAATCTCCATAGCCCTGTCGACTCTGGCCTGACGTCGATAAATTTCCGCCATATAATAACCGGTATCAATAACACCACCTTTATCTCCGAACTTCTCTGCCCGTTCCTTAAGCCTTCCGTAATTCTCAAAAGCCTCTTTATCATTGCCCTTATTTAAATAAGTTTCGGCTATATTAAAAAGAAACTTTTTATATTTATAATATTTTTTAATGTCTTCATTTTTACGGAATAAATCATCAGCCAGTTCTTTTTCTGCACCTCTGGCACAGGCCAGTGCATTATCAAAGTCATTTTGTTCCAGATAAAATTGACCCAATCTCATAGAAATATCGCCATGAATACCTTCATCTCTACCGGCAATTTCCTTTGCTTCAAGGATCTTTTGCATACCAAAATCCTTATTTCCCATAATATAATAATCTATACCTGTTTTGAATAGAAGAATAGCTTTCCCCTGAAGATCACCAGCCTTATTAAAAGCTTCCATAGCAAATCTGTGATATTTAAGAGCTTCTTCATAGAGTCCGAGCTCATAATAGAGAGAGCCTATCCGGTCAAAAGAAATAGCTTCTCCCCTGTTATCAGAAATTTCTTTATATATATTCAGAGCTTTTTCATAGGATTTCATGCTTTCCTGGTAATTTCCGCAGGAAAGAAAAACTTCTCCCCTGGAAATAAATATTTCTGCAGCAGAAACGTTATCGGCAAAGCCGTTAAATATATTTAATGCATTATCATATGATTCTATAGATTTTTCATAAAGGCACAGAGCCTGATATACATTCCCAAGCCTGAGATAACATAACCCTTCTCCTTTAATATCGCCGGCGGTTTTATAAAGTTTCAAAGCCTCAGACAGATCTTTTTCTGCTTTATCCAGTTTACCGTTTCTATAATACTCCGTACCGGTTTTCATGAGATTATCAGGAATTTCTTCTGCCACGACATTTGATAAAATAAAGAAACATAACAGTGCAATAACAGAAATTATTTTATACATTAAATACTCCTCCTTATAATCGTGACGCGTAACACGTGACGCGTGACGCGGGAAAGATCACTTACCTTTTACTTTTACAGTATAAAGACAGTCTCTGAAACCGTAAAAATAGACTTCTTCTATTTTTTCTCCTGTTTTATTCATAGCCTCTAATTCCAGATAGGGATAAACAGTATCATTCACATTTCCCTCACACACTGTCTCCCCTGTTTCCCTGCTTAACACATAAAAAATTTCACCCCACTGGAGCCCCAGTAATTTCCGGGAATGTGAATTTATACTGTTCTTTTTATTAAAAAACTCTTCATTATCATAATAGACTCCTCCTTCGGAAGGAGGTGCAACAAAGATTATTTCTTCCTGAAACTCTCTATTCCATATTTCTTTTCCTGTTTTTACATTGAAAGCAAAAATACGTTTTGTAGAAACAAGATAAACATGTTCAGAATCTCCTACGGCACGAACAAATTCATCTTCAAAAACATTTTCCGAAACTATTTCATGACCTGCAGGATTTATACACAGATAACCCTTTTTACCACCGATAAAAATGAAAGTATCTTCATTTTTTATTTTACCTGAATTCATAATATTATATGGATCTATAACGGGTTCATACTTTTTTAAATAAACAGGTTCAGAGAAACCGGTTTTTCTCCAGTATTCTTTACCTGAGCTACCGTCAACAGCATAAACATTCATTTTATCCATTATATAAAACGTATTTTTTATCATGAGAGTATCTGTAATATCCTCTGCTGTTTTAAGAGACCATTTCGTCTTACCATTCCGGGTATTTATAGCATAGATGGCTTTGTTATCGGAAACACAGCAGAGGGTATCTGAAGGATTAAAATACACAGGATAAGGCTTTTTTACATCACTTTTCCATACTGTTTTACCCGTTTCTCCTGCCAGAACAATTATAGAACCTTCATCATATGTATATATAAAATTATCTGACAGGTGGTTCAATTTCGGTGCTGTAAATACTTTATCTGCCTTATACTGCCACAGAAGAATCCCTTTTTCTTCATCCAGTGCAGAGATATTTTTTTCCATAGAAAAAAGATATATTATTTTTTCCATATCTTTCTCAGATTTTTCTATTTTAACAACAGGACTGTCACACTTTACAGACCAGATTTCTTTTCCTGTTCCCGTATCTATTTTATAAAAATATCCTTCACTGTCTGACGAATAGATAGAACCCTCTTTCTGATAAAAAATACCTCCTTCTGTTCCGTTTCCTTTCATTTTAAATTCCCATATAAAGGTTCCCTTTTTCATATCTACGGCATAAAGACTGGCTTCCGTAGAATAGAGATAACATATTTCATCTATGAAATTATCGTAAATAATACTGTAAAATGCGGGGTCATAGCCATCGACTGGTTCTTTTAATCTCCACTGTTCTTCCCCTGTTTTAAGGTTAATGCCGAAGAAAATGCCGCTTGCTTTCACGACCTTCATGGGAACCCACATATCGGGTCTTATGTTATAACCGTTCAGATAGAGCCTGTCGCCATATATCTTATAATCAGGTTCAGTAAAGCGCAGTTTCCTGGTAAAAAATCCCCAGTCTATATTGAAATCTTTAAATATACAGAGTTCTGTTTCAAAACCCCATCTTTTCTTTCCGTTTATATCAAATAAATACAGGAGACTTCTGTCGCCTCCGCCGACCCAGAAAGGTCTGTCTCCGCCTGAAACATTCCCAAAATAAGGGTTGCCGTAAGATGTAAAGAGATAGGCATCACGGGGCACATAAAGGGATATATTTTCTATGTTCCAGAGATAATGTTCTCCACCCTCTGTTATAAGGGTTTTAGCAGTAAGTTCACAGAAAGGACTGTCCAGAAAGAGTAAATCCCTCTTATCCAATCTGTTTATTTCACTGGTAACGAAATCTCCCTCTTTCAAAGTAATTCCGGGAAGAATTTCACATATTTCGGCAGTAGATTCCTGGCCTGTTATATCAAGAAGAGTTAATCTGGCAACAGGAACATTCTGCCTTTCCACAGTAAATTCTTTACCCCTGTCGTTTTTAATATGAAGACCGTCTTTTTCTCCTGTATTAACTTTCACTTTTTTCCCCTGCTCCAGTATCTGAAGAACGTTTCCTTTTATATGCCCGACATCTACGGAATGGGCTTCTTCAAATTTTTCTTCTGCAGAAGAACTTTCAGAAGAATAACATAAAGGGGATAGAAAAAATATAATGAGAAGCATAAGGGTAACATGTAATATTCTCACAATAAACACCTCCCGAATTTTTTAATTGATATTTATATTTTAGCAGAGAAAGAGACTTAAAAACAATAATGAATTATATTTATCTGAAAACATAAAAATCTCCTTTATTACAGATTATACCATAATTAACAAAAATTTATAGATATTCACTTTCAATTATGTTATTATAAATTTATAATGAGAATCGTAACGTTTGACGGGATTAACCCCTGTGCATCACGTACCCCGATTACGACTCACCTGTTACGGGTTACGCATCACGATTCCCATAAACTGATGAGGAGGAAAATTTATGGTTAAAAACAAAAGGGTTTATATATCTGAAAGTACTGTAAAAAAAATACCTGCATCTATTGACAGTCAAAGATTAGAAACCTGTATAAAATCAACCTTTACAGAGAAATCTTTTATGGAAAGGTTAGAAAGTCTACAATATACACAGGAGGAAATAAAAGAAATTCTGAAATATGTCTGTTATTATCTTGAAGATTTTTCCGTAGATATAATGAAGCTCACAAAAGAAAAACAGGTAATGGAAGATTTCTTAAAAGAAAATCCCGATTTTATAAACACGCAGTTTTTACCGGAGGGAAAGACACTGCTTCACATGGTTTCCGGTTACGATACGGCAGAATACCTCATAAAACAGGGGGCAGATGTGAATGCCAGAGATTTTCATGGAAATACTCCTCTTCATGTAACCTACAATCCTTATATTGCAGAACTTCTTATATCTTCGGGGGCAGATATAAAAGCAGAGAATAAAGCAGGTTCTAAACCTGACACATGTCAGGAGTCAAGGGGGAATTATGAAATAGAACAGGCCGCATATGACAGAGACGGAGAAGGTAACGTTTACGGTAAAATGGCTCTTATTGTTTCTGAAGCCATAAGAGCCATGAAAAAAGAAATGGAGAAAGAATAAAGGGACATCAATTACCGGTGAAGGGTATCTGATAGCCACAATTTGTACAGAAACTGTTATTACCGGTAATTTTTTCATTACAGGAAGGGCAGATTGTTTCTCCGCCATCGGGAAAACTCTTATTCTCTGAAAGAGATTTGACTGTCGCTGCAGATAATTCCCTTCCAAATTTCACCAGTCCGTAGATATCTTCATACATAATATGAGCAAGCCCTGAAATATAAAGTGTATTATCTGTTACTGTTATTATGGTGCCCATATTCATAGTAGATGTAGAACCTGCTCCTCCGATAATCTTCGAGTAATTTTCAAGAACTTCTCTTACAGGAGGAGTAAGAAATTTTTTATTTCTTATATCTGTTGTATAAAGAAGAAATTTATCATCCTGCTCGATTCTGACAGGCAGTAATCCTCTTCCTTCTATCATGCCGGACACGAGTGATTCAATAATCTTAGGCAGTCTGGAACGTATCAAAACAGTGCCTTCAATATGTACGGGAAGCGTAATAAGCAGAATTACATCTCCCGGAGAAGAATTCCCACCTGAAGCTATACTGGCAGAAGATACATAAACAGTTCTGCCTTCTTCCTCCTTCATAATCAATTTAGAAGGAGTAATCCTGTCATAATTACTGTAGCTGTTTGCAATCTTCATGGCCTTCTGAATAAATTCGTTCTTTTCTTTAGAAGAATTCATTATATCCCTGAATCCTTCCTTCATAATGAGTTCTCCGTATATTTTTTCTACTTTCATGCTGTTTTTAACAGACGTATAGATCATAAGACCGAAAAACAGGACAAGAATAGTAAAGAAAATTATAAGAAAAATCATACCTGACATATATTTTCCCCCTTATATGTTTCACGTGAAACAAATTTATGTATTATAACTTAGTACTGTAAGAAAAATAACTCCGGCAAATTGTTAGAACGATTAGTATCCTCGCGTCACGATATAAATTATAACTATGATGTAATTATTTTCAGACAGTTCCTTAGTACCGCTCCAAATAAGTTCATACCCATATTAAAACCTGTCCCTGGCCGGACTC
>CAYSLJ010000082.1:5643-31513 GCA_964431735.1 uncultured Synergistia bacterium | reverse complement strand
CGCGTCACGATATAGACGTAAATATGATTGGGTTATTTCTTGACAACCCCTTATTTACCATGTGGCGATGGTGACGCAATAGGTGTCGGATTTACCTGTCTCGTAACAACATTAACATTTAACCTGCCTACAAGGTTAAATGGTATTGTTTCTGCTCCTGCACCATCCTTTACTGTCGTAGTGGCAGTATTTCCTGAAAGACCGACTAAAAATTTTTTCTTTTTTTTAACTTAAATTAAGAGGAAATTTTTTATTCAATATGGAACCATAAAAATTAAAAATATTTTAAAAATATTTTTTAACATATTAAAGAAAAAATAAATTATTCCGATGTTTATATTAAGAGGTTTTTCTATGAGGAGGCATGTAAGATGAATATAGACAGATATGATAATACCAGGTTTATAAAGTCTGTTAATTCATCTATCAGTGATGATTTTGATTTGCTAAAAAAAGAAAAATCTTCCCTCTATCTTCCTGTCCTGAGACGTGTAGAATTTCAGCAAGAAAATCTTAAAATAACACAGGAAAAGGAAAGTAAAAATAGTAAAAAAGAAGATATTTTTAAAGAACTGCAAAATAATACTGTTTTACTG
Source organism: uncultured Synergistia bacterium (assembly GCA_964431735.1). Classification (GTDB taxonomy): domain Bacteria; phylum Vulcanimicrobiota; class SpSt-956; order SpSt-956; family JAKJGF01; genus CALARM01. The sequence continues at coordinate 30,917 of CAYSLJ010000082.1, read as the reverse complement.
AAAAATATTTCTTCCGATAAAAAATATTCAAGAGAAAATATTGAAGATCATGCCTCTGAATGGGAACAATTATTTGAAAAAAAAACATCTCAGCAGAGCTCTTATTCTCAAGAAAATGAATCCTCTTCTGATAAATACAGTGATCCTGACAGAGAGAGGCTTGAAAAGATTCAGGAAAGTTATAACAAGGATTATTTCGGGAAATTAATAAAAAAAGATAAAGATATAATATCTGCTATTTCCGATGCCTGCAGAGGCATTTTAAATTTTATAGAAACTGTGGCAAACCATCTTTCTTCTGTTTCTGAGGAAAAGAAAATACAGAATATGACCTGTATGAAAGGTCTTGTATTTGATAGTGTTGCTTAATCAATAGTCGATAAATGGTGAGTAATGAAACCATTCATTACCTGCCATTTTGAGTGTTTTATGAAGGAAAAAGTAACATTAATGCAGAATTTATATAAGCTCAGATTAAGGAGGTTTTGTCATTGAACGATAATCTTGATAAATATACAGAAGAAGAAGTCGTTAATTATTTTTGTAAAATTCTTGGCTTTGAACATTATGAAGAAAATCCAAGGGATAAAGAAACTAAAAATTTTATGATTACTGCAAAACTTGCGGCAAGAGATTTGAAAGAAGGAAAATTTCTTGCCGAACCGCCTGTTGAAAGTCATGAAACAATAAATATGGGATCTCTTGTGAGGATTAATCATAGAACAGTAACACTCATGAAAGAGATTTCTTATAATAATATTAATATTGCAGTATATAAAACTATAGCTTATTCCACAGTAGGTGACCCTGATAATCAATATGATTATATGGAATTTCTGGATCTGGTGAAGAATTAAATTATGTAAAAGAAAGTTTTTTTAAAAAATTCTTTGCATATCTGAAGGCTGTATTAAAATTATTTAAAAGAAAGTTTTTTTAAAAATCCTTTGCACATCTGAAACCTATATTAATAAGTTTACATGTCAATGCTTTCCCTGCTCTTCTGGAACATCTGAAATCAGATGGACTTGAATAAAACCAGGAACCCCCTCTTATTACTTTGCTGTTTCCTTCGACGGGGCCTGCAGGATTTTCTGCAGGACTTTTTTTGTAATAATTCCAGTCATACCAGTCAGAGCACCATTCCCATACATTCCCTGCCATATCCATGACTCCGTAATAGCTTGCCCCTTCAGGGAAACTGCCTCCAGGCATAAGCATTTTTATTCCGCCGGGACAGGAATTGGCACATTTTAAGCTGTCCCACTCTGAACCCCATGGAAAGACTCTTCTGTCTGTTCCTCTTGCCGCTTTCTCCCATTCTGCTTCAGTAGGAAGACGTTTCCCTGCCCATGCAGCATAACTGGAAGCTCCATACCAGCTGATACCTATGGCAGGATGATTTTCACAGCCATATTTCGGTACGTAGAAATCACCTTTCTTTTCTATAAGACACCTTTTATCCTTTATATTTATCCAGTTATCAGAATAAGTTGCACTGTTCAGAAAATCTGCGAATTCTCTATTGGTGACTTCATATCTGTCTATATAAAAATCATCCAGGTAAACATTATGGGCCGGCCATTCGTCACTGTTACCTTCACCTCTGGGATTACCCATCGTAAATTCCCCTGCAGGTATTAAGATCATTTCCTCTGAAGATTCTACCTGTTCTCTATATGAAAATAATAGAAAGAAAACAAATGAGAGACAGATATATAGCAAGAAAATTTTTTTCAATTTCATACCTTTCTTTTATAGTGTATTTCATAACTTATTAGAATTTAAGTGAGTAGTGAGTGGTGAGTAGAAAATGGCGTGTCAATCACTATTCACTACTCACTCATTAATTATCACCCTTCACTCTTAACCCTTAACTTTTCTTAAAAACGTCTCCATCCTTTCCAGGCCTTTTTCCAGGGCTTCTCTGGCAGCGGCAAAGCTTAATCTTATATAATTATCCATTCCGAAAGCATTGCCCGGAATAACAGCTACAAGATGTTCATCTAAAAGCCTGTTCGCAAATTCGCCTGAACCGATACCTGTATTACTTATGTCTACAAAAGCATAGAATGCTCCTTTAGGGGGAGAACATTTTATAAGGGGAAGTTTATTCAGATTTTCAGTAAGAAATGCTCTTCTTTTACTGAATTCTTCTACCATTATTTTTACTTCTTCCTGGCTGCCGTTTATGGCTTCAAGTGCAGCCATCTGTGATATGGAACTCGGATTTGATGTCATATGATCCTGGAGTTTTGTCATAGAAGCTATTATTTCTTCGGCCCCTGCTGCATAACCTATACGCCATCCCGTCATAGAGTAGGTTTTTGATACTGCATTTACTATGATAGTTCTTTCTTTTAATTCAGGGAACATAGCGGCTATCGTGTAGTGTTTGCCGTCATATATAAAATATTCGTATACTTCATCTGATATTAAGAAGATATGCTTGTTTTTTATGAGTATTTCTCCCAGGCCTTCTGCTTCTTCTCTGGATATTACATATCCGCTCGGATTGGAAGGGGAGTTAATGAGGATAACTTTCGTTTTTTCTGTAATACTCTGTTTAATACCTTCTATATTTAAAGACATGTCAGGTTTTGAAGGAATTTCTATGGCTTTTCCGCCGGCAAGTTTTACCTGCTCTATATAACTGTTCCAGTAAGGAACCAATAGTATGACCTCATCACCGGGGTTTAAAAGGGATTGAAAACAGTTATAGAGGGCATGTTTCCCCCCGCAGTTTACCATGACCTGGGAAGGAGCATATGTGAGTCCGTTATCTCTGAGGAATTTTTTACATATGGCATCTTTTAATTCCGGTATGCCTGCAGTGGCAGTATAGTTTGTAAAATTATTGTTTATTGCCTTTATGGCAAATTCCTTTATTCTGGCTGGTGTGGGGAAATCAGGTTCTCCTGCAGCCAGAATTACTACATCTTTTCCTTCTTTCTTCATTTTTTTTGCCCTGGAGGTTATGGCCAGTGTGGTACTGGGTGTTATGCTTCTTGCTCTTTCTGAAATCATAAGTTTTTATCTCCTTTATAGTTAATTCAATATTATTTATAGTATATTTCATAACCTGTTAGAATTTAAGTTGTCGTTACGCGTAACGGGTTTAATCCCTGCGCACCATGCATTACACTTTATGCATTACCAGGTCATTATTTATGGATAGTTATGAAAATGGCTATACGTTATAATAAATAAAATATTAGACGAAAAAAGAATCTTTCCTTTCATAATATTTATAAAAAGAGGAATAGAACCGAATTTGAAGAAATTTTAAAAATATCGTTAATCCTCGCGTCACTCGTCACGCGTCACGTTACAAAAAGGAGAATTATCTTATGAAAAAAATATTTTTATTTACCTTATTATTCTTATTTTCAATTATAACTTTTGCCCGGGCAAAGATTAATCTCAGGGAATATCCTGTGAATAACGGTCAGTATTACAGAATTTCCCGGAAAGAAAGATATAGTTTGCTGGATAGCGGTAAACTCTTTACCTGGAAAAAAGACGACCATGATAAAGGAATGTATATTCCTTTAAAAAATATAAAAGATTTTGAAGGTAAGAATATTGATATAAAAAAATATTTTGACCTTTACGAACTTGACCTGGATGGTGACGGAATAAAAGAATTATGTGTCATTCCCGGCAATATGCCTGTTTATGAAGAAGAGGAAAAATCTTCAGATGAGTGGTTTGGCGAAGCCTATTATTACAGAGCCGTTATTTTAAAAAAATCAGGTAATGGATATAAGCCCTTTCATGTTGCCACTATAGAAGGAGATTATACGTCTGTTCGTGATATAAGGGATCTGAATGGTGATGGTATTACTGATTTACTGTTAAATTCCGGCGCAGGAGCAAGCAGTTATAATGATATAGTTGAATGTTTTTATTTCGATAAAAACAGTAAAACTGTTAAATCACAGGTTTTTTCACAGTGGGTATTACTTTATGACTTTAACAGCGATGGTATTTATGAACCGGTAGTATCATACCCGGAGGGCTGCAATTCCGCTCATGCCTACTGGGCAAGCTGGCAGGATATATGGGAATGGAATGGGAAAAAATATGTTCTTTCGAGTGAAAAATATCCTGAATATTATGATCTTGTTTATATCCCTCAAAAAATAGCTTCTATGATTGAATGCGGAGATATGGCTTCTGCCGTAAAAGACAGAGTTCCTCTTATAAATAAGGCCTGGAAGATTATTATAAAGGCAGGGCTTTATGAAACAATAGATTCTAAAACTGCGGGAATTGAAAATAAAAAAGGTCTCGATGCTCTGGATAAAGGTGACAGGGAAGGGGCTTTGAAGCATTTCAAAAAAGCTGTAACCCTTTCTCCAAGGGAACCTGAATTTATGAATAATCTGGGGTTTACATATGAAGATTCCCGTGAATATGAGAAAGCTATTGACTGTTATCTGAATACCCTGGCAAGAGATCCTGCAAGAGCTGTTGCCTGGTATAATATGGCATGCTCTAAAGCTGTAACAGGAAAAAAAGACCACGCTGTAATGTGTTTTTATAATTATATGAGATTTGCCCCTCCTTCGGCCAAAGCTGAAGAGGCTGTGAAATACCTTGCAAAAAATGCCAGATCCGATAAGGTCAGGGCAGCGGCAAAAGAGGCGTTAAACAGTTATCAGTGACCGGTGAGCAGTTATCAGTGAGCAGTTATCAGTGACCGGTTATCAGTGACCGGTGACCGGTGAGCAGGCTTACCCTGCGCGTCACGCGTTACGCGTTACGCGTCACGATTATAACGCATTACGCATTACGCATCACGAGTCAATGCCTGCCTGCAAATCTTCTTGTAGATCTTGTAAGCCCTTTGAATATATTATCAATTAACGATATGAGTCTTGCTTTTTCTTTCGGGATTATATGTTTTGCTTTTCTTAAAGATTTGACAAATGACGGTGTGGCCCAGTCACGTTTATCTGCATTTAATTCCTTTATGAGATTTTCGAAGGTATTCAGCAGTGCCCAGAAAGCCATATCCTGTTCCATTTTATCGGAAGACATAGCATAAGATAAAAGCTCTTCCAGTTCTTTTTCTCTGCTTACAAAAGAAGGAACTGATGGCCTGCTGTAATCTTCAGGCCAGTCATCGACATCAGCCAGTTCGTGTAATTCTTTATTTATGGCCAGTTCTATTTTATTTTTAAAAAATCTGTTTTTAATATCCTTTTCTATTGAAAGAATTTTTTCATCAGGTAATCTGTTCTGTATCCTGTATTTATCGAGAGATTCTTTTTCTTGCCGGGATAGAAAACCCTTTCTCCAGTAATCATTAAGCAGTTCTCTGTAACCTTTAAGAGCTTTTTCAACTCTTTCTTTATCCTGTACCTTTACATTACTTTCAACGTCTTTTTCTATCTGTTCCGATATATCAGGAGGGAGATTATATTCTTCTTTCTGTAACCTCATGTATTTCTTATCTTCTTCTGTTAGATAACCTTTATTCCAAAGGTTTTCCAGAAGAGTGGTGTAACTGGTTATTGCCATATCCATTACATCCATTCTATATGTTTCCCTTGCTTTAATCCTGTCTTCATTTTCTCTTTCCACTTCCCTTTCTATATGCCGGTAAACATGTTCAGGTAACTGTAACTTTTGTTTCATTAACTCTATTTCTTTTTGCTCTTTATCTGTCACATAGGTTTTGCTCCAGAGTCTCTCAAGGAATTGTTTGAAATTGCTCGACCCTATTTTTAAGTTCTCGTTATCTGCACAGGTATCATTTTGTTTCTCTTCGATACTGTCTCCATACATTTTCCTTGTTATGTTTCTTTTCTTTAATCCATAGATATGATTTAAATTTCTGATTGCAAGAGAATTACTCCTGTCAAGCTTCAGAGATGCTTCAAATTCTATTATGGCCCTATCATACCTTCCGAGCAAACAATAGGTTGCACCGATACTGTTGTGTATATCAGGATTATCTGACAGCTCAAGGGCAGCTTTATATTCCTTTATCGCACTTTTATAGTTTTTTCTCTCATAATATTCATTCCCTTTTTCTATATATGCTTTAACCTTTTCTTCTATATTTTCTGGCGTATCTTCTCTTTGATTTCTTGCCCTGTTGATTTTTTCCTTATATCTATCCTTTACTTCAGAGAATATTCTTATATTCTGTTCACTGGATATATTTAATTTTTCTCTGGTAGATTTAATTATTTCTTTTTCTTCTTCTGTCATAAATCCCTTTGAAAGAACGCTTTCCACAAGTTTACTGTATTTATTCTCACTGTCGGTATTTTCTTTATCTTTCATTTCTTTATTAATTTCCCGTAATTTTTTTTCTATGTTTTTTTCTACAGCAGGCCCCACTTCCTGGGTAGATTTACCACTCCACCTGAGTCCTTCAAAGAAAGCTGACGGTGCTTCATCTGTTTCATGATTTTTTTCTGATATGCTCTTTAATTTTTTTAGAATTTCCTGTGCATCACAATAACGTTTCCCCGGAGCTTTTTCCAGGCACTTCATAACTATTGCTTCAAATTGTGACGATATATTCGGAGCAGTTTCTCTTATGGGAGTAACATCTGTATTTATTATGGTATAAGCTATAGAGAAAGGATTGTCATCTTTAAATTCATAGGGAAAATGGCCTGTCAGCATTTCATAAAGCATTATACCGAGTGAATATATGTCTGAATAAAACCCTACTTCTCCGTGGCCTGAAGCCTGTTCCGGAGAGAGATACTGGGCAGTCCCGATTGGCGCTCCTACAGCTGTAACCCTTGGAGAACCTGTAGATTTAGATATACCGAAATCGGCTATTTTTACCTTTCCATTTATGTCTATCATTATATTTTCAGGTTTTATATCTCTATGTATAATTTCATTCTGATGGATCCATGACAGACCTGAAGCTATGGCTGTTGCCAGATGTATAACTTCTTTTTCCGGAAGGGTTTCTCTTTCATTCAGTACATCGCGGAGGGTTCTACCTTCTATATATTCCATCACTATATATCTTTCCAGGCCTGTTTCCCCTACATCTATAACTCTGACTATATTTTCATGCTCAAGCCTGGCAGCAAGTCTGGCTTCCCTCTCAAATCTTTTTATATATTTTAAATTACCGCACAGGTTCTGAGGAAGAATTTTTATGGCTCTGATTGTCCCCAGATTGATTTGAAGCGCTTTATATACATCTCCCATACCGCCCTTTCCTACCAGCTCCAGCAATCTGTATTTTTCAGCCAGATTTTTCTCTCTGTATGCCCGTGACTCAATCCACAGGTCTTCATAATAGATCTGTTTTCTCATAGGAATACTTCTTGATACAATATGTTCCAGATCCTTTTTTACCGATGTGCATGGCAATCGGTGATTTTCAACAGGATAGATATAATTTACTTTATCGGAATAGATATAGTCAAAAATAAATATATGGGTTCTCTGACATTCCGTACACAGGGCAGGAAATAAAAATGGATGGAGTTCCAGTAATTCTTTTTTCTGAGGGTTAAGTAACTGAAGTTTCTGGAGGGCAAAAGGAGATTTGCATGTTATTCTGTCATATTTGAATTTTGTATCACTTCCCATACATCTATAAGCATTGAGAGAAAAATTTTCTCCCTGAGGTGTAACAATAATAGGTTTGATGAGAGGATAGTTCTGAAGGAAAGAAAGTTCTTCCAGCAGTTCTATTACAAGAACTTCCAGCTTTTCGGAATAAAGACCGCTCTGTTTATCTAAAATTTTACCTGATATATTTATGCATTCTTCCAGTCTTTCGAAGTTTTCCGTAAGTTTATCATCACTGTCAAATATAAAAGAACAGAGCTCAGGAATGAAAAATTCATTCCTTCTGGAGAGATAATTTTTCAATATAAGTTTTAAAATTTCGAGCCATCCTGTACTGTCTGATTTCCCATCTTTCAGAAAATTAAGTACAGGACTGTCAAAAGATTCATCGTTTTTTCTGTCTGAGAAATAATTGCAGAGAGCTATGATTGTACAATACTTTATTATTATATCGAAAAGTTTTATAAATGCATTGATTTTCTCCACGCCTTTTTGAGTTTCTCTGAATTTACTCAAACATGAAGCTATAGGATAGGGAAATAAATATTCGACTCTATCATAAAAGGTCTGTGGAATATCCATTCATTTCACCAAAATATTTTTTCTTTACATAATATCATAGAATATATATCATTACAATATTGATTGTGTTTAAAAATGACAGGTGATTTTATATACAATGGAAAAAGAAATTTATCACAAAATATTCAGAGTGAAAAGTGAAAAAAAATGGATTTTACTTGCTTTTCACTTTTCACTATTAAGAGCCTATCCGAAAAGTCATCAAATACCTTCCGGTGGGTGAGGCTCTTCCGAAAAATCTATAATCCTCTTGCAAAAAAACTCTTATTACAGACTGCTACGATATTACATTTGTTTAATTTATAAATTACTGTTAATACGGTATATATTTTTCTCCAGAGCCTCACCCACCGGAAGGGTGTAGAATAAATATTACTTTTCGGATAGGTTCTAAGTGCAATTTCCAGTAAAAGTAAAACTGCCTGTCGTAAAAAAACACTATCCAGTGCTTAGGAGTTGTAAAAAAATAACCTTATCATATTTAAAATCGTGATGCGTAACGCGTAACGCGTGACGCGAGGACAAAAAACATAATTTTCCAGAGTTATTTTCTTACAGTCCCTTAAATATCTTTTTTAGGGAAAAAGAACCTGAGCATGGGATACATTCTCCTGCCCCACGAATATTCGTCATGAAGTCCTTTTACATCTTCTATACATTTGAAATTTTTGTTTTTCACAAAGCCTTTTTTTATGAGTATATCTCTCAAAACTCTGTTAAAATGAACAGGTCTGTATATTTCTTTCAATATTTTGTTCAGATTCTCTTTTCTTGTAACAGTACCTTCTTTCCTGCCTATGTCAAGCCATATTTTCAGAGTAGAAGGATCTACCTCCCAGTTTCGAGTGAGATCAAACATAACACCGAAATCCCACCACAGAGAAGGTGAAATGACTGCCAGTTTACTGAAAACCGAAGAGTGTTTAATTCCTGCATAAAGAGTAAGTATGCCTCCCAGTGATGAACCTCCGAAAGCTATATGGTCACGATGACTGTGGACCCTGTAAGATTTTTCTATGAGAGGTTTTACTTCATCTATTACAAATTTCATATATAGATTTGCTCCCCCTCCGCCCTGTTCTAACATATCATAGGTAGGAGTGTATTCATATTCTCTCCTCTTTGTATTGGCTATTCCTACAACAACTATTTCTTCCATATAATTTTTTTCAAGCATAGTTTCTACTATTACATCCATATTCCATTTTTTGAACCACTGACCTTCCTGCTCGATGGTATAAAGATTCTGGCCATCATTCATATAAAATACGGGATAAAGTCTGTCCTCATTTTTATTATACCCCGGTGGCAATAGAGTATATAGTTTTCTTGTATTTTTTAAATATTTAGATGTGATTTCCTGTGTTTCAATAATCATGTTGACACTCCTGTTTTATAGTTTGTAATAGAATAGTCCGTCAATGAGTATCCCTACTAACAGCTATGACCAGAGCGGTCACAACCAGATATGAAAATTAACAAACAGTGAAGTATAAGACTTCATCATTTTCATATAAATTCTATCAATCCCAGGTAACTCCTCCGTCTGTACTTGTAAAAAGTCCCCTTTCTGTGGTAACTTTTATAATTTCCTGATTACCTGTATCGATATTGTAGATTTTATTTCCCGGAACAGATGGTATAATTTGCCAGTTTTCCCCTTCATCGGGAGATCTGTAAAGATCTATATCTCCATTATATTTTATATAGAATTCTCCTTTCTGGTTCATTGAAAAAATAATTAACCCTTTTCCTTTACTTCTGTATGGAAAGATATTTTTATTGTTTATTTTGTAAGAAACATAAAGATCTTTATGATTTTCTTTTACGGGAAATTTTACGCTTTCCCAGGTATTGCCGCCATCATCACTTTTTATTATGTAATTATATGTTATTAATTCTTTATTCAGATTATAGTAATTTTTCGACAGTAAAACAAAAAAGCTTCCTTTACTGTTTTTAAAGATTTTTTCTATATTAATTTTTCCTTCTTCTTCCAGTTCCTCTGCCCAGTTTTTAATTTTATTTACCACTATGGAATTTTGTGGAACATACGGTAACTGTTGTCCTGCAGGTTCCGGTTCATAACCGCATAAATACCAGTTGATGCCGGAATCTTTTGATGCAAAGAGACCGCTTTTTTCTGTAAGAATATATAACATATTGCCTGATAATAAAACCTTTTTTACAGACGACGAAGTTTCCATAACATGTTCCCATGTAAGTCCTCCGTCGGAACTTCTGAGTATGGATCCTTCAGAACTATCTCCTGTGAAAACTATTATTATATCAGGTTTCATAAATGTAACAGAGTTTATTATTCTATCTGTTTCCAGTAATTTTATCCACGTCAGCCCCCTGTCTTCCGATTTATAAAAACAGGATTTTTCGCTGTCATTGTATGGAGTTATATAAACAGTTTTATCGGAGTAATAGAGCTCCTCAGGAGCAGTAAAGCCATTTTTTTTCCATGGTTCTTTTATGTGGTCAGAAAGCAGTTCTTCCAGAGCAGGTAAAATTCTCTGAGTAATGGTTTTGTCAGTAGAAATAATTTTTCTGTATGTTTTTATAAGTTCTTCTATGGCTTTATAGTTTGTATATGATTTAAGTTTTTCTATTACTTCTTTATTCCCCGGTTCCCCCAGCTTTTTTATGAGAGGAAGCCAGTCTCCCATGTATTTTAATTCCAGTTCTGCTATAAATTCTCTCGCTTCTATAACATTTTGTTTCTCGTAATCACATAGAAAATTACTGTTAAGATATTTTTTAAATGTATGAAGAGCAAGGGTATGTTCATCTTTCTGTAAATAAATAAGGCCAAGGGTAAAGAGAGCAAGAGGATTTTTATCCTGTTCTCTTCTGCATAATGCTTTACCTTCTTCTGTTTTCCCTGTTCTGTAATAACAGTAACCGAGGTGAGAATTGAGTTCTGAAAGTGTTTCTTCAGATAGTTCATATTCTCTTTTGATGGAAGTAAGGTTAAGGACTTTTTGATAAAATTTTATGGCTCTATCCGGGTTACCTGATTTTTCCTCCAGAAGACCAATCCTGTAATATATTTGCTTTGATTCGGGATTTAATTTCAGAGATTTTTCATAATTTTCTCTGGCATAAGCATAATTTCCCTGCTTTTTATAATAAATACCTTTAGATAGAAAATCTTCCGAGTTTTTTATGGTATTTTTTCTTTCTTTCCTGTTTTTCTGTAACCCTTCAAGATGTTTTTTATTTATAAGCAATTTTATATACTGTTCATCTTTTGTTAAATATACTATGTCTTCTCCTGTATTTGATAAGAAATTTCCTGTTATACATGCCAGGGGAGAATTTTCTGTAAAAAAATCTGTCTTTAGAGAGAAGTTTTCTATAAGAGTAAGTATATTTTCTTCACATGCCGCCAGAATACCATCTTCCCATAATGTCAGACATACAGGTTTCCCATGAAGATTTATTTCTCCGGTATTTATAAGGAATTTACTCCTGTCACCTTTGAAGAGAACCAGTTTTTTGTTATCGTAATCTGCCGCTATAAGATCTGTAATACCGCTTCTGTCGTCTGATATAATATATACAGGTGTACCTTCTAGTGGAAAAATCAGAGGAGGTAAAAATGTGCCGTCTCCCTTTCCCGGAAAGAGTGAAATTTTTTTAGAAATACTTTCGGCACAGGCAATATCTTCTTTTTTATCACAGTTAAAATCTCCTCTTATGATCTTTACAGGCTCTTCTCCTGTATTATAAACATCACCTTTTTCGAATGTTCCGTCTCCGTGACCTGTAAGAATGGAAATACTGTTTGATTTTGAATTAACCACTGCCAGATCTATATGACCGTCACAGTTAAAATCTCCAGAAATTACATCACATGGTCTTTTTCCTGTTTTCCCTGACCATTTATCTGAAAATTCTCCTCTGCCATTTCCCAGGTGAACTGTTATGCCGTTATAGAGTTTATTTACAACGGCCAGATCCATATTACCGTCTCTGTTAAAATCTTCTGTTATTACACATGAAGGATATTCTCTTGTTCTGACAGGAAAGCCGTAAAATGTACCATCTCCTCTACCGAACAGAATACTTAAGTCCTGTGATAATGAATTGGCCGTTATTATATCAGTTATTACGTCATTATTGAAATCTCCTTTACAGAGTGAAAGGGGACTTTCTCCTGTTATACCGCAGGTGCCATCAAAAAACTCTCCTGAACCGACTCCCCATAATATATATATATAGCCATCTCCGGCAGATAGTGACACTATATCTATAATATTATCACCGTTAAAATCTCCGGTAGCAACCAGATCGGGATTGTTTCCTGTTTTATATGACGTAATTTTATTCTGTTCATATATACTTATTGTATTACTTCCCCAATCGGCAGTAATTATTTCTGCAAAACCGTCTTCATTTATATCTTTAATATCCAGTCCTTCCGGCGTACTGCCTGTAGTTATAATTTTTTTTTCACCAAACGTTCCCTGTCCGAGATTTAACATAACTATAACCTGATTTTGACCTGGATTTGAAATTACCAGATCAGGGTATATATCATCATTGAAATAACATGACCTGATATGGCCTAATTCTCCTGCTCCTCCTTTAAAAGTGTCTCTTCTGCCATTTTCTCCTACTGTAATTATAACAATTTCCTGTACTTCCCTTTTTTTATGGTCACCCATATCGGGCATGACGGGAGAGGGATTTTTTGAAATATTATCAATAACAGCTATGTCGGTTATACCGTCCATGTTAAAATCATCCATAGTAATATCTACAGGATTCTGTATATTCCCGTATACTGCTTCTTCTGTGAATGTTCCGTTTCCCTCTCCTCTGAAAATTGATATACCTGTATCTTTTCCTCCTGTAATAAGATCCGTTTTCCCGTCTCCATTAAAATCACAGGATGAAATAAGTGAAATTTTATTTTTATAAAAACTTTCTTCTTTTTTTACTATGAATTTCCCGTCTCCTGTGCCGTATAAAAATACCAGTTCATTTAAAGCACTGTTCAGTGCAATCAGGTCTGTATTGCCGTCACTGTTAAAATCTCCCGATGTAATGGCTACCGGATTCTGTCCTACAGGATAGGAATATGTCGCGAATTTACCGTTTTTTTGTCCGAGTAATATACTTACACAGTTCAGTTTATAATCACAGAGTGCTATGTCTGATATGTGATTGTGATCGAAATCACCTGTAATAATAGCTCTTAAGTCTTTACCTGCCGGCACTATGAATTCATTGAATGTTTTTCCTGAGGCCATAAGAATATCTGTTTTTATGGTAATAAGTAATATAAACAGGATCAATATTTTTTTCATTTTTTTACCTTGTAATTTTATATGAAAATGATGAAGTTTTATGCTCCACTGTCTATTCATTTTCATATCTGGTTGTAACCGATACGGTAATGCCTGTTATAGTGAAAAGTGAAAAGGATAGGACATTACTTAGGGATTGTAAGAAAATAACTCTGGAAAATTATGGTTTTTATCCTCGCGTTACGCGTTACGCGTCACGATTTTAAATATGATAAGGTTATTTTTTTACAACTCCTTACTATTCACTCCTTGCTGATTATGAATTGTTTATGAAACCAATTATAACTTCAGTGGAAATAATTATATCAGATATTCCTGACCTGTTCCAGTTATGAATATCACAGTTCTGGCAAAAAATTATTTGAGATGTTACTGACCTGAGCATGAGGATGTAATAAATTGCATCCTCCCGTCACGCGTTACGCGTTAAGCGTCACGAGAATAAAATATGCATTATTTATACTCACCTCAGTAATATATACTATAGTTGTGATGCGTGATGCGTGACGGGTAATTTTCACCCTTCACTATTCACTACTCACTCTTCTGAATATCATGCTATCACAACGATTTTCTCTGTAAAAAGTTAACAATCTGTTAACATAAACTTGTTTACACGAGTTTTTTTTTTATTATAATAAAATTATAAAGATATAATAAAATTAAGGAGGTTGTGCGATGAAAATTAATACAAATACTACACAGATACTCCCTGTGACTGCAGGAAAGGTCAGAGGTGAAGATAAGTCTGTAGAACCAAAAGATGGTTTTGTTGCCAGTGGCGCAGATAAGGAAGAAGTGGCTCTTCCGAAAAATGTTGTGTTGAAAAATTTGAAGCCAAATGAAGAAATTCATACTCCTACCACTATGGAAATCGCTTCCAAAACAGCCGATAAGATAGCTTCTCCCATAGGGGTGGCTACAGGTATTGGTCTGGGAACGCTGGGGCTTTACAGCGGTATAGCAGGAGGTCTTGTAGGAGGCAGTACAATAGGCCTTGCTCTCGGTCCTGCTGCTGCAATACTTACAGGCCAGACAGGGATGGATATAGTAAAAACAGTCCTTGGGTCTGCCGGAGCCGTAGGTAAAGCAGGTGTGGTTATAGGTTCTGCATGTGCCGGTCTCGGAGCAGGTGTTATAGGATATAAGTTAGGCAGAACAGCAGGACTTATACCAGGTTATGCCATAGGACTTCCTGCAGGCCTTATGGGTGATAAAACTCCGCAGATTGTAGATAAACCTGAACTTAAAAAGAAATATGAAATGGGCAAACTCGGTAATGCCGTGGCAATGACTGCAGGCGGAGTGGCCAGTTTCCTTGCCCTTCCCGGAGGAGCAGTCGTAGGGGCAAGCATAGGGAGCACAGGCTCTCTTATTTCCGGACTCATAGTAAAAGATCTGAGCGCAGCAGCTATAGGACAGGCAGGTCTTATAGGTGCTGCAGTAGGAGCAGGAGTTATGGCTATAGCTGCCGGAGTAGGTGGATATAAGCTGGTAGAACTCGGAGCAAAAGTAATAAATAAAGGCACAGAAGTGGGCGGTCATGTAGTGGATATTATTTCTGATGCGAGTAAACCTGATAAAGAGGTTAAATCATAAATTTTTTAGTTAGGAGGTTATTGGATTATGCAGATTAATAAAACTAATCTGGTGAAGTCTTCTGTAATGCCGGTTGCTGACAAAAGTGGTGAAGCTAAAGAAAAAGGACTTGAACCAAAAGACGGATTTGTCACAACTGCCGTAAAAGACGAACCGGTGTTGACAAAAGAAATGATTATGGGTAAACTTGGCAAAACTGAAGCCAGAGAAGAAGGGAGAGCCAGTAAAATTAGAGGCGGAGTGGGAGTGGCAACAGGACTTGCCCTTGGTACTGCAGGTCTTTACGGCGGTATAATAGGAGGCGGAGTGGCAGGCGGTATTACAGGTCTGAGCCTTGGCCCTGCCAATGCAGTCCTTCAGGGAGCTCATGGACTTGCTTTCGCCGGTACAGTTCTCGGTACAGGCGGAGCAGTTGCAAAAGCTGCCATAGTTGCAGGAACAGCCTGTGCAGTAGCAGGCGGTATAGCAGTAGGATATCACGTAGGAGGCTTTGGCAAAGGAGAAGAAAGCGGCAAAGCCAGTTATTATAAAGAAGGAACTATAACCAAAACCCTTCAGGGTGTTGGCGGAGGTATAGGTCTTATTACAGGCGGACTTGGCGGAGCAGCCATCGGTGCCGGTATAGGAGGAGGAGTAGCACTTACTTCCGGTGTTATAGCAAAAGATGTAGCTCTGTCTTCCATAGGTATGGGAGGACTCGTAGGAGCAGGAATAGGAGCAGTTATACTCGGCGGTATGTCTGCCCTTGGCGGATATGCTATGGCCACTGTGGCGTCTAAAGGAGTACAGTGGGCAAAGAATAAAGCATTCCCCGATAAAGACGGAATTAATCTTCAGGAAAAGAGAGAGCTTGTTGCAAAAAAAGAAGCAGAATTTACTGACCTGAGCGGAAAAGTTCAGGGAGAAACAAAGGAACTTCAGGATTTCTTTGCCGTAAAGGAAAAAGAACTGGAGGGACAGCAGAAAGAAACAAAAGATTATATAGATGGTAAAGAAACTGCTCTTTCTCAGAAAAAGACAGAAACACAGAGTTATATTGATGGACAGCAGAAGACACTCGATGAAAAGGAAAAAATAGTGAGTGATGCTGACAGAAATATAGAAGGTATTATAAACGGTAAAGCAGATAAGATATTTGCCGATATAAAGAAACCTGCAGACGCAAAATATGCAGGTCTCCACGGAGAACTGGATCAATTTGAGACAAAACTCAATGATAGAGATAAAGAACTTAAAGGCAGAGAAACTGCCCAGTCAGATCTTATTGAACAGAAAACAGTTGCCAGTTATGATCAGAAAATGGTACCTGTAAATGCCAAATATGATGATCTCCAGAAGAAACAGGATGTAAGAGAAAAAGGTTTCAATGACTGGGACGGTAAGATGACCACTGAAAACCAGTCTCTTGACAGTCAGATAAAGACAGATGGTCTGAAGAATTTTGAAGAAAGAAAACCTGCTCTTGAAGCGCAGTATGATCAGAAAGAGGTTGATTTAAAGAACAGCTTCAAACAGAAAACAACTGATGTAGACAGTCAACATAGTTCTTCTCTCCAGACTCTCCAGAGCAATCATCATAGTAAAATGAATGACCTTGAAAATAAAGACAGACAGCTGTCTTCCGAAGAACAGACCCTTCAGAATCAGGTGAGCACCCTGAGCTATCAGTTAAGTAATGCCCAGTCCCATGAACAGTCTTCTAACTATAAACTCAGAGATGCCCAGAACAGGAGAGAAACTGAAGTCGGTTCTGCCAGAAGGGAAAGAGATAGTGCCGTGAGTGAGCGTGATTCCCTCAGGAGTCAGATAGACTCTCTTAACAGGCAGATTGCTCAGGCCCAGGCAGACAGGAACAAATTTGTGAATCAGAAGGCCCAGATAGATGGTCAGATAGGTAGTCTCAGAGCAGAGAAATCCCGTCTTGAACAGCAGCTGGCCAATATGAAACATTAGAAAGGAAGGGTGTGTGAGAATGAGTACTATAGGAAACTGGATAAATAAAAATATCACAGGCAACCGCGGCAGTGGTTATGTAAGTGATAAAGAAGCGCGACAGCTTGATCAGCAGGGCAGCCAGCTTAAAAATGATATAAATAATATTAAAGATACAGTTGATCATCTGTCTGAACCGGTTCAGGTAAGCGTGGAAGGCAGTTACAAAAACCTGAGCACAAAGGATAAATTTGTTCTCGGTGCCGCAGGCGGAGCAGCTGTAGGAGGAACACTCGGTACTGTAAAGGGTATGCTGGATTCAGCAGGAGATGCAATGAACCCGAAGGTTGAGTGGGAAACACATAAGATAATAGATCCGAAGGTTACAGGCGTTGATACTGTGAAACAGGATATATCCGGCAAAACTACTGTTGCCACAGCAGACGGACTTAAAGAAGTGGAAACTTCAGGCGCATCTGTAAGATACCACTTTGAACCGAAGATAGAATATAAAGAAGTAGGAGAATATAAAACTCCGAAGAGTATAGATGGTAAATTTGCCTTTACTACCAATTCAGTTTTAGAAGGTGCCAAAGGTGCCGCAGTGGGAGCAGTCGTAGGTGTGGCAGGAACTGCAGCTTACGTGGCTCTTGATAAGATAAGACATAAAGGCGAAGCAGAAGAGAAAAAGGAACCTGTAAATGTAAACTATGGTGATGACACAAAAACCATAATTAAATCAGGTGCCATAGGAGCAGCAGTGGGAGCAGGAGTGGGTCTTGTAGATGCTACATGGGAAAAACTCAGAACCGGCGGAGAGCAGGTTATAAAATGGGAAGTTCCTAAAATGGAAACAGGCGTTAAAATTGGTGAAGTTCCACAGGATGCGTCTGTAATGATACGTCAGGATGTTAAATATTCTCCCGATGCATTTAAAGACTCACAACTTTACAGAGATCCTTCCAAATTTGATCTGGAAAAACATATGAAACATGCTGAGGATATAGATGTAAAAGGTGACAGACCCGATAAAAATCTTCTCGGCCAGGTTAAAATGGAAGAGAAATCCCAGACAGTTACATCAGAAGCCCGTTATGGTGTTGTAGGAACAGTTCTCGGAGGCGCAGTTCTCGGAGGAGTCATAGGAGTCGCTTCAGGTGTGGCAATGAATGTTCTTAAGAAAATGGTAAATTCGTAGAGAAGGAGGAACTTTACAATGAAGATAGATAAAAGTCTTGTTTCAACACCGATAAATAAGACACTGACTCCGGCAAAAACCAAAGAGGCAGAGGTTAACCTGGAACAGAAAGACGGAGTTGTCCTGAGTTCCGGTACCGGCGATACGGGAGCAGTTCTTTCGAAAGAGGATATACTGCAGCTTAAAGCTCAGAATAATACAGAAATACCGGGTGTGTTCAAAAGAGGTGCCCATAAAGCCCATGAAGCAGGAGATAAAATGGGGCGTATTATAGGCACGGTAGGAGCCGTAGGAGGCGGAGTAGCAGGAGCAAATATAGGTGCCCTGGGCGGAGCAGCCGCTATGGGTATTATTGGTCTCGGCGCAGGCGTTCCTACTGCAATACTCGGCGGAAGCCAGGGATTATCCATCATTGCCGATGCGTTTTCCAGCGGTAATGCTCTTGCAAGAGCAGGTATACTGGCAGGTACAGTACTCGGTGTGGCAGGAGGAGCCTATCTCGGTTCTAAAGTTGGATATGCGGCAGGTTATGCTCCCACAGCAGCTCTGGCTATAGGCCCTGCTACCATAGGTGAAGCATTTAACAAGAATCCTCAGCCTGTGGAAACCAAGAAATCCGATGAACCGGCAAGAAAAGAAAGCAAGCTGGAAGACTGGGCCTCAAAAGGAGCCATAGGAGCAGGCTTGATTATGGGAGGTACAGGCGGCCTTGCCCTTGGAGGTCTTATAGGGTCCGGTGCAGGTCTTACTGCAGGAATTATAGCAAAAGACGTTGCTTTAAGTACTATTACGAAAACAGGTGTCATAGGAGCAGGTATAGGTCTTGTGGCAGGCGCAGCCCTTCTCGGACTCGGCGGAGCAAAACTTGTTGACTTCATCGGAGACAGAGCACATGATGTGACGAGCGGTCTTGCCAAGGGTAAAGAGAGCGTAGAGCTTGATATGAAAGATAAAGAATATACCAAACGTATAGATGGCCTCAAAAAAGCAGAAGAAGAGATTAAGACCAAGAAGGCAGATGCGGAAACTTATTTTGTCAATCAGACACAATCACTTCAGCAGGCAAAGCAGAATGAAGATGCCCATGTAGCGACAGAAGAAGCAGCTCTTAAGGAGAACGTAAACGCTATGGATAAAAAAGTAGCAGAGAAAACCAAAGAATTTGACGGTATTATGGCTCAGGTTCAGGAAAAGACAGGAAAACAGGATGAGATTGCAGATCAGAGAGCAAATCAGAGACTCGAAGATCACAAGAAGGCTTCAGAAGATAAATATCAGGAAAGAAAAGCCGGCCTCGAGAACTTTGAAGATTCTATGGATGCAAGAGACAGGGAATATGACAGGAAAAATAAAGAGATGGATAATATCGTCAATGACCAGTCAGATTCCCGTGTTGATGTGACAACAAAAGAACTTCAGGGTAAATATGATGCAAGAAAATCTTCTCTTGACAGCAGAGAGAAAGACCTGAATGTAAAACAGGATAGTCTTGACAAAAAGAAAGCCGATATGCCTGACCTTATAAAACAGGAAGGCGATGTCCATTATGCAAAGAGAGAAGGAGAACTTAAGGATGAGCTGGCCGGTGTAGAAAAAGGACTTCAGAAGGATCTTGACAGTCATAAACAGACACTTAAATCTGAATATGACCAGAAAGAACGTCAGTATAATTCGGAATATTCCGGCAAGAAGTCCACTGTTGACAGTAAACAGAGTCATGTTAACTCTATGAGACAGGATGTGTCCAATAAAGAGAATCAGATAAGAGATACTGAAGACAGGGCAAGACGTAACGAAAGTGAAGCAGAGAGCATTCTCTCAAGTATTCCTATGGAAAAAGGAAGATATCTTGACGAAGCAAACAGAGCAAGAAATGAAGCCTCTTCACTGAGAGGCCAGGTCTCCGGTGCACAGAGTTCACTCTCTTCTGCCCAGTCTGCAGCAAACAGTGCTCAGAGTGATTATCAGCGTTCTGCTTCTGAATTCAATCAGCTTCAGTCTGATATAAACAGTCTTCAGAATCAGATAGCCAATTCAATTAAATAATGTTTAATGAAGGGGCGATGAAAGTCGCCCCTTTTGTAAAGGAAGATTATTATGAGGATACTTAATAATAATGTCAGAATAAAAGATGACATAAAAATTGCTCCTCAGAAGGATATAAAAGAACAGACCGGGGAACCGCTGGATAAAGTGGATTTGAAGCAGTCAGACGGCGGGGGAGAGAAATTTCTTTCTCTCGGCAGGAAGATACTGGATTATACAAAACCCAGACATATTTATAAAATCAATGCAGGGAGTCTGAAAAGTTTAAGAGAACAATTACCTGTAGATAAATTAAAGATTGCCGCATCACTTGTAAATATTCCCTTCCTGGAAGAAGGTTTTACTGCAACTCTTACAAATTTTGGTTTTTCAAAGGAAGAGATTTCTCTTTTTCAACATTGTGCCAGTGTAAGCGAACTTGGCGATAAAGCTTCATCTTCTCCTACAGGTGCAGCTATGGGCGGAGGCATAGAAGGTTTTATCTTCGGAGGCGGTCCTGTAGGACTGGTAGCGGGAGCCATCGGAGGCTATGCAGGAACCAGAATCGGAGAGGCCAGGAAATCTGAAGATAATCCTCTTTCGGGAGATATTAATTCTTTAATAGGCGGAGCTGCCGTAGGGGCAGGTACCGGTGTCGCAGTGACACTTGCCATGAGTGCTCTTCTCGGAGGAGCATTGCCTGGAGCCACTACACTTACTACTGCTGCCATACTGGGTGGACTTTCAGGAGCAAGTGGCAGTCTCAGCGGCAATGCATTTACTTCTGTAAGTGACGGTATCTCAGGCGGAGTTATGACAGGTATGGTAGCACAGGCTCTTACCGGTAACTCCGGTATGGTGCTTGCCGGAGCGGTAGGCGGCGGTGTGGGAGGAAGAGCTGCTACAACTGCAGGTAAAGTAATTCTTGGCGGCGGTGCCGGTGCTGCTACCGGTGCTATTACTGCTATTCCTGCTGTAATGATGTTAGGAACGGCAGGTTTACCTGTCATGGGTATAAGTGCGGCGGCAGGAGCGATCTCAGGCGCAGGCGGTGCAGTGATAGGCCCCGTAATAAGAAGGACTGTCAGAAATCTTACTATGGATATTAACCAGAAGGTTGATAAACATATGGATAAGGCCCTTGAAGGTCGTGAGATTGGCACTCTTGGTAAAACCGCTGCAGGTGCAGGAATAGGTATGGTTATGTTTGCACCTGTAGGATTGATATTCGGCGGAGCTACGGGATCAGCCATAGGTGCAGGGGCAGGTGCCCTGATTTTTGGCGGAAAAACCCTTTATGAACAGTTGAATAAGAAGAAGATTTCCGATGTTGATATAAAGAAAGCCGAGCTTGACAGGGCAAAAGAAGTTCTCAGGGGATATAATGAATCCCTTGAAGGTCAGAATGTTACTGAAAAAGATAAGCTTATGCTGAATGACATGAATGCTGTGGTTCAGGCTGCAGAACATGATTATGAAGCAGCCAGAAAAAATGCTGTAAAATAACAGCATACCCTTTCTTAAAAGAAAAACAGGCTTTATGAAGCCTGTTTTTCTTTTAAATTATTAGATAAACTGCCTTTACTTAATTTTTATCTAAAGCTTTATTTTAGGCCATTAAAAATGAAAATTCCTATACCTTTATAGTGTAGTTCACAACAAATTACAGATAATCCTCGCGTCACGCGTCACGCGTTACGCGTCACGAAGCACTTAATTTCTAATAAGTTATGAAACTAACTATAAAATATAAAATAAATAGACATTTTTTTCAGATTATGCTATCATAAATATTCAAAATCGTGGCGTATTACCCGTCACGCGTTACGCGTTACGCGTCACGACTCCGATATAAAGGAAGTGAAATCTATGAAATATATTTCAATTTTATTTATTATGTTACTTTCTATCTCTATCTACGGCGGCTGTCAGAACGGAAGTGTAAATGCTACACCGTCTCCTTATCCGACTGCTACTCCTGTACCTGTATTGCCGTCTGAGCCGAACGGTGCAATGGACCCTAATTCGTGGGTTGAAGTATCAAACATAAATATAGAAAATTTGATGAAAATAGCACAGGATCAGGGCAAAACCGCAGAGGAAAAATATGGTAATTCTATATATACGTCAACACTGTGTACCAGTTTTGTCCTTCTTGAACTCGGAAACGGTCTTAAAGATATTACTCCTGAAGAATCTTCAGCCAGTAATGCCGGTAATACAGGAGAAACAGGAGAGACAGGTGTTACGGGAGAAACAGGTGTTACGGGAGAGACAGGTGTTACGGGAACAACAGGAACAGCCACACCTTCAAAACCGGTTAAACAGACAAAACCATCGAAAGAATCTATGGAAACACTTAAAGTAATTGTTACCCATAATAAGAAAACTCTTGAGCAAATAAAGGCAAAAGTTATGGAAAACAAAGTTCCTGAAGGATATGAAGAGATTAATAAAAAAGTTCTGTCCTGTTATGATAAATTGCTGGAAGGTATAACAAAAGGTATTTTCTGTCTTGAAAAAGATGATTTTTCCGATTTCAAAAAATCTCTTGCAACAATAGAAGATGCCAAGGTTCTTATACAGGATGCTTTAATGGGCTTAAATGAAAAGGGATATAAACCAAGGCCTGAATTTGAAGAACTTATAAATAAAGCATTAAAAGAGTGAAAAGTGAAACGTGAAAAGTGAAAGGTGTTTGTCTTTTCACGTTTCACTACTCACTTTTCACTACTTATGAGCTCCCGTTCCTTTTATCTCTTTCGCTGTTTTTCTGTATTCTACGAACATCTCTGAAAGCTCATATACTTCATTTTTTACTTCATCTTCATTCAGAGTAGTAAAAGTTCCGTTATTCATAAGTATTTCGCCGTTTGCTATGACATACTTTACTTCATTTCCGTTAGACGCCCATATCAGGTTTTCTACGAGATTATCCTCTCTGGTAGGTGTCATATTTGGCGAAGTAATATCGAGGAATATGAAATCAGCATCTTTACCTTCTTCCAGACTTCCTGCATTCAGTCTGAGGAATTTTGCCGGTTCTATTGTAACCATTTCCAGGAGTTTCTGGGCAGGAAGCACATAGGCATCCTGATGCAATGCTTTCTGATATTGAGAGGCGAGCTTTGCAGCCATCAGCATATTTTGATTGTCTGCACTGCCGGAACCGTCTGTTGATATTACTACAGGTATACCTATCTCCATCATTTTTATAACAGGAGGCATTCCTGAACCGAGGATGGTATTGGCAAGAGGGTTGTGAACAATCTTTGTTCCCGTATCTCTGAGGATTTCTAGATCCCTTTCTGTACAGTTTACCTGATGTGCCAGTATAGTGTTTTCATCCAGAAAATCTATGGAGTGAGCATATTCCACAGGGGTATGGCCGTACGTTTCTCTGAACCATTTAGTTGTATTGGGTTCTTCCGAAGAATGCATGTGTATGAGTGTGTTATTTTCTCTTGCCCATTTTTTTAAAGCTTTCAATTGTTCAGGGCCGTTTGAAAAATCCTGGTCAGGTCCCGGGATTATCCATGTTCTTTCTGTACCTGCAAATTTTTTAATATATTCATCCAGTCTTTTTACCGATGCGTCAGGTGTGTCAAGTATACGTTCATCATAATTTCTATCCTGTGCACCTACTGCCACTATCATTTTCGTACCTGCCTTCAGATTTGCCCTGACTATTTCTTCTACTCTGTATTTATTATGATTGCAGTGATGAACCATAGAAGATGTTATGCCATAATATATATCGTCCAGTCTGGCTTTTATATAGGTAATATAGTTTGGCGATTTTTCGAATTTCTTCTCTAAAATATTTCTTTGTTCGTTCATAAACCCTGTGAACAGGTTTACTGCATGGTCGAGCCATGCAGTAAGAGGTTCATCTTTCGCCACACCTATTATGGGAGATTCGTGATCATGACCATGGGCTTTTACAAAGCCCGGCATAATGACTCCTCTTAATTTTTTTATATCACATAAGGTGAAATTACCTTCTTTTTCACAACCTATTATCTGAAGTTCTGTGCCATAATCTCTTATAATTCTTTCCCCTGTTTCTTCTGTATATCTGCCTGTTTCTTTTATGAGATTTTTTTCCGTAAGTACATAACCATCTTTTATTCTCTCACTTCTTCCGATTTT
Organism: uncultured Synergistia bacterium; assembly: GCA_964431735.1. Taxonomy (GTDB): domain Bacteria; phylum Vulcanimicrobiota; class SpSt-956; order SpSt-956; family JAKJGF01; genus CALARM01. The sequence goes on along the minus strand of CAYSLJ010000082.1, from coordinate 6,542 downwards.
ATCACTCAGAGGAAGTAAAAACTTACTTCTCATAAGTTTGTATTTTTTCCCTGCCATGAAAAAACCACCTTTCTAATATTTATAAATAAGCTCAAAAGACCGGAGTCTTTTGAGCTTATTTATGTTTTGTAATAATCTATTTATATACAATTTTCTCTTTTTTTTCTATTGTAATGACGGTTTCCCGCCAGCATATCATCTATTATTGAACGAACCAGTTCGCGTCCATTATTGCTGTTAAATAACCTGATAAATTTATCAAGTAAATCATGGAAACTGCTATTTTCCATAGGTACATAAGAAGGAGATGGCATATCTCTTATCTGTCTCAGTAATCCTGCTTCTACAAAATCATCAAGAGCTTCTTTAACCTGTTCTTCTTTTCTTCCGATGGCTTCAGAAATGAGAAAAGGACTGTATACTGTACTGGGATTATAGTAAAAGAACTCCAGGATTTCACTTTTTATTGAAGAATTAGCTATATTGGCAATAAAATACTTTAAATCACTACCTATGACAAAATCTCTCCTGTTTCCAAGAGTTAACCTCGCACTCATAGTAATCCCCCTGCTGGTCTATATTTTTCTCAGATAAAGCCCGATCTCCCTCCTTTCTTAAATCTTATTTACATACAATTTTATTATACCACGTGGTTATTCATAGAACAAGCATTTATTAAGTTTATTTTTTACGTCTATCCATTAAAGAAATTACTTTAGATTCAAGATTTTTCTGCGGTTTATCTTCTTCCTGTCTTTCTCCGAGAGAAATTACCTTTCCATCTTCTTCTATGTCTTCTTCCTGTCTTTCTCCGAGAGAAATTACCTTTCCATCTTCTTCTATGTCTTCTTCCTGTCTTTCTCCGAGAGAAATTACCTTTCCATCTTCTTCTATGTCTT
>CAYSLJ010000082.1:0-5543 GCA_964431735.1 uncultured Synergistia bacterium | reverse complement strand
TCTTCTTCCTGTCTTTCTCCGAGAGAAATTACCTTTCCATCTTCTTCTATGTCTTTATTTTCTCCTTTGTATGGAGAAGGTACTTTTTCCAGCCTTATAGGGATTCCCCCCATTGTAAAGCCTTTTCCCTGTATCTGTGAATCTTCTAATATCCAGGTAATAATACGTGGCGGAATAGACAATACCATTATGTGAACATGCCACCATCCCGATTTTATGTCAGGAGTTATATCTTCAATCCTGCCAAAAAAAGCAGGATTTTCTTCTATATATACTAATATTAAATCATTGACTGTTGTAGACATTTTTTATATTGTGTTGAGTGACGGATAATATATTTTACTTGTTTTATGGCAGATAACGTATATATTGACCTGTAATAAAGGTCTTGCTCCCGTCATGCATTACGCGTCAAAGGAGGTATTAATAGTTACGTGCTGCTCGCCAATCACTCTTCACTTTTCTCCTCACTATGTTTTACTCTCATCAATATTAATACATTTTTTCATTAAAGGCAATTCTTTTGCAAAAAAAATCAAGGAAATTTTCCCGTAAAATAGAATAGTAAATGAATTCTTTTGTATAAGAGGTATTACATTATGGGTTCACATCAGGATATGGAGCATCAATTCAGCGGTTTTCATGATCTGATGAAATTTCGGGTCAGAGAAATACTTATTGTATCCAGTATGTATGATGCTTTTGTTTTAGAGCAGGATGGTCGTCTGTCGGAAAAGATTATGAGTGAATATGTCGACTTGAATCTGAGCTTTGTTCCGAGAATAAAAAGGGTGTCTTCCGCACAGGAAGCTTTTTTTGCCCTTAGAGAGAGATCTTTCAATCTGGTTATTACTATGCCCCGTATTGTAGATATGGATCCCTTTGAATTCGGAAAGAAGGTTAAAGAGTTTGATCCCGGTATGGCTGTAGTGCTTCTCAGTTATAATACAGTAGAACTTGAGAATTTTGTTGAATTAAAAAAGCGAAAAGGGATAGATAAAATTTTCTACTGGTCAGGAGATAGTAAAATTCTTCTGGCTATTGTTAAATATGTGGAAGATTTATTTAATGTCCGGGAAGATACGAGAGCAGGAGTGCGGGTGATTCTGATTGTTGAAGACAGCCCTCTTTATTATTCTTCATTTCTTCCTGTAATTTATACTGAGATTATGACTCAAACAAGACTCCTGATTTCAGAAAGTGTCAATGCAGTTCACAGACTTCTTCGTATGAGGGCAAGGCCTAAAATTATGCTTGCAGAGACCTTTGAAGAGGCAGTTACCATTTATGAAATGTACAGACAAAATATTCTTGGAGTAATCAGTGATATAAGATTTCCTCTGGAAGGAGAATCTGATCCTCAGGCAGGTTTAAAACTTGTAGAAAAAATAAAATCTCAAACAGAACCTCCTCCTGTTCTGTTGCAATCCTCAGAGCCTGAAATACAGTTTATAGCATCACAGAAAAATATAGCTTTTTTAGATAAAAATTCTCAGAATTTTCTCCATGAATTAAGGACTTTTATGCAGGAAAATTTTGGTTTCGGAGATTTTATTTTCCGATATCCTGACGGAAGGGAAGCAGGAAGAGCAAAAAATCTTCACGATATGGAACAGATGGTTTTAACTGTTCCTGCAGAAAGTCTTGAATATCATGCCAGAAGGAATCATATTTCTACATGGCTTATGGCCAGAAGTGAATTTGAAGCTGCAAATGAACTGAGGCCCAAGAAAACATCAGATTATAAGAATATAGATGAAGTAAGAAAAGTATTGAGACAAACTATAAAGCAGATAATAGAGACTTATCAGCATGGTGTTATTGCTGATTTTCAGCCTTTTAAATTTGATCCTGACAGTGATTTTGTAAAACTTGGTGCCGGTTCTCTCGGAGGGAAAGGAAGGAGCATAGCTTTTATTAATTCACTCCTGGCTCAGACAGATGCTTTTAAAAATTATGAACATATAGACATACTCGTTCCGAAAGCAACTGTTATCTGTACAGAGGTGTTTGAAGAATTTCTGAAAATCAATTGCCTTGAAGAATTTGCCATTAAAGAAACAAATGATAATAAAATTGTTGAAGCCTTTATGAAATGCCATCTTCCTGGAAGAATCCATTCAGCCCTTAAAGAATTTCTTCATAAAGTAAATTATCCCCTGGCTGTACGTTCATCGAGTCTTCTTGAAGATTCCCATTTTATACCATTTGCCGGTCTCTACAGCACCTATATGCTTCCAAATAATCATCGTGATATTACGGTCAGGCTTAATCATTTATGTGATGCTATAAAGCTTGTCTATGCGTCAACATTCTTTCAGTCTCCGAAAGCTTACGGGAAAAATACAAACCAGCGTATTGAAGAACAGAAAATGGCTGTGATTATTCAGCAGGTTGCAGGAGAACAGTATGGCGATGTATTTTACCCCGTAGTATCAGGTGTTGCTCAGTCTTATAATTTTTATCCCTTTGAACGAATGAAACCGGAAGATGGTCTTGCATGTCTTGCTTTAGGTCTTGGTAAAACAGTTGTCAGCGGAGGCCAGGCTTATAGTTTTTCACCTGCCTATCCTGAGATGAATCCTGTTTATTCAAGTCCCAGGGAATTTATGAAGAAGACTCAGAGTCAATTTTATGCATTGAATCTTATGGAAGATGATATTCATATAACAGGGGATGACTGTTCTACTCTAAAAAAACTTGATCTATCCAGGGCAGAAGCAGATGGAAGTCTCTTTTTTGTAGGGAGCACCTATTCGATAGATAATCAGGTTATACGTGATACACTGTCAATTCCGGGACCAAGAATTATTACCTTTGCCAATATTTTAAAATATGAAGTTTTCCCTCTTTCAGATATCCTGAAAATACTCTTAAAACTGGGAGAAAATGCTTTTGCCTGTCCTGTAGAAATTGAATTTGCTTTAAATCTTTACAGAGACAAAGAGAGGAAACCGCAGTTTTATTTCCTTCAGATAAGGCCCTGGGTAATGGGCAGTGAAACCTTTACTGTTTCTGTAGATAATATTATAAAAGAAGAAACTCTGTGTAATACAAACCATGCTCTTGGTAACGGAGTTTTTGATGGTCTCTATGATATTATCTATATAGATCCTGAAAAATTTGATGTGTCCAGAACCCGTGTAATTGCACAGGAAATAGAAAAAATAAATCAAAAATTTATTAATGAAGGAAAACATTATATACTTTCAGGTTTTGGCCGATGGGGAACATCTGACCCGTGGCTTGGCATACCGGTAGAATGGGCTCATATATCACAGGCAAAGGTTATTGTAGAAGCAAATCTGAAGGATTTTAAAGTAGATCCCTCACAGGGAAGCCATTTCTTTCATAATATTACTTCTTTAAGACTCGGTTATTTCCATGTCCAGACAGAAGGAAAAGAGGAGTTTGTCGATTGGAAATGGCTAAGAGAACAACCTCTTTATAAAAAATATGATTTTGTAAATCATATACGTTTCGATAAACCGTTAAATGTAAAAATAGATGGCCGTTCTTCTAAAGGGGTAATTTTAAAGCCGTAAAAAAATACTGCAGACATAAAATGTCTGCAGTATTTTTTTTACAGGATTACTGTCTGCTGTATACTACACCGCTTGTGGCACTACCTTCTGAAATTACCTGATGTCCGGGCCTGTCGTTATTTGAACCTATTAACTTTAATTTACCGTTCTGGAAGCCCTGAACAAGTTCCGTATGGCCTCTACTGGAATTCATCCATACATCACCGGCTTTTGCCTGATTTAAAGGAATCTGTCTGTAGCCCTGTTTGATTAAAGACTGTTCCATTTCTTTTACATTTATATGATGACCTTTTATAAGACCCTGGCTCTCAAGACATGAACTTACAAAATCTGCACAGTTATTGGTCTGTCCGCCTGCTGCTGTAAAGTGAGGCATTTTACCTTTTATATCAATAGCATTCTGTCCGAGAAATTGTCTTCCCACGTTAACTGCAGCAGCGCCGCTCCCTGTTCCCATTGGGCCTGTATAAGGTCCTGCTCCGCCTGCTCCACCTGCTCCGCCTGTACCTGCATAAGCTCCTGCTCCGTTAGGTCCTGCATAGGCTCCTGCATAGGGCATTCCGCCACCCATACCGCCCATACCGCCCATACCGGGATAACCTCCGCCCATGCCGGGGAAACCGCCGCCGCCCATGCCTGGCATTCCGCCACCCATACCGCCCATACCTGGCATACCACCCATCATACCGGGCATCATGCCACCCATAAATGGATTTGCTCCTCCACCCATCATCATCATCATCATCTGCATCATCTGCATCATCATCTGCATCATCTGCATCATAGGATTCTGCTGAGTACCGAGAAAATTACCTATATTATTACCCATCATAGGGCTGAAACCTGACATGCCATCCATACCTGGCATACCCATACCTGGCATACCCATACCTGGCATACCCATACCTGGCATACCCATACCACCCATCATTTCCTGACAGGGGCCTCCGGTCATTCCCTGAAGTGCTCCCGTCATCATCTGCATCATCTGCATCATAGGATTCTGCTGCATCATTCCCATCGGGGATGCGCCGCCGAAATAATTATTTACTACATTTGTTGATACATTACTATTTCCTATTCCTATTCCCATTTTATTTACCTCCTTGAGAGTGTATTTAGTTGATTTTCAAAGCTGTAGTTATCTATATAGGATATCACGTGAAAAAAAATAAAGTAAAGACTTTTTATGAAAAAAAAATTATAAATTGCGTTTAAAAATGACAGGTGATTTTACATACAAGGGAAAAAGAAATTTGTTATAGAATATTCAGAGTGAAAAGTGAAAGGTGAAAAGTGAATAAAATAAGACATTACCTGCCATTCACTATTCACTACTCACTATTCACTAATTACAGATTTATATGCATTAACTATAATTTTCAGTAAAGGTGAATTTACCTGTCGTAAAAAAACGCAATCAAAATTGTAATACACCTCATAAGTGTTTGTAAGCTGTATTACATATTATATTTACGATTTCCGGGGAAAGCCCACGGACTTTAGAAGGTGAGAAATATAATATATCTATTGGAGAAAGTTAACGCCTTAAGACTCTACAGAGGAAATTATATAGAAGAGTAAAGGGTTCAAAGAATAGATATAAAATTCTTCTTGCCATAAGAAGAGAAGATGAACATATAGTCAATCAAAGGAGAAATAAAGCCAATAAGATAGTATCTGAATTATTAAGAAATAATGAATTAATCTATATGCAGGATGAGAATATAAAGGGATGGCATAAAGGATTATTCGGGAAACAGGTTCAGAATTCAGCGCTTGGAACGATAAAGAGTAAATTAGAGCAATCGGGCCAGGTAATAATACTGGACAGAAATCTGCCGACAACGAAATGGTGTCATAAGTGCGGTAATATTGTAGACATCTCTCTTTCAGACAGAATATTCACCTGTAATGTATGTGGTTATAGTGAGGACAGAGACATTAAGGACTGTAAGAAAAATAACTCCGGCAAATTGTTAGAACGATTAGTATCCT
>CAYSLJ010000081.1:0-31864 GCA_964431735.1 uncultured Synergistia bacterium | reverse complement strand
ATTAAAAGAGAGTTATAAATTATATAGACGCAAAATATTAACAGTCTGCAAAACCGGTTTGCCACGTAACAGGATCATATCTTTTCCGGAAGAGTCCTGTAAGGGACAGGTTTTAGAAATGGATACGAACTTATCTGGAGCGGTAATCAGTAAATATATTCTCAGTCCGGACTTATAATAGAGCGAGGTGACTTATGAAAGAGAAACATGATTCATCATCTCTTATACTGGTGGAGAGATTTATTCATATAATAGAATTATTAAAGGAGATTATAGGGGAAGAAGAACGGTGGAATAAGAGTCTGACAAAACTATATGCTCTCAGAAAATTAATCAGATGTGATATGGAACGAGTAAAAATAATGAACACTATTCATAGCAAGGATAGCTCTCTGTTAAATAGTAAAGGTTATTAATGCTCCCTTATGTCCGGGATTTTCCACCATTATTTTACCTCCATGGAGTGTTATTATTTTTTCTACTATAGCAAGTCCGAGCCCGGTGCCTCCTGTTTCTCTTGTTCTTGAACTGTCTTCTCTGAAAAATGGTTCGAAGATTTTTTCTTTATTGTCTTCCGATATACCGGGCCCCTCATCTTTTATGGAAACTGAAAAATGACCGTTATTTTTTACCAGAATAATGTCAATTTTACCTGATACGGGGGAATAATCAATAGCATTGTTAAGTAAATTTTCAATAACTCTGCTTATTCTATTTCTGTCTATAAAGACGTGACTCATATTATTTTTATTTTCAATGTTTATTTTTATATCCTTTTTTTCAATGAATAGTTGAAATTTTTGTATTACCCCTGTAATCAGTTCTTCCAGATTAACTGCTTCTATCTTTAAATTATATCCTTTATCCATCCTGGAGAAATCCAGTAATTCCTTTACCAGTTTTGACATTTCTTCTATATTTTTCGTAAGTTTCTCTACATTTTTAATTGACGGTATCTGATTTTCATTCACTTTATCTTCAATAAGCTGTACTGCCAGTCTCATTCTGCTCAGAGGTGATCCCAGTTCGTGGGATATATCTGAAATCAATTCTTTTTTCCCTTCAATAATGGCGGCAAGTTCATTTGCCATATGATAGAAAGCTCCTGTCAGTGTTGCAATTTCATCATTACCTTTAGGAGTAATATTGTTTTCTATACCGGTAAAGTCTCCCATAGAAAATTTAAGAGCTTTTTCTGTTATTTCCTCCAGTGGTTTTGTCAGATATCGTACCAGAGGATAGACCAGTATAGAGAGTAATATACTGCAGAATAATAAAATAAAGAGAAATCTTGTTTGAGATATGGGGCGGTGCCTGTGAAAAATTCCTATATAACTGTAGTATAAATCTTTATGTTCAGAAAATAATATAAAAGGCCCTTTGCCGGGACCTTCATCAAATTCGTCTATTGTATAATCCTGATTATTATTGAGTTTTTTTATTATATTTTCATCAAGGTCTTTTTTATATTTCTCTGTAGTAATTATAATTTTCCCATTTTTATCATAGAGTGATATGTCACAATTTGTTTTTTCAGAAAGACTTCGTAACAGTGACGGAAGGTTGTTTTCAGATGTGTTATAGTTTCTTATATATTCTATAATATATATAACATGCCGGGTCATCTCTACATGAGGAGGTTTATTCATGGGACGAAACAGCATCATAGGAATCAGTACATTTATTATAACTACAACAGCCAGGAAATAAATATATATCTGGAGATATAATTTTGATAATTTAATCAAGTTTACTCTCCTGCAAAAACATAACCTATTCCCCATATGGTTTTTATGAGCTCAGGTTTTTTAGGATCTTTTTCTATTTTCTGACGCAAACGACTTATATTGGCGTCTATGGAGCGATCAAAGGCAGTAAAAGCCTGTCCTCTTGAAAGATCCATAATTTTTTCCCTTGATAATACAATACCTTTATTTTTAATAAAAATGTTTAATATGTCAAACTCCAGGGAAGTCAGTTCCAGTAACTCTCCTCTGACAGTAGCCTGTCTCTTTTTCAGATCCAGTTTTACCGTTTCTCCATTTATTTCTTCTGTTACATGTGCTGTGTCCACCTTTTCCTTTCTTCTTATGACAGCTTTAATTCTTGCCAGTAATTCTCTGGGATTGAAAGGTTTCGGAATATAGTCATCGGCCCCCATTTCCAGGCCGAGAATCCTGTCTACTTCATCGCCTTTTGCTGTTAACATAATTACAGGAAGATAATTGTATTCATTATTTATTCTTTTTAACACTTCAAGACCGTTCATGTTTGGCATCATTACATCCAGTATTGCTATGTCAAATCTGTCTTCTTTGATCATTTCAAGGGCTTTTTCTCCGCAGTTTGCTTTATAGACTTCCATGTCATTATTTGTCAGATATTCTTCGAGAAGTTCAAGGAGTTCCTTATCATCATCTATGAGTATTACCTTTAACATAATAATCCCCCTTTTTATGCCAGTGACCGTTTATCAGTTATGTCTCCATTCACTTTTCACTATAATTATAACCTCTGATTAAATAAAAAAACAGTTTATTTTACAATTTCTTACAAAGTTTTACAACTTTTATAATTTGATTGTCTTACCGTTATAATATAACGTTTTCATTATCTCCCGTACTATTTCAACAGGTAATATTATACTTTGTTACATTTTTTTACATTTTCAAAAAACTTCTGTAAGAAAAATCATTTAAAATATCCCTGACAATATGTTATGGATACTATAATTATAGTGAACAGTGAAAAAATGGAATATCATTTACTACTCGCTATATTATCGGTTATCTTTTTTATAAAGGTGTGTGCAATATGTCTATTATAGAACTCTCACATATTTATAAAACTTACAGAATGGGCGGTGTAGATGTTCATGCCTGTTCAGATATTAATTTATTTGTAGAAAAAGGAGAATTCCTTATTATTATGGGAGCTTCCGGAAGCGGAAAGTCTACTATGATGAATATAATAGGCTGTCTTGACAGGCCTACAGGTGGTACGTATAAATTAGACGGAATGGAAGTTTCCCGTCTGAATGATGACGAACTTGCCAGAATAAGAAACAGAAAGATAGGTTTTATCTTTCAGAAATTCCATCTACTTCCCGGCATATCTGCACAGGAAAATGTAGAACTTCCTATGATTTATTCAGGCATTAATGCATCTGATAGACAAAAAATTTCAAAAAAGTCTCTAAAAGTTGTCGGTCTGGCAGAACGTATACACCATAATCCGAATGAACTGTCAGGAGGACAGATGCAGAGAGTGGCTATAGCAAGATCCCTTGTAAATAATCCTCCTATAATTCTGGCAGATGAACCTACGGGCAATCTTGATACAAAATCAGGGAGCGAAATAATGGCTCTCTTTCAGGAACTTCACCGACAGGGAAGAACTATCGTATTAATAACTCATAACAGTGATATGGCACTGTATGGTACGAGAGTTGTAAAATTACAGGACGGAAAAATAATTTCAGATGAACATTTGAAAGACAGCGAAAGGATTATAATTAACAATGGTACAGTTGAGCATCCTGTAACCTCTGCTCTTACTAATGCAGGTAGCATGAATATATTTAAAAGTTTCAAAATAGCATGGAATGCTCTGAAAGTAAACAAATTACGTTCTCTTCTTACTATGCTGGGTATTATAATAGGTGTCGCTGCAGTAATAGTTATGACATCCATAGGTGAAGGCACAAAATACAGTGTGACACAGGAGTTCAGTTCCATGGGAACAAATCTTATATATTTAAGAGGAGGAGACCCAAGAAGTGTTATTGGAAACGAGACAGATTCGGAGGCCAGGAAGATTACTTTCAGAGATGCAGATGCACTGAAAAACTACAGATTTTCCTATATTACAGGTATTGCTCCCCAGACATCTCATAATGTCAGTGCCAGGTATCTTGCCAGTAATCTCTCTACTACTCTTATAGGAACAACTCCCGATTATTACAGCGTAAAGAATCTTACTCTTCAGGAAGGACGATTTTTTACAACATCAGAAATGATCCGCAGAGCACCTGTCTGTGTAATAGGTTCGAAAGTGGTGGAAAAATTATTTAATAATTCAAAAGATATTATAGGAAAGACTGTAAAATTAACCTTCTCTTCCGAAGGTTCCGGTTCAAGACTTATGGTAATAGGAATCCTGGAAAAAAAAGGAAAATCCTTCGGACAGGATCCTGATAAACAGATACTTATACCTTTAACTACTATGAAGGCCAGATTTTTTGATGATAAATATATCGAAACCATATATATTCAGGGGAAAAATTCTGAAACCATAGATTATGCAATTGATGAAATTAAAAAAGTTATTCTCCCTTTACATAAGAATAATTCCAGTAATTTTAATATTGACAGTCAGGAAGAAATGCTGAATACGATTTCTACAACTCTTACTCTTTTTACTTACATGTTAGGCGGAATAGCCTTTATTTCCCTTATCGTAGGAGGTATAGGTATTATGAATATAATGCTTGTTTCAGTTACAGAACGAACAAGGGAAATAGGATTGCGGAAAGCTATAGGTGCAAAAAGACGTGATATTTTAGTACAGTTCCTTATAGAATCCCTGGTCCTCGGTATAACAGGCGGTATTATAGGAATAGGTCTGGGCATGCTTATGGCAGGATGTTATACTTTAATAGCATCTTACAGTAATCTCGGTGTTATGAGTAAGACCATTGTTTCCCTGCAGGCCATATTTATTTCTTTCAGTTTTTCTGCAATGATAGGAGTTTTCTTCGGAATTTATCCTGCAAGAAAGGCTGCTTCTCTGGATCCCATAGAGGCTTTGAGATATGAATGAAGATTATGAGGTGAGCAATATGAAAAAAAATAAGATTTTGACGTATGCTATAATAATTATGATTATCTTATCGATTATCTTTTCATTTTATAAATACATTCAGGCACAGAATGTAAATGAAAAAAATTACAGAATGACTGAAGTGAAAAAAGGCAACCTTGATGTATCTATAATATCTACAGGCCTTGTTAACAGTAAAACCGAAATAGATATAAAATCGGAAGTGGGCGGTAAGGTAATAAGTCTGCCTTTTGAAGAAGGGGATAAAGTAAAAAAAGGTTCTGTAATAGCGATTATAGATGACACTGAATTAATGCAGCAATATAAACAGTCTGAAGCAGATTACAAAGGATCGATTGCTGCTGTCAATCAATCGAAGATTTCGGCAGATGTTCAGGAAAATGTCAATAATGTGTCTGTTGCAATAAAGAGAGAAGCCATTGCTAAAGCAGAACTATCATATAAACAGGCACAGGATATGCTATCAGAGCAGAAAAGAGTTACTCAATTTCAGGTAGAACAGTGCAGGGGAAATCTTGAGGTTGCAAAACTTCAGCTTGAAGAAGCTATGGCCGGTTCAAGAAAAGAGGAAATTGTGCAGAAAATGGAACAGGTAAATCAGGCAGAAATTACCATGAAAAATGCAGAAGTGGAATATGAAAGGCAGAAGCAGCTTTATAAAAGTGATTTTGTTGCAAAGCAGGACCTTGATGATTCGGAAAAAATATTTCTTATAGCAAAATCTCAATATAATTCTGCCAGAGAAGAGTATAATATGGCTCTTCAGGGAACAAGGATTGAGACGATTAATATTAACAGAGCACAGGTCGAAGAAGCTGAAAAATCTTTACAGACCCAGATAGCTCTCGGTGAACAGAATATTTCAGAGAAAGCAAGAACTGTTGAAACTGCACTGAAATCTCTCCTTCAGGCAAAGCTTGATTTGAAAAATGCAATTGCCCAGGCCGGCGGAACTATGGCAGACAGACAGGGTGTTTTAAGTAAAGAAGCACAGCTTATCAAGGCAGAAGCAGTGAAAAACGAATATTTGAATAAACTTTCTAAAACCAAAATTTTATCTCCTATTGATGGCGTAATTACGAACAGAGCAGTAGAGGTCGGTGATGTTGTAGCTTCTCAGACCATGTCAAGTGTAGCAGGAACGACTCTGATGAATATTGCCGATTTTAACAGTTTATATGCAACAGCCAGTATAGATGAAGCCGATATAGGGCACCTTGAGCCGTATCTGCCTGTAACGGTTATAGCTGCTGCTTATTCGGAACTTGAGATCCCCGGTGTTATAACCTATATTGCTCCTGTGGCGGAAAAAGTACAGAATGTACCGACCTTTGAAGTGAAAATAAAGATATTACTTGACAGAATCCCTCCAGATAAATTACCTTCAGGAAAAAGTGCCTATCAATTGATTTTTCCCGGCATGTCAGTTGATGTGGATATCCATATAGCAAATAAATCTGATATATTCCTTCTACCTGTTGAAGCTATCAGTATCGTAAACGGCGAACATTATGTTACTGTAATAACAGGTGATAACAGACTTGAAAACAGAGAAGTAAAAGTCGGTATCAGTAATAATATTCAAACAGAGATAATTTCAGGTGTAAAAAGAGGAGAAAAGATAAAACTTCCAGAACTTAAAGCCACACCTGCTGAAGAAGAAGAAAGACACCACGGAGGACCTCCGCCTGTTTAAGTATTATAATTCAAATAAAAAAAATACAGAATAGTAAATTTAGGCACCATTTCTGCCGATTAAATAAGTATGACATACAAAGAATTTATTGATATCAGAATAGATTATATACTTTTTGTTCAGGGTCTTGCTTTTATTCTTTTAGCCGGTACAGGAAAATTAACAGGACAGCAGAAAAAAAATACCCTTCAATGGAAATGGCTGGGATTGTTCGGTCTTATTTACGGCTCAAGTAAATGGCTTGATATGTTAGTTATCAGTGCCGGAGATAATAATATATTCTTTATCATCAGACTGATAATGGAGATTGTATCATGTCTTTTCCTGCTGGAGTTCTGGAGAACCGGTATAATTATATTTAACCGTAAGACTGTGAACAGATATCTTTTTGTACCTTTACTGATACTATCTTTTTTAGGATATTATTACGGATTGCCCGGTTTAAACAACAGTGTACATTATATTCTGGAATTAACAAGTATGCTGCTCTGCTCGTTAACTCTGTGGAATTATAGAAAAAGATTTTATCCCTCCAGATCTTTACTGGCAATAACATCTATCTCCATGGCACTGTTAGCGATAATTAACGGTGTCGTAGTTACAGAGAAATCTTTTTTCCCTTCTTCCGTAATAAATTATGAAAATTTTTTTTCTTTTGTAAATATCCCTGCAGAATTTTTTATCTCTTTATTTTCTGTTATTATATTGCTTTCTCTCTGGTTTCATTATATTGAACTCAGATATTATTTTATTTACGGAATAAGTAAGAAAATAAATATTTTCTCCGAGCACCGTTTAACCTTATATCTGGCATCTATCCTTATTTGCGGATGGTTTTTTACTGATGAAATAGGTAATTATATGGAAAATAAAGAAAAAAAATATATTCTCGATCAAACGAAAATTGCTGCAGTTACTATAGATGCAGAAAAAGTGAAGAAATTTTTCTGGAATGAAGCAGATCTTAACAACAGGCCCTATCTGGAAATCAAGGAACTTGTAACAAAAATTCGATCAGTCAATCCTCAATGTCGTTTCGTATCTCTTATGGGACTCAGGGATAACAGACTTTATGTTCTTGTTGATTCCGAGTCTCCGGATTCAGAGGATTACTCTCCTCCCGGACAGCTTTATGAGGAAGGCGATCCCAGGCTGATTGATTTTTACAGGCAGAAATCTCCTATGGTAATAGGCCCTGTATATGATCGATGGGGGGTATGGATTTCAGCTTATGTTCATCTCTACAATACTCCTGATTACAGGAAATCTGTGGCTATTGCCATAGATTTTGATGCTACTTACTGGAGAAGTGCCATTGCAGGTCACAGACTTGCAGGAATAATTATAGTATTACTTTTTTCAATTCTTCTCTGCGGAACCTTTGTTTATCAGCAGGCAGAAGAATCTCTCAGAATAAGGACAGAGCGATCATTATACTTCAGAGAAACCATTCTTAAGCTTACAAGAAGTGATAAAATCAATCTTGACCATGGAATAAAACAGATAACAGAACGTGTTGCAAAAACTCTCGATGTAGAGAGAACTGCTATATGGTTATACGATGAAGATAAATCCGAGTTTCTCTGTAATGATCTTTACTGCAGAAGCGAAGATAAACATAAAACAGGTTTGAGCCTGAAAAAAGAGGATTATCCTGACTATTTCCAAAAACTTGAATCTACCGGAAGTATTATATCTGATGATGTGCGAACAGATATCAGTGCAGACGAATTGGTTGAAACATATTTTATTCCCGAACATATTACATCTATGATGGGGACTCCTGTATTTCGTAACGGTAAAATTGCAGGTATGCTCTCTATAGAAGAAATTAACAGAATCCACCGGTGGACAGTAGAGGAACAGGAATTTGCCGTTTCTCTGGCAGATATGATTTCTCTTTTACTGGAATCCGAAGAAAGACATCGTGCCGAAGAAGCCGAAAAGGAACGGTCCCGGGAACTTGAAAAGAGATCAAGGGAACTGGAAACTCTTCTTGACAGTTTACCGGGCTTTGCCTTCCTCAAGGATAGTAATCTGGCCTATATTACGGCAAATAAAATTTTCTGTCATATGGTAGGGAAGACAAAGTCCGAACTTTCCGGTAAGACTGATGCAGATTTATTTACTCCTGACAGGGAAAAGAAATATCGCCTTGTAGAAGAGATTATATTACTTGGAGAAGAACCGTATGTTGAAATGGAAGAAGAGGTAAATCAGAATGGTGAAAAAATAATCCTTACAACAAGAAAAGTTCCTCTCAGGGATGGGAAAGGAAACATTACAGGTCTTATCTGTCTTGGCTTTGATATTACTGAAAGAAAAGATCTGGAAAACCGCCTGAGACAGTCTCAAAAGATGGAAGATATAGGAAAACTGGCAGGAGATGTGGCCCATGATTTTAATAATATTCTCGGTGTTATTGCAGGCTATACTGAACTGGCCATGCAGGATGCGGAAGGGAATGAAACAATTTGCAGTAAATTGGAACACAGCCTGAAAGCCACTAAAAGAGGAAAAGAATTAATACAACAACTTCTTGCTTTGAGCAGTCACGAAGGACAGAAGAGACTGTTGCCGGATAAACGGCGTGGTAATGAAACTATTTTATTTGTTGACGACGAGGCATCTTTACTCAAAGTAGGAAAAGAAATGTTTGAGTCTCTGGGGTATATAGTTGAAATAGAGTCGAGCAGTGTGAACGCTCTGAATTTGTTTTCCCGTCAACCTGATAAATATGATCTTGTCATAACAGATTATATTATGCCCCATTTGTCAGGTATAGAACTGGCAAGAGAAATTATTAAAATCAGAAATAACATACCTCTTATAATATGTACCGGTTTTGATGAAATCCTGTCCCGGGAACAGTTAGAAAAAGAATCTATAAAAATGTTAGTTTTCAAGCCTTTTACATTAAATGAAATTACCGAAAAGATCAGGCTTGTACTGGACGAGCAAAAACTGGAAGACCAGAAATCAGTTTGACAGAAAGATGATGTTTATATAATTACCTCATGTCGTTCATAAAACTCCTGAGCATAAATTCTCTTGTAAAAGGTCCTCCATGTGCTGCATAGACTTTTGACGCATTTTTAAATATTTTTATACTCTTTTTTACTTCACATAGATCGGTAGCAAACATTGGATAGGAAGGAATTTTTTTGTTGAAAAAGGCCATCACCAGATCTCCTACAATAGCCTCACCGCTGTCAAGTATGACAGATGTTGAGTCAGGTGTGTGGCCAGGTGTTGATATGATTTTTCCTTTTACACCGAAATCCTTCAGATTCAGTTCTCTGTCAATAAGAATATCAGGAGAAATACCTGACACAGGCATTTTGGGAGGAAAAATGTTCATCATACAGTTCAGTATATTACCCATTATAGTACGGGGAACAATAAGATTATTTTTACCTTCTTTTAATAATTCTGCCCCCGATTTATGAACAGCTACAGGTGCCCCTGTTTTTTCTTTTAATATTGAAAGACCTCCGAAATGATCAAAATGACAGTGGGTAATCAGAATAAGCGATATATCCTGCGGTTTCAATCCATATACAGAGAGATGTTCAATGATTTTTTCCCCGTCTCCCGGATTCCCTGCATCTACGAGAATAGCCTTTTCTTCTTTAATACAGAAAGAATTTAACATGCCGGAAAGGGAAAACTGAATAATTCCCGATGAATTTTGCTTCATAGACATTCCTCCCTGATTATAAAATTCAGTTGTATCATAAATATTTTCTTCTTTGATTTTTTTTTACCTTCTAAATCGAATAGATTACTTTAATTACTATTCACTATTCACTACTCACTATTCACTTTTTATGATATAATATTTTCTGAAATATATTTCAGTGCTCCTCAAAAGAAAGATTTTTTATATGAGTAATGATAATAATTTCAAAAAACTTGTGGAAGTTTTAATAAATAAAGGTAAGGAACAGGGATTTCTTACCTATGATGAGATTGACGAATTTCTGGATAAAGAGCTGGAAAAAAACAGGGAACTTTCGGAAGAAGAAGTTGAGCAATTATATGATATACTGGCAGATAAATCTGTAGAAATATTTGATATTACAGATGGGGCCGGATATTATAATAATCTTGGCCTCCTTTATTATGAAAATAATGATCTGATACAGGCGAGAGAAAATTTTGAGAAAGCTCTCTCTCTGAAACAGGATTTCAGTGAAAGCCACTTGAATTTAGCTCTGGTTTACAGAGAGCAAAACAATATATTAAAATCTTTAAGACATTTGAAATTATGTATAAAATATTCTAAAGATGAGGCATCAAGGGATATAGCAAGAAACCATATAAAGAAAATTGAAGATGGAAGTTATAAGGAAGATAAGAAGGACATCTCTTACAAAACAGTAAGACTGGAAGAAGAAAATCTAACCTGTGAAATACCTTCACACGAAAATACCGATGAGTTAAATAAATATATTGAATTTGCTGTGATATGTAAAGAAAATGGCGAAACAGATAAAGCTCTTGAGTATTATAAAAAAATCCTGACCATTGCCCCTTATGAAGCCAGGTATTATTTGGAGATAGCTTTAATTTATAAAGGAAAACAGGAATACGACAGAGCTATGGAATATCTCAGAGAATGTGCAAAGAAAGCTATAGATACAGGGATTCTTTCAGAAGCAAAGAATTATATCTCAGTAATTGAAAATTTGTCTTCTCAGGGAGAAGATGAATACGAGAATAATATAAATATAGAAGAAAAGATAAAAAACTGCGAAGCTCTTCTCTCAGAAACCGGCAGTGATGAGACCAGAGCAGAACTTTATATAAAACTTGCCGGACTCTATAAAGAAAATAAAGATTTTAATAAAGCTATCACGTGTTATAAAGATTATCTTAAGATTAATAAAAATGACGGTACTGTTCATATGGAACTGGCCATTCTTTATAAGGAACGAAAAAATATTTTCCATGCCCTCAAGCATTTTAGATATTCTATTAAAAGAACTGAAGACGAATATATAAAAAAACAGGCAGAGAACTGCATTAAAGAAATAGAAGATTTTTCAGAGGAAAATAAAAGTACCACCTGAAATTTTCAGGTAATGACATGGAAAAACTGATTTTTACTTGAGAACCATGACCGGCCCGGTCACAACGACGTATGAGAATTTTTTCCTCTAAATGACAAATTATCTTCCCGATAAAATTTTAACAAAAAGTTAACATGTATTTATTGTAATTAATAGTATTTTATTACATAATTATAATATACAGGTAAAACAAGTTCTCTGTAATATAAGGAGTGAAGATAATGAATATATCTGATAGAATTTCTTTAAAACAAACAAATATGAAACCTTCTTCCGGTACTGCATCTGGAACTGAAAAGTCAGAACTTCCGGTACAGGCAGATCTGTATAAGGGTTCAATAGAAGAACATCATTATGTAAAGGGAGCAGATCTCTCGACTTACAAAAAGGTTTTCGGAGCAACAGGTGCGGCAACTATGGCTTTTACCGGAAATATTGCAGTTCCTTTAGGGCTGGGAGCGGCAGGTTTTTTTGCCGGAGAGGCTCTTGGCAGTGCGATAGGCGGACCGGTGGGAGCCATTGCAGGTAAAATAGCAGGAGGCCTTCTGGGCACCTACGCAGGAGCGAAGATTCATGGAAAAACCCTTATAGGAAGAGAAATAGGGGGAAGAGTCGGAGGTGCCGTCGGTGACCTTATGGGGCTCTTTGCAAAAGCCCTGAAGGTTCCTCTGAGAAGTGATCTTATTGAAGAGACAAAGAATTACAGTTATGGTAACATGAAAGAACTTCTCGGAACTACGACACATACAAACCATCCTCATATAAGTGAAAAAGAAGCGGATGACTTTATGTCGAAACTGAAACCGGGAGATATTGTGCTTGTAAATGACGAAGCATGCACTATATTTTCTCTTATTATTGTTGCGGCAGACGGAAAGGCTGATTTCAATCATGCCCTTCTTTACGAAGGAGACGGTAAAACCATCGAATCCAGAACAGTGACTCATGGCGTTGCAGAAGGAAATCTTAAAGAAGTGCTGGGACATAAACATCATGCCGTTGCCATAAGACCCAGGTACGAAGGAAATCAGGCTGAACAGGTGGTAGATGCGGCAAAGGATAAGATCGGCGTAAAATATGATTATAGATTCAGGATGGGAGACGATTCCATGTATTGTTCCGAAGTGGTTTATAAATCAGTAAAAGAAGGAGCACATCAGATAGATTTCAAAAAGAGACCTCTTATTACAAAAGAAGTTATACTGCCGGGAGATTTGCTCAGAACTTCACAGGCAGATGTGATTGCAGAAGTTGGAAAAGACAGTACTTTATTTAATTCCTATCTTGCAAAGTTTGTCTGAGGTTTTATTTTTTAGATAAATTAAAAAAAGAAGTATTGAAATAAGTTTTTAAGTTTGTAGAATAATTCTGGCATGATCTCTAAATTCATAGGCAGCCTGCGTGTCTGCCATAAGACATGCATTAAAGCCGAGTATGTCAAGTTTTTTCCCCGTTACTTTTTCAGCTTCTTCAATAGCCTGTCTGATCTGGGGAACAGTCATAAGATTTCCGTCTGTATCGTCGGCCATAGCACCTGTAAACCCTCCGCCATGATCGCTCATGATAAGAGCCACATGTTCAGCAGGGAATTTTCTCATGGAATCGATGAGGAAATTTGTCAGAGTCTTCGGGTCGGACATGTTAACATGATTGCCGAATTCTGCAATGACTTCCGAGTTGATTTTCCGGGGAGTCTCGTCATGAGTTACATAAAATGTTCTGGCTCCGCTCCAGGTTTTATCCATGTGATTTGCTTCAGGGCCAACATCTATAAGGGCAACAATATGAGTATTCTGATCTGAACCTACCAGTTCCTGATTGTCAATAATATCTGTTAAAGCTTCTTTAAGATTGCAGTCTGCCGCGATATAATTCATAAAAAGCCATTTTTTGTGAGGTTTTACCGCTCCGCTATCGTCTCCGGAGCCCAGTTCAATCTTATCCGAAACCTGCAGGCTGTTGCCTGAGCCGGGTTTTATTTTTTTCGGTCTGGATGTGATCTGTTTGAAATTATTTACTTTATTTATATCCATAAATGCTCCCCCCTATCTGGATTACCGATTTGAGCTTTAATAATCGCAATGATTACCATGCGATGTTTCCTGGAACCATTGCTTAAACCGGTAACATGAATCTTGGTTATTTATATATATTAAACATTATAATATAATAGTTAAAAAAACACAACATGTGAAATTATATATTGACTGTGCAGGATTAGCTCTTTAATATTTCATTGACAGAATATCTGTCTCTAGTTTATCATAAGGGGTCTTCTTTTCTCTATAAGATTACAGTTATTCTGGCGGCCACTGCAGACTTGCACTGCCTGGGCTATCATCCACCAGCACTATGCTGGAGTAGCCGTAAATATTCTCCTGATTGATAGCGGAGACTTTTTCGCTTGTCAAATTTTTAACACACCTTTCTATTGCCGTGGGATTTTCACTCTTTCTAATCATATATTAACATGTTCAAGTGATTAAATCTGTGCCGGTTAACACAATCAAACTTATTTTAACGATCTGTCGAAAAAGTCTGCTATCATTACTCCAATTTCTTCAGAAAGCAATAATTCATGCCCTACATTTTTTACTTTCAGATGAAGAAATAGGGGAGATTGTAAAAAATAAATCGATAGGAAGTTCTGAAAATATGCCTTTGTTTTTCGTTGTTTCGTAAAGAAAAAAACCTTGAGGATATGATTTAACATGCAGGAAAGAAAGATTTTATATAATTTTTATGTAAATTATGGTAAATTTTATTTGTCTGTCCGGCAGTTTCTGTCTGCCGGACAGTTTATATAGATCTATCTGCCTGAGCCGAAGCCTATAGCATCACCGGGATATTTTGAAGATTTGTCATCTGTAACCCATCCGCCTGCACTTCTATCAGGTGCTCCTACGAATTTCCAGGAGGAACCGGAGGAACTTCCCGAACCAAATCCTATGGCATCACCGGGATAGTTTGAAGGTTTGTCATCTGTAACCCATCCACCTGCACTTCCATCAGGTGCTCCTACGAATTTCCGGGAGGAACCAGAGGAACTTCCCGATCCAAATCCTATTGCATCACCGGGATATTTCTGTTCTTTTTCCGCAGGTTTTGAACCGGAACCTATTGCATCTTTCGGATAGCCGGATGCCTGCTCATTTGTAACCCATCCGCCTGCACTTTTGTCAGGTGCTCCCGCGAAAGTACCGGAAAAGGTAAAGGTATCTGCCGGTTCTGTAAACTCAGGAGTTTTATTTTTTCCTCTTAAATTGTTCTGCCCTGTTTTAGTTAATTGCAAATTATTACTTATTTTCATTTTTTTGCTCCTTTCCTGTGGTGAAAATTACTATTGTTTTCATTATAATTTCTCCGGGAACAAAATTCTTGCTCAAAATTGCTTTTTCAGGTGATGGATATTCCGCAGGGTTATATTTAAATGTGTCTTTTTTTATGCTAAAATAATAAGAGATTATTTGTTGATTTTGATTAGTAAGGAGGGATAAACCAATGGAAGCTACTTTTAAATTATCTATAAATGAACTGGACAGTATATTTTTAGATAAAATAAAAACTGTATTCCCTCAAAGTGCAATGGTAGAGATTAAGATTTCAAATGAATATGATGAAACAGATTATTTACTATCTACTCCTGCTAACAGTGAAGCCCTGCGACACTCCATAGAACAGTTAAAAAACAATGAATTAATTATGAAAACTCAGGAAGAATTAAAGATATGATTTGTTTTACGAAAGATGCCTGGGAACATTATACTTACTGGCAGAATACAGATAAAAATAAGCTGAATAGAATTAATAGTCTGATTAAAGACTGCCAGAGAAATCCTTATTAATTTAATAAATAAACGAATTTTTGAGATTATTATTTCCAGAAGGAATTCTTTTTGATAAAAATAAGAAGGTGGTAATAAGGTGAATAAAGAAGAAATTATCAGTAAATTATCTTCGGTAAAAGAAGAAATCAAAAAAGAATTTAAAGCAGAGATAAAAGGTATATTTGGCTCTTATGCCAGGATGGAAAACAGAAAAAACAGTGATATAGATATACTGGTAGATTTTGATGAAGAAGCAGACTTATTTGATATGGCAGGCCTTTCCATATTTCTTCAGGAGAGATTGAATATAAAAGTAGATATTGTCCCCAGACGCTCAATAAGAGAGGAATTAAAAGAATCTATCCTGAAGGAGACTTTTTATATATGATAAGAGATGAGACTCTTTATTTAAAAGATATATTGCTGGCTATGGAAGCAATAGAAGAATTTGTTAAAGATATGACTTATGATGATTTTATACATGATGACAGAACATCCAGTGCAGTTATAAGGAAATTTGAAATTATAGGTGAAGCCACTAAAAAGATATCGGATGGTATAAAAAATAAATATCAGACTATTCCATGGAAATATATGGCAGGTACAAGGGATGTATTGATACACTTCTATTTTGGTGTGGATTATAAGATTGTCTGGAAAAGCTTAAAAAGAATATCTCCTATAAAAAAGCAAATAAAAACAATTTTAAAGGATCTGGGAGATATTACATGATTTTCACCATCTGCCTGATAAACTGGAACAGGAGCACTTAAATAACTTTCAGGAAGAAAATATATGTTAAAGAAAGCCGTCAGGATATTCACTTTAATTTTTTGTCTGAACCTCTGTATGAAATTCCTCGTCTTATCACAGGAATCTGTTTCAGGAGTTATTCATGGAATAGTTCAGGATAAGATGATGAAAGGTATAAAAGATGTTGAGGTAGCAATACAGGGAGCAAATAAAATATGCTATACTGATGAGACAGGTTATTTTTATTTTTATGACATTGAACCAGGTAATTATACTCTGTGTTTTTTCAGAAAAGATTATCAAACTGTGCAGAAAAATGTTGCTCTTCAAAAAGGTAAGACCAGAAGTTTGATAATTGAAATGAGTATCATAGAAAAAGTACCTCCTGTAGCAGTCAGTCCTGAACCTTTAAATCATATGGCCAATAATACATCAATAATGTACCCTGTCTGTATACCAGTAGGACTCAATCCTGACCTTTCAAATCCTATGGAATCTGCCAGTGTTTATCTTTTATATGTTGCCTGTGCCGGTTGGTCCTTTGAAGAAGAAATTTATAATTCAAATGATATTACACATCCCTTCCTGGCTGTTTCAAAGAAGAAAAATGTTTTAATGATTATTAACAGTCTTTCCAGAAGTGCAGTGAATATTATAGAGTGGAAGGATACTGTCATGCCAGGCTGGCTTGCTATGAAAGATGGGAAAATACTTTATATTGCCGACACCGCCAATAATATAACAGTTCTGGATACAGAAAAAAATAATTCTGTTGTTACTGTTATTCCTATGGAGGAACACGGTTATAGTATAGGAGATATAACAACAGGAAATGGTGGAAAAAACCTTTACTGTACGTGGGCCCATCTGGAGACTCCTTTGTTGAAAGTACTGGATACCACTACGAATACCTGTGTGAAAACTATTCCTTTACCGCCATTAAAGGATAATTCTATCGGTCAGCCCTGGGCTATAGCAGCATATGGGCAAACAGTTTATGTCTCTCTTGGAACGGCTAAGAATGGAGAAGTGGTTTTTATAAATACTGTGGATAATACGGTTGAGGATACTGTAACAGTAGGAGAAAACCCTTATGGTCTGGCCATTACACCTGATGGAAAGAAATTGTATGTGGCGAATCGGAATTCTAACAGTATTTCTGTTATTGATGTTCTTAAAAAAGAAGTAACTAATACTATAAAGGCTGGTTTAAATCCCACTAAAGTTACCATAACACCTGATGGAAAAAAACTTTTTGTTGCTCGTATGGGATGTGTCTCTATTATTGATACTGCCACTGATGCTCTGATGAATACCTTGGCGTCCGGTAGTTATCCCGCTTGTATCGCAATTTCCGGTGATGGTAAATTTGCCTTTGTTACCAACAGTGGTTCTAATGATATAACCATAATAGATGTGGCAAAAAACACAGTTGTATCACGCACAATACCTTTTTATGGAGGAAGACCATTCGGTATAGTCGTAAAATAAAAAATCCTTATTTGAAATATCCTGCCGTATAAATCCCACATGTTTTCGTTTTAAAAACTGCATAATAATTTTTCTTAATTTCTACAGAAATCGGTTCCCAGATAGATTCGTCTGATATAGAATTCCAAATTTCTTTATTCGTCCATAATTTGACGTCATCGGCAGAGGTTGTTATCGTCCGATCTTTATAAAAATATGCTTTAAGCCCGCTGTAGTTTACTGCAGGGAACCATATGGTAATATCCTTTAAAAATTCACTCTCCTCTGAATAAATCCGGTAAACATCGAGATGAAAAAAATTATTTTGCTCATTCAAACCGGGCCCCATATAGAGCATATTTATTGTTATATCTGTCTCTTTATCCAGGGCATCCGTCGGAATAATAATTCCAAAGCCGGTATAATTATAAACTATTGTATCACCCGGAGGTCCTACTGCTCTGGTTAATGGCTGAGGCATATTGTAAAGTAAGTTTTCCGGATAATCCGGTCGTGTCCCGAGGGTTTGTGCGACAAAAATATCTCTTCCGTCAGATTTTTCACCGGCAAAAGAAGGAGACACTGCTCCTGTAAGAAGCAATGCGCCTGATGCCGCACCTTTAAGAAAATTCCTTCTTGAACTTGTCCGGGAACTGAGTTTTTCTATCATATCAGATAGATGGTTCAGAGGAATAGTACTGAGTATCATTTTATCCCGGTGGCTCAATGCAAGACCGGGATTCGCAAGAAAGGATTTTCTGTCTTTAAGAAAAGAATCTCTGAAATCTTTATCTGAAGCAGTTTTGAAAAGGAATTTTTCCATATCGGAAATAGGAGAGGAATTCTTTTGCTCCCTGTTACTCAAATTATTCACCTCTTTACTCATAGATACTTATAGCCCCCCTGTGCCATCTCAAATCTCAGGGAAGCTACCAACCATAGAAATCCCGGCCTTATTGATATATTGTTCCTGTAGCTTCTATGGCCTTTCGTCTCTTTCTTGCCTCTTCCCGGAACCCTTTTTCCGCTTCTTTCGGGTTACTCCAGTAATTTAGCCACATTTGCCGGTATTTTTCCGGGAAAGCTATTATACCCTCTTTGTTTGCCACGCCTTTGAGGATAATCTCAGCAGCTTCTTCTGCAGAGATTGCATCATCAGGAATCTTTGCTTCAATTACTTCGCCGAAAACAGGCGTGCCGAAGATGCGGCTTGCCACATTTCCCGGACATATGACACTGACATGAATATTTTCATCACCCAGTTCGAAACGAAGACATTCGCTCATACCTGCCACTGCAAATTTGGTGGCAGAATATACCGATTGATATGCCGATGTGAGCAGACCTGCTATGGATGAAGTGTTGACTATGTGGCCTCCTCCCTGTTTTCTCATAATCGGAAGGACGTAATGAATTCCGTATATGACGCTCCACAGGTTTACATCTATGACTTTTCGCCACATATCCAGTGTCGCATCGCCTATGGGCAAAGAGGCAGGTATACCTGCGTTGTTGAAGAGCATATCCAGTCTGCCATGTCTGGCTGCTGTGTCTTCAATCATATGGCGAACCTGTTCTTCTTTCGATACATCAACTGTCATGGAATGAACGTGCCCGCTATATATAGCGAGCTTTTCTAACGCTTCTTCCAGGTTTTTTGTGTTTCTGTCTGCCATTATTACCGTAGCACCTGCCTTCAGCAGGGCTTCACTCACGGCAAAGCCTATGCCTGATGCTGCGCCTGTAACGACACAGATTTTTTTGTGGAAATAATCCTGATGTTCCATAAAATAACCTCCTCTTATAATTTGTGATCTATTGAAGTGCCTCAATCTGACGTATAATTACCAGAGCTGTTACCGTAAAGGCCATTAGACCTGTGTATATGGCTTTAAATATTACAATCACTAAAAAAGATAACCCGGAAAGACCTGCCGCAGTAAATATTACTATGGTCAGTGGCACGAGCAGGATTGCAAAGATAAAGCCGAGCAGAATACCCAGCGTCGGCCATTTCCGGGGAAATCGTGATAATGATTTTCCTGTAAAATAAGAATATCCGCCTTTTATATTCCCGGCTTTTAGAGCTTCCCTTACTCCGGAAGTTGTAAAAAAGGTTATTGCTGTCGACATAATGAGACAGGTAATCGTCATATCTATGGCTATACCTGCAAGGGGGGTAAACTCCATCGTGCGGTTAAAAAGCCATGACATGCCCGGGTTTACGATCATATTGATTATGGCACATATAATTCCCTGTATGAGAATATAAAAATTTATGGACTGCATAATGCTAATTCCTCTATATATTTTGTGATTCTGATTTACGGTAACTGCCATGTAATATCGGTTTTTATAATCCGGACTCTGAACGGTCATTAGAATTGTAATGGCTGTGACTTTTATGTGTATGCTTATTCTATCATTTCCTGTTTCTCGAAGCAAGATTTTGCAGAATTTTGGGCAGTGCAAAATGAAATCTGAATAAACCAGCTTTTATTTTTCACTACCAGATAATCTTTTTTCTGTTATAATATATTGAAGAGAGGTGGATTAGTCATGCAGAATGTAAAAGATTGTAAGACAGAATTGTTTCAGCTTATAAATGATTTACCTGAAGAGAAGGTCATGGAACTCTTTGATTATGCCAGATTTCTTGTGAGTGAGTATTGCAGAAGAAGAGTATCTCAGATTGACCGGGATTCCTTATTACTTCATCAACAGGCATTAAGTAAAATCTGGGATAATGCGGAGGAAGACCTGTATGAGTTATAGCAATGGAGATATTGTAGTTGTTCCTTTTCCATTTATAACAACAGCAGGTATGCAGCAAAAGGCAAGACCTGCTCTTGTTGTCTCTAATCATAATATAACGAGGAGATTTAATGATCTTATTCTGGTTGCTATTACCTCCCAGCATGTAGATAAAGTTATTGCTACAGAATATTTAATAGAAGATGGCACAGAAGCATTTAAACAATCAGGACTGGCTAGGAAGTCTGTGATCAGATGTGAATATATGAGTGAAAGGTATTTTATATGCCACTTGATGCCGGAACTATAATAGAAGGATATGAAATTATAGAGATAATTGGTACAGGAGCCATGAGCACCGTTTATCTGGCAAAAAAAGACAGTAAATCCTGTGCCGTAAAAGAACTGAAATCTGATTTTTCATCACCTGAAGAAGAGAAGATTCTTCTGAATGCTTTTCAGAGAGAAACAGAACTGCTTTTTCATATAGAACACCCTGGCATGCCGCGATATTACAGGAGGTTCAAATGTGGCGGAAAATCTTATATAGTTATGGAGTATATTAAAGGTATAAGCCTTGAAGAAATTATTAAAGGCTTATCCGGCCCCTTTGATGAACAGAAGGCATTGCGCCTGGCAATACAGATATGTGAAATACTGTGCTATCTCCATAACCTTTCGCCTGAACCTGTTATATACAGAGATTTGAAACCTTCCAATATTATAATCTCAGAAGGAGATACTGTAAGGTTAATAGATTTCGGAGTGGCAAGACGGTATGACCCTTCAAAAGATTGTGATACAGTAAGACTTGGAACGCCAGGTTATGCTGCTCCCGAACAGTGCAGGAAAAACGGGCAGTCTGTTCCTCAATCTGATATATATGCCCTTGGAGTTGTACTTCATCAGCTTCTGACTCTTTATGACCCTTCTGTTACACCTTTTAAGTTACCTGCTGTAAGGAAGTTAAATCAGAAGGTTTCAGAAGAACTGGAATATCTCATCAATAAGGCCATCAATCTTGACAGGAGAGACGGATATATTGATACAGGTCTTTTCAGGGATGAACTGGTTGACTATTATGAAGGAAATTTTGGCTTTTTCATCTCTCCGTATAAAGAGAATCTGCCTTATATGAAGGGACGGAACATGTTAATACCGGTTTCTTCTTTATATGCAGAGATCCCTGACGAAAGGCCATGTCCTCGAATAATTAAACCTTTTTTATCTTTTTATTCAGACTTTCTTGATTTTTTCTGGGAACCAATATCTATTGTTCGACCACGAATTACTTCTATTTTTGAATTAATTACTCTTTTCAGGCAAACGCCTGTTACCGGAAAAATAGCTATAATCTGGATAGGTTTCATTCTATGGACAGGATTTGCACATTGTTTAACTCATTCTGACTTTGAAACGATCTGTAAAGTGATACAGCAGGTATTTGCATTGATATTAATACCATTAATTTATCTCATTATTATGTGTATAAGGTATTTAGATTAAGTAATATTATTTCTTACTTAAATTGGTCCCGTGAAATTATACAGATGCAACTTTTTTAGAAATTTTTTCTACATCTTTTCCCGGAAAATTCCTTTTCTGTCATTTCTCTTTTCGTCTTTCCGCCTAATTGGTTTTAAAGGAGTGATTTTATTATGTTTTTAAAAATTTTCTGCACTGTCATATTCATGTTCTTTCTTTACAATATATCTTGCTCTCAGGAAAACCAGGCCTGTTTTTATAAAAATTATTTTTTGAATCTCGAAAAACTGGAAAAGATTGGTATTGCAGAGGGAAGACCTGTTTTTGATGAAAATATGAAATATGTTTTTATATACGGCACAGGTTACAGGGAAGTCACTGTATTTTCCAGAGAAAATACCGGGAAAGTAACATCTTTCAGACCGGAAGGAAAAAACAGGCCTCTTATAGATGAACATTATCTTATAAGCAGTGATAAAGAGAATTTCTATATATACGATTTTACAGGCAAAAAGGTTTTTACATTACCGTGCAGGACAGAGATAGGAAAAGGAGAGCATTTTTACTCTCAAATGGTTATCCTTAAAGATGATATTTTCCTTACTATGCCTGATAACAGCCTCAAAATTATAAATATGAAGACAAAAAAGGAAATAACTCCTGAAAATAAAGAGAAAAATATAAAACATGATATAAACGGGAGAAATTTATTATTTGCCCTTGATGACGGAGTTATTTATAGCAAAGACCTTGACGGAAAGCAGGGAATAATTGTATATAAATATGACGGTAACGGTAAAGTTTTATTTAAAACTCCCGTAGAACATACGGATATAGAGATTAAAGGAGATTTACATTATTATCACCGCTATCTGAATTATTTCACTCATAATAATAAATATCTTATATTTACAACCAATGTATTT
This sequence comes from uncultured Synergistia bacterium, assembly GCA_964431735.1. Taxonomy (GTDB): domain Bacteria; phylum Vulcanimicrobiota; class SpSt-956; order SpSt-956; family JAKJGF01; genus CALARM01. The sequence continues at coordinate 9,036 of CAYSLJ010000081.1, read as the reverse complement.
GAAAAGAAATATATTACCACCGCAATAGTAGACCTCAAAACAGGAGAGGTAAAAGAAGCAAAATTAATCGCCTCTGGCATTTTAACAGATGAAAAAGAAAACCTCACAGGTCTTCTGTCCCTTGACGATGAAAAAGATATTCTTACCCTTTATGATTCTTATGGAAAGGCAAAAAAATGGGAATATAAATTTCCCGGCAATATATACAGTGAAACTACATCTGCTCTGTCATACGGAAATATTCTTGCAGTGGCTTATTACTGTAGAATTTCTACCGGTTCAGACCTTATGGCCCTTGATATAAATACGGGAAAATTGCTATGGAAGGCCGATGTGGTTCAATTAATGATACCTCATTCGAAATATTATAACAGTATTGCCCTGAATAGATACAGAGACAAACTTATTATGTCAGGTTATGAGAGCGGAGGTACATACCTTCAGGTATTTGATATAAACAGCGGGAAAAGACTTTATGAAGATACTGATAAAACATGGTAACTTTCACAATGTCTGTGGCTTTAATAAAGCTTTTATCAGATAAAATATAGATGAAATAAATGATATAACAGCTAGGCTATTTTTTTAAATGCCCCTTTTATATCTTTTTTTGCTTCTTGAAAAATTCCCATATAATCTCACTTGTGTTAATATCCCTGCAGGTTTTTCCTGGCTGCCGCAACCGGAGCAAAGGCGGCAATTTTATCAGGTATCTCGAAGGCCAGTCTGTAACACATGTGACCTCCGTTTGAAATTCCTGTGATATAAACACTGTTTTTCTCTATATTTAAATTCTTCTCCAGATGATCAATAAGAGAGGATATGAAACCTGCGTCATCAATATTTTCCCTTGATGCTTTTTCATCCATTTTCCTTCCGTCATTCCACTGTTTATCTATTCCTTCAGGTTAGACAGTAATGAAACCTTCTTTTTCCGTTACTTTACTGAATTCTGTGAGCTTTTCCATGGCCTTTGCATTGCCGTAACCTCCATGAATTGCTATTACAAGAGGAAGAGATTTGCTTTTATCATAAGATGACGGAATAAAAATATCAAAAGTTCTTTCAATATCCTTACATGTTATGCTGCAACTGTAATAACCGAACTTATGAGGAACAGTATTTTTTTCTTCTGTTTTTACTTTTCTGCAGCATAGATTTAATATGATTATAAAAAAACACAGGGAATAGAAAATAAGATTTACTTTCCTCATAAAAACTTTCCTTTTTCCATTCAGATGGCCTGAATTCCTGCCTGCCACATACATAACATCAGGCACAGGGTGTTAATGTTGTACCTGTGCCTGATGCTGACCTGACTATTTCCTCCTGTCACGCGTTACGCGTCACGCGTCACGAGATCATATCATAATTACTGCTGCTGTACTTTCGTTAATCCCAGTAAGGTTCCAATCCAGACTGTTTTACCGTCAGGATCAAGAGACAGAGCAGCATAGAAATTATTGTATCTAAACTCTCCATGCCCTACTTTCGTCGTGAAACGGACATTGGTTAGATCTGTTCCGTCAAGGCCGGTTAAATACCATCCATCTGTAGTTTTGTTGTAAGTATACACCGTGTTTGAAGGAAGGCTGATTTTCGATACAATAGACGGAACTGCAATGTTGTTATTTATGCTGGCTATGGTAAATGTGCCGTCAGGCCTCAGATTTGTACGGACAAAACCCGGCTGCGTTACACCTGCATGGAAAGTGCTGTTCGGGTCATCGTTTCCGTAATTGTTTTCGGCGTAAATATTAACGCTGCTTCCGTCTTCGCCGGGTGATACTATAAGAGAGTTTTCATCGCTCACTGCGGCATTCTGCCCGAAGGGTGCTATCTGTGCAAAGAGTCTTTTTTCGCCGGGAAGCAGAGTGGATTCTGTGCGATAGACATTGATATTCATAAATTGTGCGTTATCTGCAATGGTAACGAAACGACGATTGCCCATATTGAACAGTGTCGGTGTCGTGCCGGAACCCTGGCTGACCTGACCTGACTTTATACCGGTACCATGGTCGTAGTCTGCATACCAGGAAATGACAGGAGTTCCGTCTAATGCAGCAGTTAAACGATAGAGACGGTAATTTGTCAGGATATATACTCCTGATGGCTCAGTTTCACTTTCACCCTCATCGACACTGTGGGAATTGGCAATTTCCTGATAGCCGCCGTCATACTGAGGCTCCAGTTTTCCTGTATTATTCGGATCATTCAGATTTATCCAGCGGATACTTCCGCCGGGTGTGATTGTACAGATAATTGCCTTGTTCGTAGTAACCCATATGTTTCCTGATTTGTCCGGTACTGCTGCATATAATGAAGGTGTCTTGCCACCCGGTACAGGGGTATTTCCGATAGCTCCTATGACATTATAGTCTGCATCTGCCGTATAACCATCTATACCTCCGGCATTTGACGGGGTGCGCTTTAGTATCTTCAGATGGCCATCCGGTAAGGCTGTAACCATACGATACTGGTTGTCCTGATAAAAATATCCTGCACCTCCGAAATCTACTTTGCCTGTAGTATTATCAGCAGGCTTATTAAAGGAGTATAAAGCAAGAATATCCAGTGTGTTTCGGTCAATTGTAAGCACATATCTTTCAAAATAGGGGGCGCTGATATTTTTTAACATACCTGCAGCTATTGTTTGAATATTTCCGTCTCCATCAAAAGAATGGGCCGCACATTCTCCGACTAAAATTTCACGGCTTTGCCCTGTATTCGGATCCTTAATATTTGCTACATTCAGTTGAGAGATATTTGCCTGAATGCCGGGGTTTGGGCCTGTATAGGGATAACTGTCGGTCATATAGGAATCGCAGTGAACGTTGTTTGCAGGATTCAGTGACATAAGCGGATTCTGCCATATGTAGAAAGAATAATTTTTAAAGCTCCTCAAGGAGCCGGAGTCGCCGCAACCGTTCAGAAACATAACTGCTACAACAATCATCAATACTAGCACGAGTTTTAGAGTTTTCATTCAAAATACTCCTCCTTAATATAAATATAATTATTTTTACCCTGTTCCAGGGGACAATTATATTTCTATAATTATATAAAATACCCTTGGAACTGAGAAAAAATAATTAACCCGTACTATGGCTAAAATCTGGCATAGGCAAGCCATCTCATTTGTTCGAATTTATATATGACTTTTAATGCTTCTTCCTGAAAGTCCTTTTCTGTTTCAAAACTGCTGCCGTAAGAACTGTAAGCTATATTTAAAACTTCTTTTAATCTGAGTTTCCCTGAAGATAACAATAATAATTCATATTCAAGAGGAGAGAGGATATATGAGCCGATTTGCGGATATCCTTTTTCATATGAAATAAGACCCCATAGCTCAAAAACCCTCTGGGGATGCCAGGAAAGTAACCTGTCAGGCTTTATGTCACATGATCTTTTCAGTGCTTCACAGGATATTAAATTATAATAACGATGGTAAAGGGGATGGTGCCTGAATATATTGATAAACCACCGGGAATAAACTCCATATTTATGAGCCAGTTTATAGTTTGTAATAATTATATCTTCAGGTATTTTCCCGTTTATATAAAAGTCGTCCATTTTTTTTACAATCTGCCTGTTCAGTTCATTTCTGACATTAAAGAGCTTTATCCATGAGAATTGTTCTGTTTCTGTAAGAGGTATATCTTCAAGAGCCTGCGCTGTTCTTTCTGTTACCAGTTTTATGCCGAATTTTTCAGGTGTAATACTTACAGCAGTACCGGGATAGGGCATGAGAAAGAAACCAAGAGAATCAAAACTGCCGGGAGCTATATCCATAAGATTTATAATCAGGTTTATGTCTTCCTTTAACGTTTCATCACTTTCTACCGGGCCTCCCACTATGATATTGCCGGTAATCTGTTTGATCCCTGCCTTTACGCTTTCCTTGATTACTGTTTCTATCATTTCTTTAGTGGTTTGTTTTCTGTAAAGAGAGAGAACTTCATTCGACCCTGATTCTATACCTATAAAGAGTTTTACAAGTCCTGCCTGTGCCATTTGCTCCATCATTTCAGGCCATCTGTAAAGGGTCTGTACATGGCCTTCACAGAACCATACAAAATCTTTTTCTTTTCTTAATTCCGATAAACCTTTGCAAAATTCGTTTACCCTTGCGGGATCAAGAGTAAAGGTATCATCGATAAAAAATATATATTTACAGTTGGGATGCCGCTGGAAATGAGTCTTTATTTCATCCAATACATTACCGACTTTTCTGAAACGAACTTTTCTGGTATTTCCTCCTTCATAACAGAAAGCGCATCTGTAAGGACATCCTCTTCCTGTCATGACAGGAATAATATTCCATTTTTCATGGCCTTTTTCCAGACGAAAATCAGGCCAGGGAAGGCCGTCCAGGTCTTCAATGGGCTTTCTGTCAGGTGTGAATACTATCTTCCCCTGGCCGTCTTTGCAGCATAGTCCTTCGATTTCTTCAACTTTTTTGTTTTTATTTATATAAGAATCCAGGAGTTCTAAAAGAGCAAATTCGCCTTCACCCAGTACAACTGCATCACAGCCTGATTTTTCCATGAATTCTTCGTCTATGCCAGTAGCCTGGGGACCTCCTATAAATACCGGAATATTCCATTTTCCTTTTATATATCTGCAAAAACCGGGAAGAAGCCATATGTTTTCATAATCACTGTAGAAACCTATGGTTTTGGCTCCTTCTTTATCCATTTTCTCGTTAATCCATTTCAGAGCTTCGGCAGAAAATCCTCTGAACATTTCTGCCATGTAGCCTTTTTCCCTGAGGAATACTGTAAGCATATTCAGCCCTACAGAGATATCTTCCGGCACAGAGCCAAAATAATCTCTATGAACATCCAGGAGTAAAATATCATATGACATAACTTACCTCTTATATTCTGGCATAAAGGATCCAGAAGTTTCTTTCGAAATTTTTTAATATTTCTTCAGCAGTTTCCTTGAAAGAATTAAAGTCTTCAAAGCGGTTACGGAATTTTGTATAAATCTGTTCCATTACTTCATACAATTTTAATTTCCCTGTTGAATGAATCAATAATTCATATTCAAGGGGAGAAAATATATATGTCCCTATGGAGGGATAACCACCGGTGAAATCCATTATGCCCCATATATGGATAGTCCTTTGAGGCCTCCAGTTATGTAATTCTTCGTAAGGAATATCCCGTGAAGGATATAAAGCTTTACGGAGCATAAGAGTATAATAGTTAAATAATACAGGATTTTCCTTCAAGGTTTTTTCATACCATTGAGATGATATTCCGTGATCTTCATAAAGTAGAAAGTGAGTTTTTATTCTTTCATGTCTTTCTTCATGCTTCAGGTTTTCTTCATCAGGATTCCTGCAATCTATATTTTCTTTATTTTGTGATGATAGATTTACGTTTTTTTTATCTTTATGTGAGATATTATAACGGTCTTTTAATAAATTGTCTGAAGAATAAACATTTTTATACCAGTTGCTTGTAATTCCGTAATGTGCCATGAGATGGAAATCCCGGGCCATACGTTCCTCTGAAATGGCATTTTCTCTGAAGATTTCCTTCATTTTTTCCCTGATAAAAGAGACAAATTCCTTTCTCATCGCAGTAATTCTCTCTCTTGAGAGGGTTTCCGTCTCTATGACAGCCAGATCTCCCATAGAAGTAATACCATGTGGATCTATTATTTTTATGCCGAAATCAGAAGGTCTGTCTGTTATGGCAGTACAGGGAAAAGGCATAAAAAGGGTTGATGTAAGGTCTACCATGCCGGGGCCTGCTCTCATAAGCCTCTCTGAAAATTGTTTTGTTTCTTCAAAGGTTTTTTCTGTTTCTCCTGCTCCTCCTATTATTATATTGCCTGCAAGATGAGGCAGATTTTTTTTCATTACTATATGCACTACCTCTTCTATCTGCTCTACAGTCGTGTTTTTCCTGTAAAGTTTGAGCACCGGAGGAGACCCTGATTCTATACCTATTTGCATACGAACAAGGCCTGCCTCTAACATCATTGAAACCATATCAGGATATTTTATAATATTACTGGCATGGGCATCACAGAACCACACGAAATCGTAGTTTTTCCGTAACCCTGCCAGCCCGGCAGAGAAAGCCTCAATACGTTTTATATCAAGGGTAAACGTATCGTCGCCGAACCATATGTATTTTATGCCGGGATAATAGTTCAGAGCTGTTTCTATTTCATTTATTACATTTGTGACGCTTCTTAACCTGACTTTTTTAGCGATATTTCCTTCATAACAGAAAGCACATCTGTAAGGACATCCTCTTCCTGTTAGAATGATAAGATTTTTCTTGTTTTCTCTTACTGTGGACTTGCTATCAGGCCTTCTTACAGGGATATTGTCAAGATCTGCCAGGGGCTCTCCCGGCGGAACTGTAACTATTTTATCATTCTTTAAATAAGATACTCCGGCTATTTTATCTATAGAACCTTTATTATAGAGGAAAAATTCCAGCAGTTCATAAAGCGGATATTCTCCGTCTCCTCTGACAAAAGCATCACACCTGGACTTTTTCAGGAAATCTTCTCCCAGTGCTACAGCCTGAGGGCCTCCGACAAAGATTTTTATATCTTTTATTTCCTTTATATAAGAGCTGAAACTTTCTACTGCTGAAACATTTTCGTAATCGCAGTAAAATCCAATGGCTTTCAGATTATGTTCTCTTTGAATAAGTTCGAGACCATTGTGCAGAGAGCCGGAAAAAATTTTTGATTCATAACCTTTATCTTCTATAAAAGCTGCAAGGGATCTCAGTCCGAAAGGTTCCGTAAGTTCATAGGAATTTCCTGTCCCCAGACGCTGAATATAGAATAATATGATTCTGCTTTTTAGACGTTTATTCACCCTGTCCTTCATATTTTGTTCCTTATTGTAATTACAGTATGTAGCTGTTCCTTTACATTATATTATTTTGCATATATTTTTATTTTCCTACTGAATATATGAATTATTATAGTTTTCTTTATTTTTCAATTCTGATATAATAGTTACAGGAGTTGATAATTGTGGCAGATTCAGTAAAAAAACCGGAAAGAATATTTAATGATGAACTGGAAATAGATCTCTCTGTAGTGTTTGCCAAATAATATGTGTGATAAATTATCTGAAACTTATATATATCTGTTTTTTTTACAGAGACTCCTTTTCAGAGATTCCTTTGAATTTATAGAGCCTCTGGGTTTATTCAGTCTTGCCGCTTTTATCGAAGAAAAAGGCTATAAGGCTGCAGTTTTTTCAGGCACTTTAACAGAAGCTGTTTCTATTCTGGAAAGAGACATAGATAAAATAAGTGCCGTTGGATTGTACTGTGATTTTGAAAATGTTTCTGCTGTAGAAAGTTTTAGCTCCTGTATAAAAGAAAGATGGAATATACCTGTTATAGTCGGAGGTCCTCAATCAGTAGCTCTCGGTAAAGAATTTCTTTCTGCTTCACGATGTGATATCATAGCCAGAGGTGAAGGTGAATATACTTTATGGTATCTTCTGGAGTATTTTTTCTATGGAAATAAAAAATTAGCTGATATACCTTCTGTTACATATCTTGATGAAAATTCTAACCTCATAAAAAATCCTCAGGGAGAATTAATTAAAAATTTAGATTCCCTTCCTTTTCCGAAAAGTTCATGCTCTCTTACCGGTAAAAAGAATAATATTTCTATTATGACAGGGAGAGGTTGTCCATTCAGCTGTGCTTTCTGTTATCAGAGCGGTATTGAGAAAAATGTCAGACTGAGGAGTGTGGCGAGTGTTATCGAAGAAATAAAATACTGCCTTAAAGATAACCCTCACGCCAGATATATCTGGTTTGCCGATGATACCTTTACTCTCAATGAGAAACGTATGAAAGATTTCTGCAGGGAACTGTCGCTTTTGCGTCGCGAAAGGGATTTTGTATGGTTCTGTGAGGGCCATCCTGCCACACTGGTTAAATGGCCTCATATGATTAAAGAAATGGTTGCCGCAGGGCTTGTAAGAATGCAGATAGGTATAGAAACAGGCTCAAAATCTGTTATAGATAAATATAATAAAAAAACAACACTGGAAGAGATCGAAGAAGCTGTCAGACTCTGTCATGAAGCAGGTTTACCCCAGTTGTGCGGAAATATTATTATCGGAGGTGCCTTTGAAAATAAAGATACCCTTGAAGAAACTGCTGAATTTATAAAAAAAATTATGACTGTTGCCCCCGGCATGGTTGATATAGGCCTGACTCTCTTTATGCCTTTTCCCTGTACTACTATGACAGATAATCCGGAAAAATTCGGTATGAAAATAATAGATAACAGTGCTGTGACTTCTACATGTGATTATCCTGTAGTGGAAACCCGGGAATTAAACCTTTTCGATATTTCCAGGGGAAGAAAAGAAGTTTTTTACTGCCTTTTAAAAACTATGAGAGATTTATTGAAAAAAGGGATGGTTCCTCATAAATATATTAAAGAACATTACAGTCTCAGTATTAACTATGGCATAGGCAGTTTCTGGTATAATGCCGTTTATGCTAAAGACACATTCCTTAACAGATATTATAAACTTTTAGTAAAAACCTCTGCAAAAACTATGGAAGATATAGGGGAAAAAGAATTATACAGATGGAAACCTCTCCGTGTTTTTATGCTCTCCAATGCACTATCATGGGATAATTTTTCTCCTGATATTACAGGATATATCTTGTCACCTCTTGAATATGAATTAATGCTCCTGTGCAGCGGAAAAATATCACTGGAAGAAATTATCGGGATTATCTGTGAAAAATTTAATCAGAGATTTGACAGCAGGCAGGAAGGTGAAGAACTGATATATAATATTATTAAAAATTTTCAGAGAAAACACTGGATTGTTTTTGTACCTTCTTAGTGCTTATAACGGTAAATATTCCACTGGTTGTGGTCGTGACGCGTAACGCGTAACGCGTGACGGGAGGAGACAGAATCACAGATTCTCCGGTGTTGTAATTACCGATGGCACCACTTAGTACCGCAACAGGTAAATTGGTACCCAAAAAAAATATGGCACTCACTCCT
>CAYSLJ010000080.1:0-32007 GCA_964431735.1 uncultured Synergistia bacterium | reverse complement strand
GGATGATAACCGTTCTAACAATTTGCCAGGGTTATTTTCTTACAGTCCCTTTATATTACCAGGAAAAGTACCTTGACAATGTCACATTTAATAAAATAGCAATTGGCAGTTAGCAATTAGCAGTTAGCTGTTAGCTTTCGAGTAATAATTAAAGCTAATCGCTAACAGCTAATAACTATTTTATCAAAGCAGGTAATATGACAATGTCAGGGTACATAAAAATCTCTATAAAGAAAATCCAATTATAAAGGAACTACCTGATGGAGAAAGGTTTACTTAGGTGAGCATAAATATATCTGCTCTCGTGACGCATAACGCGTAATGAATGAAAATTTATTAATAGTCTGTTCCCTCGCGTAACGCGTCACGATTTAATATATTTGAGACAGTTAATTGTCATTCCTTATTATATGCTTATGCTCAGGTCAGTAATTTTATATAAATAATGAAAACAGGTGTATTGAATCATCCCGGTTATAAATTAATAGATGAAATCAAGTGGATTTCAGAAAATGGCTTTGATTTTATAGATCTCACTATAGAACCTCCCGGCGCCTATGACTTTGATTTGAAAGAAGTTAAATCATTACTGGAGGATTTTAATCTTGAAGCAGTAGGCCATACAAATCCATTTCTGCCATTTATTTTTCCTGTGAAATCAATAAGAAAAGCCTGTATGGATGAATTTAAGACTTATATAGATATATTCAATCAACTCGGTATAAAACTTATGAATATTCATCCTTCTTATAATGCTCCTCAGATGCCGGATGAAGATAAAATAAAAGAGAATATAGAATTTTTCAGGCATATCAGTGAATTATGTAAGGCAGTCGATATGACTCTTATGGTTGAAAATTTTATGAAACCTTTCGATAGTGCGGCAGTATTTGAGAGAATTTGTTCGGAAATTCCCGATATAAGAATGCATCTTGATGTAGGACACGCCAATATATGTCAGGAAAAAAATCTTACAAAAAGTTTTTTCAGTAAATTAAGTGATAAAATAGTTCATCTCCATTTTTCTGATAATAAAGGCTTCCATGATGACCATCTCCCTTTAGGTTGCGGTAATATAAACTGGAAAAATATAATAAAAATAATAAAGAACTCAGGCTATGATAATACAATAACACTTGAAATATTTTCTCCTCACAGGGACTATCTCTTATTGAGCAGAGATAAACTTAAAAAATGGTGGTAATGATTTTTATACAGATCTGTAATGGGTAATATGCGATTTGTAAAACCTTTACACAATAGTGTTTTTTACGTCATGTAGTTTTCACTCTGAATATTCTGTGACATATTTTTTTTATTCTATATGGAATCATACCATTTATCTAAATAATTTGTGTTATAATTTGATTGAATGAGTTAGGAATGGAAATTTATTAATAGTCTCTTTCCTCGCGTCACGCGTCACGCGTTACGCGTCACGATTTAATATATTTGAGACATTTATTTAAATTTCATTCTTTAATGACATTTCAGGCAGGTGAAATAAATCATGGGCAGTCTTATAGTCCTCGCTCTTTTTATTATAAGCGTGTGGGCATATATTAAAATAATGAGAGCCAGGGAAGAGAAGGAAGATTATACTCCTGTAGAAAGTAATGACGAGAATGCTCCCGATTTCAGTCCTTACCTTGCAGAAAGAATTGGTATAGAACAGGAAGAAGAAGAAGAAGAGAGAAGTTATGACGGAATTATAGAGTATTGACGACAGGGATTTATACGAGAATCGTAACGCGTAACGCGTAACGCGTGACGGGAGGAATAAATTCTCATACTTCGTTGTGACCAAACAGGTCATGGTTGTTTGAGGGGAATTTCTGGGATTAAAAGGATTGGTAATTTGACTCCCAAAGTTGATTAACTTTAATTATGTAATGGATGATACGTTATTACCACTCACTATTCACTACTCACTATTCACTACTCACTATTTGTTACTCTTCTGTTACTTCCATTTTATATCGTTTAATTTTATATTATTCCTGTACATGGCATAAGTTTTGCTATATCATATAGATGGATGCAGGAAAAAGAAATTGAATGTTGAACATTTCCTGTATCCATCCCTGCAGGAAGTGAGTAAAGATGATTGCTATTGTTAAAAGCGGGGTTTTACAGGGAGTAGACGCATTTATGGTAGATGTAGAAGTCGATATAAGTCACGGTTTACCGGCCTTTAATATAGTAGGCCTGCCGGATATGGCTGTAAAAGAAGCAAAAGAAAGGGTACGGGCGGCAGTTAATAACTCTGATTTTAAATTTCCTTCTAAAAGGTTGACGATAAATCTGGCACCGGCAGATATAAGAAAAGAAGGTCCTTCTTTTGACCTGCCAATAGCCATGGCAACTCTGTCTGCTCTTGGCCTTGTAGACAGCAAAAAACTCGAAGATTTTGTTATAACAGGCGAATTATCTCTTGACGGAGCTATAAGACCTGTCAATGGAATTCTTTCAATTGCTGTTATGACGAAAAAATGCGGTAAGACTAAAGTAATGGTTCCTTTTGAAAATGCCCACGAAGCATTGCTTGTAGACGGATTGAAGGTAATAGCCCCTTCAACTCTAAAAGAAGCAGTAGATATGATAAATTCTGGGAATGGTGAATATCATATAATTTCTGAACAGAAAGATATTCGATCTGATTATAACCCTGATTTTTCCGAAGTGAGAGGGCAGGAACATGTCAAACGTGCTCTTTTAATAGCAGCTTCAGGAGGGCATAATGTTCTTATGATAGGCCCTCCGGGAAGCGGTAAAACTATGCTTGCAAGAAGAATTCCATCTATATTACCTCCTATGAGTCTGGATGAAGCTATGGAAGTAACAAAAATATACAGTGTATCAGGATTATTAAATAAGAAAGATGCTTTAATAAGAGAAAGACCGTTCAGGTCACCCCATCATACTATAAGCACTGCAGGTCTTATAGGCGGTGGCAGTTATCCCAGACCTGGAGAAGTAAGTCTTGCCCATCGCGGTGTACTTTTTTTAGATGAACTTCCCGAATTTCGAAGAGATATTATTGAATTACTGAGACAACCTCTGGAAGACCGTAAAGTTACCATTGCAAGAGCTCTTATATCTCTGACCTATCCGGCAGATTTTATGTTGATTGCTTCTATGAACCCATGTCCATGCGGTTTTTATTCTGATTCTGTAAAATCATGTTCCTGTACCGGTTCACAGATAAATAATTATTTAAAAAGAATTTCCGGACCTTTACTGGATAGATTTGACATCCATATTGAAGTGCCGAGAATTGATACCAATCAAATTCTTTCTTCTATGTCTCATGATGAATCAAATTTAATGAGAGAGACAGTGGTGAAAGCACGACAGATACAGTATAAACGTTTTTCCCGTAAATCCATATTTAATAACGCTGCTATGGCAGGACAGGATGTGTACAGACACTGTATCATAAATGAAGATATAAGAAAGATTTTAAAGCAGGCTATGGACAGATTGGGTCTCAGTGCCAGAGCGTGTCATAGAATTTTGAAGCTTTCCAGAACCATAGCAGATATGTCAGGGAGGGATATTATATCTATTGAAGACGTGGCTGAAGCCATACAGTATAGAAGTGTTGTAATGAAATTCTGGAATTAAGGGACTGTAAGAAAATAACTCTGGAAAATTATGGTTTTTGTCCTCGCGTCACGCGTTACGCGTTACGCGTCACGATTTTAAATATGATAAGGTTATTTTTTACAACTCCTAAGCAGTTATTTTATTCTCGCGTCACGCCTTACGCGTCACGCGTCACGATTTTCGCAATATTAAGGAGGATTTAATTTGAAGAGAAAGTTTTCAGTATTATTTACAGGTTTGATATGTTTTATGCTCTGTTCTACAGTTATTACCAGCGCAAAATCTCTGGAAGATTTGTTGAATGATTTGAAAAGCAATGATGCTACTATACGTTACCAGGCAGCACTGGAGCTCGGAAAACTGGGGGATAGGAATGCAATTCCACCGTTAATGGAAGCTATGGGAGATAAAGATAAATACGTCCGTTACTGGGCAATTTCCTCTCTTGGTGACTTGAAAGCACAGGAAGCTGTTTCTGTACTTATAGAAACATTAAAAGACGAAGATGAACTGATGCGTTACTGGGCTGCTATAGCTCTCGGACGAATCGGAGATATAACTGCAATTAAACCTGTAGATGATGCCTATAGAATTGAAAAAGTGCTTAATACAAAAATAGGTATGGAGATAGCACTTGATAAATTAAACTGGATAAAAAAGCAGAAAGAAGCTGCTTCAGGTACTCCTGTGCCTGACCCTTCAACTACACCGTTCCCTGTTCAAACAGAGACTCCTGTGGTAACTACTGTAACACCCGGACCAATTTCCCCTGTGGCTACACCTGTAACCACCCCTGTAACAGATAAACCCGATGTGACACAGTTGCCTGCTGATGTGGCATCAGCTATAGCAGGTCTGGATGATGAAGATCCGTTGATACGTAAAGGTGCAGCCTTTTCCCTGGGTAAATTCGGAGCAAAAGCTGCAACAGGATCCCTCATAGAAGCTTTATCTGTTGAAAATAACAGAGATGTTCAAATTGAAATAATAAAAACTCTTGGCAAATTAAGTGCGAGAGAAGCACTGGATATATTATCACAGTTTTCTGCCAGTCAGGATGAAGGCATAAGGATTGCAGTGGCAGGTGCATTTAAAGAAATAAGAGACCCGGCATCTCTGCCTTCTATTATAAAATTATTGACTGACTCAAGTGCTTCTGTGAGGAAGATAGCTATTGATACCATTGGAATTATGAAAGACAAACAGTCAATTTCCTCTATAATTCCTCTGTTAAAAGATAATGATATATTTGTAGTTCAGTCTGCTATTACAGCTCTTACAAAAATGAATTCCAGTGAAGCTGTGCCAGAATTTATTATGTTATTAAAATCTCAGAATAAAGAAATCGCTCAGAGTGCAGCTTTTGCTCTTGGTAAATCAGGTGATATGACTGCAGTGGATCCTTTAATTGAGGCTCTTAATGACAGTCATGACGGTTTAAGAGCAGGAGCAGTTTTTGCTCTTGGAAAACTTGGTGATAAAAGGGCTCTTCAATCACTTATTCTCGCTCTTAAAGATAAATACTGGAATGTTCGTTACTGGGCAGTTACTGCCCTCGGAGAATTGAAGGATCCTTCTGCAATAGAACCTCTTATGACTGCCTATCAGGTAGAGCCTGATGCAGATATAAAGAAAGCTATGGAAGAAACCATAAAAACTCTCAATAAAATTTTAAAATAAAAAGTAGTGAACAGGCACTGCCTGTTCACTACAGGTTATTGACCTGTAACCTTTACATAGACTTTTCTATTTCTCGGCCCGTCAAATTCACAGAAAAATATTCTCTGCCATGTTCCCATTATAGGCTTCCCGTCTTCTATTATGATATGTTCCGATGAACCTACAAGACTTGTCTTTATATGTGCGTCAGAATTACCTTCCATATGACGGTATTGCTCTCTCACCGGTATAAGTTTATTCATTGTATCGGTAATATCACTTATTACTGCAGGGTCTGCTCCTTCATTAATTGTAACACCTGCTGTTGTATGAGGTACGAACACTACACAGATACCATTTTTTATACCGCTTTTTTTTATTACTTTTTCCACTTCACTGTCTATATTTATCATACAGACCCTGGAAGGGGTACTTACTGAAAATGTTTCAAACATGTCTTTTTATCCTTTCTAGATATATATTTATTAAGTGAGTAGTAAGTAGTCAGTCACTACTCACCATTTTTTAATTCTTCCCTGACAAACTCTCTGACCATATCGTCTTTATCATCGATAGCTATTTTTAAAGCTTCTCTGTGTTTTGTTGCAAGAGCTTCTGCTGCAGCAAGCCTTATATCAGGGTCTTTATCATGTTTCAGTGTGTTACAGAGTGTTTCCGTAACCATATCATTATCTATGAGTTCAAGTGCTGATATAGCAGTTTTTCTGACGATTTTACTTTCATCTTCTGAAAGAGCTTTACATAATGGTTTTATTATATCTTCTCCGCCTATTTCCTGAAGAGCCAGTATGGCTTCTTTTCTTACCGATGGTTCAGAGTCACATGACAGTATCGTTTCAAGCGGCTCTATCCCTTCTTCTATCCCCATCTCTCCCAGTGCAATAGCCACACTGGCTCGTACGGCAGGTTCTCTGTCACTTATTGCTGTGACTATTGCAGAAAAAGCACTGTCTTCCCGGAATTTCATAAGAGACATAATGACACTTCTTTTTACACGCCAGCTGTCATCATTATCCATCATATTTTTGAGTAATTCTATGGATTCTTCAGATGCTATTCCTCCTATGGCAGTCGCTATGGAACATCTTACAAGAGGATTCTCGTCTTTCATAGATTTTTTTAATGTATCCGTTGATTTTTCATCACCTATCAGTCCAAGTGCGAGAGCTATATTCATTTTTATGTTCGGATCTTCTTCTTCTTCCATTATCCTGCATAACGGTATGAGAGAACGTCTGTCACCTATTTCCCTTAGTGCAAATGATGCGTTTCTTTTGATTTCAATATCTTTAGAACGAGCGGCTTCTATAAGGAGAAGTAGATACTGATCCTGCTCGGATGATGATAAATCTCCATAGGCAGTGGTAATTTTAAAAGGTTCTCCGCTGATTAGATTTGTCCATGTTATGGATTCCATACGAACCTTCATCAGTGAAGATGTAGTTCTGAATTTTTTTTCTTTAAAAAGCGTTTCTTTTATATTACCTCTCCTGCTTGCCATTATAATTACCGAGAGAATTAAAAAAAGTATTAAATATGGTATGATAAAGAATAAAGATTCTCTGGGATAATTGACGAGTTTTTCTTTTCCTTTAAGAAAGGTAAGAACCTTCTCTTTTTCCGACAGAGGAAGAATATAATATTTAAGTTTTGACTTTCCTCCGCCTGTAATTATAACAATACGATTTTTATCTATTTCTACTGATTTTATGATGTTTTTATTTGCCATAGATGTGAAATCTTCGTAATTTATAAAGGTATAGTCATTATAAGAATGATATATATAATAACCGAGAAATACTCCGATAGATATGAGTAAAATGCATATAGTAATTTTATTATTCAAAAATTTCAAATTCGCCAGTTTCATCAAAAATCTCCTTGATTTATAGGGAAAAGGATTTATTAAATTAAAATAGAAATTCAACATTCATTATATCAGATTTATTTCTGAATTACTATACAGGATGTTGAATGTTCGTGGATATAAATAATATATATGCTCTCGTAACGCGTAACTTTATTATATGCTTAGGGGTTGTCAAGAAATAACCCAATCATATTTACGTTTATATCGTGACGCGTCACGCGTTACGCGTGACGCGAGGATGATAACCGTTATAACAATTTGCCAGGGTTATTTTCTTACAGTCCCTTAGTACCGCAACAGGTAAATTGGTACCCAAAAAAATATGGCAAACACTCCTGTCCCTGGCCGGGCTCTGGAGGAAAAGATATGCCGTATTAAAAGAGAGGTGTAAATTATATAGACGCAAAATATTAACAGTCTGTAAAACCGGTTTGCCACACAACAGGATCATATCTTTTCCGGAAGAGTCCGGCCAGGGAGAGGTTTTAGAAATGGGTATGAACTTATCTGGAGCGGTACTTAGGGCCAGGTAAGTATTACATTTGCAAATGGTGGGAAATAATGAATAAAATCTTAATTGTGTTGATTTTTTCTGTGTTTTTTTTGAGTTCTGTTTGTTTTACTTTTGCAAATCCAATGAATGATACAAAAATAGAATCTGACAGAGACATTATGACAGTTTCTGCAGAAAAAGTTGAAAACAGTCTTAAAAGCCTGGAAGAAAGAACTGATAGATTAGAAGATATGGATTATTCTATATGCGGTGATACTGTAATAAATTCTTTCTGTTATAATGGAAACAGGCCGGAAGAATATATCAGGCCTTTTGATTACTATAATATAAGACCTGTCGAGTCAGGTTTTTCTTTTTCCAGGAGGTTTGAGTTCAAACTGAAAAGCAGATTGAATTACGATCTGTGGGCCAATATAAATCTGGAAACTTATAGTTTTTCCGGTTCCGGTAATATTTCAACCTTCTGGGGAGTTAACCAGAACTGTAGTTACTATCCTGCTTCTGACCTGACAAACGGATCTGTTGAATTAAAAGCCAGAGAGCCTGATATCTCAGCGAGTATAGGAACTTTTTATCCTTTATCTTTCAGTGAACTTATGTTTACGCCTCCAAGAAACCTCAGTGTTTACGGCCCTCCTGTCTTACCTGTAAAAGGATTGATGATGGCAGGCCACTTAAAACCACTTACAGTGGAATTTATATGGGGTATAAATCCTGATTATTATATAAAAAATAACATGGTTTATAAAGGGCATGACACTATACTCTGGGGCGGACATATGTCACTTTCTGCCGGATCTGGAAAAGGGGGAATTACTTTTATACAATCTTCAAAAAACGGTATGCCTCAGGATATGTACGGACTGGATATAGCATATAATCTATCAAAAAACCTTTCTTTAAAAGGTGAAGTGGCAACAAGTTTTTTCGGAAATGATAAAAGGGATAACAGTGCTTTTATATTTACAGTTGAAAAGAAGATTGGCAGTTTAATTTTCTCCGGTGAATATCTGTGGATATCTCCCGGCTATGATCCTTTCAGACTGCATAAAACCTTTACAGAAAGAGAGTTGCTTGGCACAGGAAGACTGGCCTGTAACCGCAGAGGATTTGATTTATATCTCATGATTCCACTCGACAGGGGAGAGGTAAAAGTGGAATTTTTGCGGTTTTCACAGATTCTTCCGAGTAAATATGAAAATGAACTTTCTATAGATTCCTTATTCCCCTTATATAAAGATGATAAAAATTTGAGAGGAGATTTTACCGCTCTGGAGCTTTATGTAAACAAAAATATAGCTTCAAAACTATCTATTAAAGGTCATTTTGAAATGGTAAACCTTTTCAGGCCATATCCGGCTTATGTCGATTTTACTCAGACTACATGCCTTCTTGAGATAAATTATAGACCTCTGGATTATTTAACTCTGGGAGCAGAACTGGTTTATCTGAACCGCCATGGTACATGGTATTCATCTGTAGATTCGTCGCAATTTATGCCTGCATTTACGATAGATTTTACTGTCAATAACTCTCTGTCTGTCTCTCTTGAGCAGAGAAATGTAGCAACTGATGATTTTATAGATTCCTTGAATAATTATAATGTCAGTCAGACCAGTGTTACCGGTAAGATCAGGTGGTAACCTCTGAACTGTGAACTTCGACAGGTTACCGGCTTGATTTCACCTTTCATGTCTCACTGCTTACTGATAAAATATGGCATTTAAATTGCGTTCTCATAAATTGAAATTTTAAAGAGGATATTTCTGAGAAGATTAAAATTCTATACTTTCACGCATAAATAATTACATCAACTTAAGAAAATTTTTTTTACTTTCTTGACAAACTTGTAACTTGGTGTTATACTGATGAATATGCGATATTTGCAGTTGCAATCTTATTCTTGCAAAAGTGAAAATTAGAAGAATTTTACATATCTTCTGGTTACAGAAAGCAAATTTGAATATAAGGAGGTGGATTGTATCTTTTAATGCTGAATGTAACAGAAAATGGTAAAGACCGGAGAATTGACGTAAAACTTTAAGAGGAAACGTGGACACTCTTTAGAGCAGGCAATTCCTCCGGGGGTTAGAAAAACTAACTTTATTATTAACAAATGATTAATTTATTAGGAGGAACGATTTTATGAAAAAGATAGCTTCAACACTTTTTGTAGTAATGACTTTTGCATTAATTATGTCATTACCAGTGTTAGCAGATCCTTTTTCTGATGTGCCACAGGATCACTGGGCATACGATGCAGTTCAGATGCTCGAAGAAAAAGGTCTCGTAGAAGGTTATCCCGATGGCCTTTTCAAAGGCGACAGGGCAATGACCCGTTATGAAATGGCAATGGTAGTTGCCAGAGTTATAGCCAAATTAGAACAGGTTCAGGCTTCAATACCTGAGATACCTGATCTTTCTATTTATGCAACAAAACAGGATCTTGAAACAATCAACAAATTACTTAAAGAGTATAAAGATGAATTAGATGCTCTCGGAGTAAGAGTAAACAATATTGAAGAAACAGTTGGAAAACTTACTGCAAGAGTTGAGGAACTCGAAAGAGTTAAAATCAGTGGAGATTTCCAGTCTATAGCTGCCAACATTGGTATCAATGAAAGACCCGGCAATGCTCAGGATTACGGCCCTGGTTATGCCACCACTACTGGAGTATTAGGTGACATAGACAGATATGCCGGTTCAACCCTTATATTCAACACCCAGCATTCAGGAGCTCTCGGGCCGAGAGGTACTTCTCCTGTTGGAATGCCTCCAATAGGTACAGTATTTGGTGGTAGTGATAGTGATTATAACACTATTCCAGTCGGAACTGCTCCTTTACAGACAACAGTTCCCGATGCACATGTTCCATCAGCAAGAGCAGGCGAACCGGATTTTGCATTAAATCAGGGTTTTGCTTTAACTTCAAAGTTAGCTATTACCGTAACAGCCAGAATTGCCGATGATATTAAAGCCGGTGGCGATCTCGTAGCCTACAGTGCATTCGGTGATGCAGGCGTATACAATAACTGGGGCGTAGTTCCTCAGTATAATACCCTTGGTTCTATTGCCGGTGGCGGTGCTAACAATGTGTTAGATTTCCAGGCAGATCTTGCAACCCTCTGGTTCAGGGTTGACAAAAAAGACTGGAAAGTAAACGGAGAATTCGGTAACTTCCAGCTCCATAACGTTTCCAGCAACCTTTTCTACGGTGTAAGAAATCCATACTTTGGTTTCCATGATACAGACAGAATACCCCTCAATGGTATAAACATCAATGGAAAACTTTATGAAACAATTGATGTAGAGTTCTTTATGGCACAGGATGTCAACACAGTGTCCAACGGTCAGAGTGGAGTCTGGTTTATGCAGGATCCTCTCGATGCCGTAACAACACAGGGTGTTACCGATTTCAGATATAGAAATTACATCTACGGCGTATGGGCAGGATCTAATTTCCTTGAAAACAAAGCCCTCCACGTTGAAGGTGCTGTAATGAGATTATATGAAGATTATGCTTCAAATCCGAATATTGCATACGGCCCAAATCCTTTACAGGGACCAATACTCAGCCGTTGCCCACAGGATCAGATGTTCTTTGGTTTCAAAGCCAACTACAAATTTGCCGATGAATGGCTTACCATTTACGGTGAATTCGCCGGCACAGGTTACAAAGGCAATCTTATCACTGACGAAACAAATAAACGTCAGTACGGTTACCTTATGCAGATTGGTGCAAAAGGCAAAATGCTTGACAACAAACTCATCGTTTACGGTGAATATGACAGAACAGAAGCAAACTTCGATCCCTTCGGTTATCATAAAACATGGGAAAGAGAATTTGATTATTTACATGATGGTTATGAAGATCTTGATATTACAGGTTTTGGCTTTGCTGTAAGACCTGGTAAATTCCGTCCGAACCGTCACGGTCTTGACCTTGGCGTAACCTATAAGCTTCCTGCAGGTGAAATCTACGGTGGTTTCAGATACCTTCAGCAGGTTGTACCTACAGCAGCAACACTTGATAGTGATGATTTCAACTTCTCTGATACAAATCAGGCACTCACCGGAGTAATCGCCGGTCGTCCGAACCTTACAGTTGTTCAGAATGCCGCTCTCGGTGTAAATGCATACAATATGTATGGTAATCAGGATTACTACTTCAATTACAATGATCCAGCCAAAGGTAAAGAATTCTTCATTAAAGTCGGTGGAAAATATGACTTTGGTGGAAATATGCATGTATTTGGCGGATGGGATTATCTCAAATTTAAGAGAGATTACACCCTTACCAGAGACAATGGCAGATATTCAACAACCGGTTATACCTTCACAGAATGGTCACAGAATCAGGGTAATGCCGTATACGGAACAATGGCAGTCACAGATTTCTCTGCTCATTTCGTACACCTCGGTGTAACCTATGATGTAACTGATAAATTCAGTGTTCAGGGTAACTTTGCCTATGTTAAAAACAGTGGTGTTGATGATACCGGTTTCAACCAGGATAACAGCACTGTTATACCGGGTGTTGCTCTTAAATATGATTTCAATGATACAACATCTGTAATGCTCGATTATAAATACTACAGGTTTGCCGATACAATGCAGACTGCTAACGATTATTCAGCAAACAAACTCGTTACCAGACTTAACATTAAATTCTAAGCCTGTATAAAAGAGACCCCTGTTGAAAGACAGGGGTCTTTTTATTTGTTAGGTTCGTTTCATAACAATAGTGATTATTGTGAGTCGTGAGTCGTGAATCGTGAGTAGAAGGTTGTCTTTAGTAATCACAATTCACTACTCACTTTTCACTAAATCCGGAAGGATTTATTTTTTTTATATAGAATAATAAAGAGTGAAGAGTGAAAAGTGAAGAGGATTATCTCTCACCACTCACTACTCACTACTCACGTTTAGAAGGGGGACAGAGCAGTTACTGCATATTAAATGGAAAATATTTTAAACAAATTAAATCAAACATCAGAAATTGTTGGAAGTCTTATAGTTGGCAGAGATGGGCTTGTTATTGCCAGTAATGTTCCTGAAGGAGTTAATGCAGAATTGATTGGCGCCATGGTAGCAGGTGTCTTTACTTCAGCAGAAAGTTCTATGGAAGAACTCCGTCAGGGAGAAGTTCAGACAGTTATGATAGAAGGGGAAAAAGGTAAGGTAATACTCTGTGATGCAGGGGCTATACTGGTAGTTCTCTTAGATGAAGTTACAAACCTTGGACTGGTAAGACTTGAAGTAAAGGAAGCAGTCAATAAACTTAAAGAGCTTCTTTAACGGGGATTATCAGGATTTTTGACAGGGATTATCAGGATTTTGATGATTACCGGGATTTATGTCGGGGTTCTAAAAAAACTCATGCGAGGGGAATTAATTTAATAAGTTAAGAGTATAGAAAATTTCGTTTTTGACCAGGATTTATAGGATTTATGGGATTATCAGGATGATAAATAGAATTACTTTACTTAAATTTTCTAATTCCGGTAATTTTTTAATCCCGAAAATCCCAGTCAAAAATAAGGCTTTAGATGAAAATTATGTAGAGGCAACTTATCTAAATGATTTAAAGTGAGAGTAGCTATTGATGCCAGGGTTGTATCCTCCGGAAGGTCAGGTATTGGAGAATATACATATCAGCTTTTGAGACATTTTCCTGTTATTGATAAAGATCTGGAATATTTTCTTTTTCTTAAGAGATTTTCCCTTGACGAGAAAAGAATAAAAGAATTATCTTCCGGTTTTAACATAGAAAAAGTTTCTCCCTGTGAGGGAGGGAAATTTTTTAATTTTATAAAGACCCACGGGGAACTTCCTGTGAGGCTTTTGTTTTTAAAGCCAGATCTCTTTCACTCACCGGGACCTATAGCACCATTGATTAAAACATGCCCGACTGTTCTTACTATCCATGATCTTGCTTTTTTAAAGCTTGATGGTATTTTTGATAAATTCCAGAATAGCTATTATAAAAACTTTGTTCCTTATGTAGCAAAAAAAGCAGATAAGATTATTACAGTATCAAATAATGCTGCCAGGGATATATCAGAACTCCTTGCTATTCCCGAAGAGAAGATAAGGGTAATATATAATGGTGTGGATGAAAGATTTTCATCAGAACGGTACTCAGAGAGTGAACATAATTTAAAGAAGAGATATGGTTTGAGTGATTATATTCTTTTTTTAGGTGTCCTTGAACCAAGAAAGAATGTATCCCGTCTTATCAGAGCTTACTCACATCTTTCCCATGAACTGAGTCATTACAAACTTGTTATAGCAGGGGGACATGGCTGGCTTTATGATGATGTGTATTCTCTTGTAAAAGAACTTTCGCTACAGAACAGAGTAATATTTACCGGAAGAGTAAGTGATGAAGAACTGCCGGACCTTTATAGAGGTGCTTCACTTTTTGTCTATCCTTCTTTGATGGAAGGTTTTGGCATTCCTCCTTTAGAAGCCATGGCCTGTGGTATCCCTGTTATAGCATCAAATACCTCTTCTTTCCCCGAGGTTCTCTCTGATGCTGCACGTCTTATAAATCCTCTGAAGGAAGAAGAAATAACTTCTGCTATGACAGAAATTTTAACAGATAAAGACCTGTATCAAACCCTGGTAAGTAAAGGTTTAAAAAGAGCCTCTTTCTTTTCCTGGAAAGAAAGTGCTCGAAGGACTTTAGAGCTTTACAGGGAATTATTATAACAGTGCTCACTGTAAAAGGAAGGTTGTGAACTTATGCCTAAAATCTGGATAAATCCTGCTTTTAAACAGCAGGAGGATAAGAAAAAAGTATCAGAAGAGAAAAAGATTACTTCTACTGCATCAGACAAAAAACTCCTTCTGTCCGGGAAATCGAAAAATCTTGCAAAAGAATTCTTTCAAAATTTGATAGACAGAAAAACTCATATATCTGTAACTTTTTACGATGGGACCAGTGAAGAAGGAACATTAAAATGGGTGGATATTCAGAGTATATGTCTTGAACAGGATAAAGGTGAAATAGTGTATGATTCTAAAAATATAATGTACTATCGGAGCTGACCCTATTGATTATAGGTGTGAACGGACATATGGTACTTCCTCCTGATATGCCTGTGTCAGGAATAGGACTTTACTCTTTTAATCTTCTGTCAGCTATGGCAGAACAGAAAGTTTTAGAAGGATGTACCGATGATTTTATAATTTTTTCTACCGGAAGAGGAAGATTGAGATGGAAACATATGCCTTTTATGGTTTCCTTATCGCCTTTACCGACATGGAAAAATATAATAAGAATCTTCTGGGAACAATGTATATTGCCTGTCCATATATATAAAAAAAAAATTTCGATTTTTCATTCTCTGGCAAATATAATACCGGTAATGAGCGGTTATCCTCTTCATGTCCTTACAGTTCATGATATGGCTTTTATGCATTATCCTTCTATGACAGGACATGTCAGAGAATTATATCTTAAATGTTTAATCAAACAATCTGCTGTTAAATCTCATAAGATTATAGCAGTTTCAGATTCGACAAGACAGGACCTTATAAAATTCTGGAATATAGAGCCAGGTAAGATTAAAGTTATATATTCAGGACTGGATGATAGATTTGCCTGTACAGAACGTGCCCGTATAAATGAATATAAAATAAAAAAAGGTTTACCGGAAACCTTTATCCTCTTTACCGGAGATATGGAAAAAAGAAAAAATCTTATTATGTTACTCCAGGCTTTTCTGATGCTCACCCGTGATTTTAAAATAAGTGTCAAACTTGTTATAGCAGGAAGAAATGGTAATGATTATAAAAATATTGTAACTTTTATAGAAAGAGAAAACCTGAAAAAAGATGTAATCTTTACCGGTTATGTGCCATCAGAAGAATTGCCGTTGTTATTTGCATCTGCCAATATTTTTGCCTACCCCTCTCTCTATGAAGGTTTCGGTTTTCCTGTTCTTGAAGCTTTTGCAAGCAGAACGCCGGTAGTAGCTTCTTCCTCTTCTTCCATACCTGAAGTGACAGGCAATGGAGCTGTGCTGCTATCACCTTTTGAACCTGCCATGTGGGCTTTTGCTTTCAGGGAATTACTTTCCGATAGAGAAAAAAGAGAGGAACTCGTAAAAAGAGGTCTGGAAAGAGTTCCTTTTTTTACCTGGCGTAATACGGCTATTGAAACCATGAACGTTTATAAGGAAATTATATGAAATTATTTCGGTTTACAGATTCATTTTTTATAGAATAAATCTATTTCTTTGCCTGCTCTTTATATGTTTAAGTGTTATTTATATTTATTCTTTCGGACAATTACAGGCTTTTTCATACAGATATGCCCATATATCAATGCTATTTGTTATAGCTATCTATTTATAGAAAAAGTAAGAAAAGGATCTGAAATTTTAGAGAAATATAAGTGGAATATATTTGGGAATCAATAAAACGTGGTGACTCTGTGGTTTTGTTTTTCGGAGTCTCTGTGACATAATTTTGCTCTCATTCCTTATTTCTTGATATATTATCAAGTGTAAGAAGGATTATACCTTGAGATATAGAAAAATCCATTAAAATTATTAAGGAGTGTAAATTTTTTGAAAAAATTAAATATAAGTGTATTTTTTCCTGCTTATAATGAAGAGGAAAATATTACATGGGTTGTAAATAATGCCTGTAATTTTCTGGATAAGGTAGCAGAGAATTATGAAGTCATAGTCGTAAATGACGGAAGTCGTGACAGAACAGGAGAAGTAGCAGAAAAAATAGCATCGGAAAACAGTCATGTAAGAGTCATACATCATCCTGTTAACAGAGGGTATGGTGCAGCAGTAAGGAGTGGACTTAAAGGGTCGATATATGACCTTATTTTTTTTACCGATGGTGATGGACAGTTTGATATTACAGAAATGACTGAATTTCTTGATCTTATAGATACATGTGATGTAGTCGCAGGATACCGTATCAAAAGAAAGGATCCTTTTTATCGCCTGATAAATGCCTGGGCCTATGGCACTATGATAAACCTTATGTTCGGACTGAATATAAGAGATATTGACTGTGCTTTTAAATTGATTAAAAAATCTGTTATAGATGAAATAGATATTGAAGCCACAGGAGCTCTTGCCAGTGCAGAACTCCTGATAAAAATTAAAAGAAAAGGTTGTAAAATAGTACAGAAAGGTGTAAACCACTACCCGAGAAAAGCAGGTGTTCAGACAGGTGCACAGTTATGGGTAATATTCAGAATGTTCAGGGAATTGTGGAAATTACATAGAAAACTTAAAAATCAGTGAGTCGTGAGTCGTGAATAGTGAGTCGTGATGTAGGGGTGTTTAGCTAAATACCCTGGGATTAAATACCCGTGACGCGTCACGCATCACGCATCACGAACCACCCGTCACGC
Organism: uncultured Synergistia bacterium; assembly: GCA_964431735.1. Taxonomy (GTDB): domain Bacteria; phylum Vulcanimicrobiota; class SpSt-956; order SpSt-956; family JAKJGF01; genus CALARM01. Next base: position 14,946 of record CAYSLJ010000080.1, on the reverse strand, counting down.
GTCACGCGTTACGCGTCACGATTATAACACATCACTTATTACGACATTAAGAAAAGAGGAGAATATACAGTGGATGATAAATATTTAGAAGTTATAGAAAAATTACGGCAGAATATTTATATAGTCATAAAGGGTAAGGCAGAGCCTGTAGATCATCTTATTGTGGCTCTTATTTCAGGTGGAAATGTTTTAATGGAAGATGTTCCCGGAGTCGGTAAAACTACTCTTGCCAAAGGTCTTGCAAAATCGCTGCAGGCTAATTTTAAGAGGGTTCAATTTACTCCCGATCTTCTGCCTACTGATGTCATAGGTTCTTATATATATAACCCTATTGAAGGTACCTTTAAATTTAAAGAAGGACCTGTCTTTACAAATATCCTCCTTGCTGATGAGATAAACAGGGCATCTCCCAGGACTCAATCCAGTTTACTTGAAGCAATGAGTGAATGTCAGGTTACGGTAGAAGGTAATCTTTACAGACTTGCTTCTCCTTTTATTGTTATAGCCACCCAGAATCCTGTAGAATTTCATGGAACCTATCCTCTTCCTGAAGCACAACTGGATCGTTTTGCTATAAAGCTTAAACTGGGTTACCCTTCTCTGGAACAGGAGCTGCAGGTACTTTACAGCCAGCATAAAGAACATCCTCTGAATAAAATAACTTCTGTCACAACAAAAGATGAAATCATACATATTCAGAGCCTCGTAAGGGAAGTAAAAGTAAAAGAACCTGTAGCAAAATATATTTTAGATATTATAGATAATACAAGACATGATCAGAGACTTAAACTCGGAGTAAGTCCACGGGGTTCTCTTATGTTATACAGAATAAGTCAGGCTGTTGCTTTAATGAAAGGAAGAGATTACGTATTACCTGATGATGTAAAGAACATGGCTGTAGAAGTTCTTGCCCACAGACTTGTACTGGAAACAAAGGTTAAATATTCCGGCGTAAGTAAAGAAGAAATAATTGAAGATATTTTACAGAATACGAAGATACCAGTTTAAAAGTCGTAATGAATGTATTACATCACCGGGTAAAAACCTGTAATATTTACGCGTCACGCGTCACGAAAACACTATGGTTACTTTTTATATTGTTGTTATTACAATACTTCTCATAAGTCTTTATATAAGAGTCAGATATAAATATTCAGGTATTATACCTGTATTTAAATGGATAAGAATTTTTTATTCAGAAGCTCTTACTCCTTCTGGAAGGCTTTTATTCTGGCTTTCCCTGACAGCTTTTATGTTTGGTATGTCTACGACTGCTTTTAAGACTTATATGGTATTTACTCTTCTTGCCAGCATATTCCTTGTATCCTTTATTTTTGCCTTTCTTTACAGACCAAAACTTTCTGTGACAAGACTCATACCTGATAGAACTACATGTGGTCAGAAGATTTATCCTCAGATTATATTACGGAATAATTCCTCTTTTCCCTGTTATGACATAGTTTTAAAGGATTTTTCTATTCCCCGTGAGATAAAGCCTCTGGTAAAAGAAGGTTATTATATACCTGTTCTTGAAGCGAAAGAAGAGATGAATTTAAAATCAGGCTTTGAGTTTTTAAAGAGAGGAGATTATAATATTCCCGGCCTTTTTGCAGGAACAATATTTCCCTTCGGTATATGGACATGGGGAAGAACATACGGCCCGGTTCATAATCTGCTTGTTTATCCCGGATTTCATCATCTGGATAAACTGGAAATACCTGTCGGGAAAAGATATCAGCCGGGAGGTATTGCACTTACGTCATCTCTGGGAGAGTCTACCGAATTTATCGGTAATCGTGAATTTCGTGAAGGAGATAACCCCAGGAATATGCACTGGCGTTCCTGGGCCAGAACCGGTAAACCTGTTGTGAAAGAATTTCAGGAAGAATATTTCTGCCGTGTCGCATTACTTCTTGATACATTTGTTCCTCCAAAATCAGGTGCTTCTGCCTTTGAGGCCTTTGAAAGTGCCATATCTGTTTCTGCTTCCGTAGCAGATTATCTTTCCAGGCAGGAATATATAATAGACATATTTGCAGCAGGGCCGAATATTTATTATATGCAGGCAGGACGGAGTCTTGCCTATCTTGAAAATATACTTGATCTTCTTGCCTGCCTTGATGTATGCCATGACGATCCCTTTGATAAATTAGAACCGGTATTGATGGAAAATCTTTCCCTTATAACTACGGTAATAACAGTATTTCTGGACTGGGATTACAGAAGAGAAAAACTGGTCAGGATGATAACAGACCTGGGTACGGCAGTAAAGGTTATAATAGTAAGAGATGGTAAACCTGCGAATGAACCGGTTGCTTATGAGAGCCTTGTCGGAAAAATTGCCTTCATAACACCGGAAGAGGAAAAAAGGGGGGTGTCAGAATTTTGACGTCTCTTCCTTTCAGCGGAATTCTTCTTTTTATTTTTTCTCTTATTGCTTTTGTCCTGACTACAGGCACTGACAGAGAAGTTATAGGATTTTTTGGATGTCTGGCCCTTATGTCTCTGTTTCTTAAATTCAGATTTGCATTATCAGGAAAGAAAAAGTATATAATCTATATAATTTTGCTGATACCTGTACTGTTGAATTATTTTCTGAGACCTGTAACCAATCTCGGAGCAGCACAGTATTCACTGCTTCAGATACCTGCTTATTATGTAATGCTCCTCTCTCTTTTTATTATTTACAGTGTTAAAACCATAAGAGATTTAATGGCTTTCTATTTTGCGTCTTCATTTATATTTATTGTAGCAGGTTTCAGTACCGGTACTTTTTATTTTAATTACTTTATGGTAGTTTATCTTATTTTTACCATTTTTTATTTAAGAGCTATTATACGGTGTATTTATAACTCTCTATCTTTAACAGTACATCATCTCCTTCCCATGTGTTTCGTACTTATAGTTACCTGTTCTGTTTTTTTCGGAGCTAACAGTTTTGTAGAATGGCTGGAGCCAAAAATGAATGAATTGTTTATTCCTGCCATGAATTCTGCTCTTGATTACGGAGGCTTTTTAAATGAGACTTCTTTAAATGTTACAGGCAGTCTGAAATTATCGCACAGAATAATTATGAGGGTTTTTACTTCTTCACATGTGGAGAGGGTCAGGTGTAAAGCATATACTGATTATTTAAAAGGCAAATGGAAAACTGCTCCTCAGAAAACTGCTCTGAAGCCTGTTTCTGAAGATGGCGCCCTTCATAAGTCAACAGATTACAGAGAGATATTTTTACCTGATTATTCATTACCTGCAGAACATAAAGGAGAAGAATTCAGAATAAAAATGGCATCAGGAGCAAATACTGTTTTTTTTGTACCTCCTTCCGGATTCGCTATTATGACAGATGTACCGCAGGTCTCTCTGGATCAATATGGAATTTTTTATCCTGAAAGTACTGAAGTAAATATGGGATATTCTGTAGCTTATATGCCTGGCCTACAGTATGTGATATGTCCTGAAATTAAAGATTTAACATGCTGTTTCAGTATTTCTGATTATTTTCCTCCTGAGATTAAAACTCTTTCTGAAAAACTTACAGAAGGAAAAGGCACCAGACTTGAACAATGTCGTTCCATAGAGTCATATTTTCACAGAGAGTTCCAATACAGTCTTGAGTTTAAACCTTCCCGAAAAGGTGATCCTGTGGAAGAATTTTTACTGGAGAAAAAAGCTGCCCACTGTGAATATTTTGCAACGGCAATGGTAATACTTTTACGTTATGCCGGTATCCCTGCAAGATATGTAACAGGCTATCTTGTTCATGAGTATAACGAACATACCTGTTATTATATAGTAAGAGACAGAGATGCCCATGCCTGGGTTGAAGCATTTGTCGACGGTCACTGGGTTACTTTTGACCCGACTCCGGCAGGAGGTTTATTTAATGAACTTCTCGGTAACTCAGAACCTGATGTTTTCAGACAGTTTTTTGATTTACTCCTCGTGAAATGGGACGAACTGAAAGGTTTTTTATCTAAAGGTGATATTTCAGGTCTGTTTAAATGGGTATTAAAGGGAATAACGTCATATTCACATTACCTTATTCCTTTTATTATTATAGTTTTAAGTGTTTTGCTTCTATTATATTTTAAAAGGTTCAAAAAAATCATTTTCTTTGAAAGAACTACAAAATCTAAAATATCAGAGCTGGATGAAAATCCTGTTGTCAGAAGATTTGGTGAGATAATGGTGATATTTGATAAAATTTTTACAGAGAAAAACATAAAGAGAAAAGGTAATCTTACCCTTTACGAATATGTCGATTATCTGAAAGAAAATAATTTCCCTGCTGCAGAGCTGAATATTTCCGCAGATTTTATAAAGGAATATTGTATATTAAGATACGGTCATGATGAAATTACTGAAGGAGATTTCCTGTCTCTGGAGAAAAAGCTTGAAAGTCTGAAGACAATTATAGACAATAATAACGAATAAAGGTCTGCATGAATTCCCCGCGTCACGCGTTACGCGTCACGGGTTACGATTATGAAAAAGAGGTTTTGCCTTTGATTGAACAGCCGGTAAATACAGAAAATCTTCCAAAAACTTATAAAATTTCTTTTAGAAAATTATTTGTGCCTATTCTCTGGATTCCCCTGCTTACAGTAATGATTTCCATACAGATTAATATAATGATTAAAATAACAGGCCTTTTATGGGCATATATTGTATTAATAGTAATAGAAACGTTACTGCTTGGCAGAATGATAGCTGTTGTCCGGAACCATTTAATCTCTGTAACTATTTCAGAGGAAGGAATAATTTATAAACAGTTCTTCCCTTCAGTCCATAAGAATTTTGCATGGGAATATATTAAAAGATTTAAGTGTAAAACTGTACAGGGTAAACGAAGTACAGGAAAGAGAACAGTTAAAATCTATGCTCTGGACCATAAATCAGGTGATAGAATAACATTTAACAGTTTACTCTTTAATTCCGATGAACTGGTAGAAGCTATAAAAAAGAAAGTTAAGCTTATAGATTGGAATTAATGGAGGAATTTCGCGTTTTTTGTGGAATAAAATAAACTGAGTAGTAAGGTTTTATCTGCTATTCATCATTTACTATCGTAGGAGTTGGATGATTTGATAATAAATCAGGATAGAATACGCTGCGTACTTGCAATAGTTTTTATGTTTCTTGCCTGTTCTGTCTGTTGTGCCGGTCCTTCAAGCAGTAATATTATTCAATTAACCAAGGAAAAACTTGCCAGATGGAAGAGCATACAGTATACCATGGATATGGATATAGGTGGAACTCCTTATGGTTACAGAGTTTATTATAAACGTCCTTCCAATCTTACTACAATATCATGGAATAAAAATGATAGCAGTGATAAAGTTACTATGATAGTATTCAAAAGTACTACAACAGTTTTTGACCATAAACAGAAGAAAAAACAGACTTTTGATACAGGAGCCTTCGATTTATTCAGAATAAATAATGAATATGATAAAAACTGGATTGTTGAGTATTTAGGTGATTATAATCTCTCCTGTGTAAATAGCGGAAAAAAGGAAAAGAGGGGTTGCTGGGTAGCTGCTTTTACCACACAGCAGGGAGTGTCATACAGATTCTGGATTGATAAGCATATTGGTATAACTATGAGAATGGAAGTTAAATTAAAAAAAGATGACGAAAAACCGTATGTTATAGCAAAAACTACATCATTTAAAGTAGATGCCCCTGTTGAACCTTCTATGTTTAAAGATCCATTTTGATATGTGAGAAGGTGATCTGCCAGAAGCGAAGCATAATATCACTCATTACGCATTACGATAAAAAAGGAGGAATATATTTATGAAGTATTTTGTAATCTCATTGTCTCTATTGTTTCTTTTATCTGTAATATCTCTTGCAATGGCTCAAAAAAAGCCTGAAGTTGTAACGTTCTGGTACAATTTGAATGAAAAAGGTTCCATAAAAATGGAAGAACTTATTATGAAGTACAATAAAGAGAAGAAAGGAAAAGTAATAATAGAACCAAAGAAATTTGCTTCTATGAAAGAACTGAAAAATGCTCTTTTTTCAGCTAAAACTCTGCCTGATACGGTTCTTATAGATAATCGCTGGCAGGATGAGCTTATAGCAAAGGGTGTAATCACTTCTCTGCAGGTTCATACTCTCAATATAGGTACTGGATTAAAAGCTGCATATAAACAGGATACATATAAAGTTCTTTTTCAATCAGCACTCCATGATAATCAATTCTGGACTTTTCCCTATACATGCACAAATAATGCTTTAATAGTTAACCTGGATATGCTGTATTCCCTTAAAATGGATAAATCTCCTCAGGGGTGGTTTGATCTTGTTAAAACAGGAAAACCTCTTATGGAAACTGCAGAAGGAAGGGTTGGACTTGCTCTTCCTACAGATGAATCACCGGAAGATCTTGCTGCTTTTTTTATTGCTATGATGAGGCAGAAAAAAGATGGTTCTTTACTCAGTCCTGAAGGTAAATTTGCCTTTAACAGTGAAGCAGGTGTAACTACACTTCAGTTTCTTCAGGACCTCTATCAAAAATATCAAATAGCATCTACTGATGTCAGTCCCGAAGGATTTTTTGTGGGACAGGCAGGTATGATTTTTGGTAACAGTCATGATTATTTTCATGCTCAGGAACTTGGAATGAATGTCGAAGCAGTCTATTTACCTAAAAAAGACGTAAGGGCAAGTGATCTTTATATTCAGAGCCTTGCTATGACAAAATCAAATCCTGACCATGAAGAAGCGGGCTTTGACTTTTTATTATGGCTTGTAGAATTCAAACAGTTAAGAGAATTTTTTCTTGCTACGTCTTATATTCCTGTAAACAAGCAGATTGTTGCATGTTCGGCTTATTTTGAATATCAGAACCAGCATCCAGGTATGAGAGCTTTTATAAAACAACTCGACTGGGCGAAGCCGATACCTACTTTTCGTAATTATGATGAGGTTATGGATTGTCTCGGTAAAGAAATTCTTATCTGTTTGAAAGGGGAAAAGACTCCCAGACAGGCCCTTGATGATGCGGCGAATTATGGTAACGGCCTTTTAGGATTTTAGCTATTATGACGCGTCCCCAGACGCGTCATAATATCAATTCCTGTCATATTTTTCTTCCAGTGCCTCTGACAGAGTTATGTCCAGTGACAGGGCTTTTTCAAAAGATATACGGGCATATTCTGGTTGCCCCATTTTTTTCTGGCATTTACCCAGTATAATATAGGCAGAAGATAAAGCAGGATCTAAATCTACTGCTATGGATGCATAATAAATTCCCTTCTCATAATTTCTTTTAAGGTAATTTATTTTTGCCAGAAGATAACAGAAATAGGGAATATTTTCTACCTGATCTTTGTAGGAATTTATTATTGTTTCCGCTTTATCAAAATCTTTAAGTTCTATAAAGGATTCGCTTTCAAGGAGATCAATATTGTATATGAGTATCTGGTCTGTAGCAAGTATTCTGGCTTTTTTCAATTCATCCATACTTTTCATATAATAGCCGGCTCTGAGATAATCCCTTCCTCTTACCATAAAAACCTTTCCGTTCATATCGCCTGTTCTTTCCATATACGGTTCTTTTTTTCTGAGAGAATTTATTTCTTTATAACCGGAAGGGTAAGAAGCCATCATCCAGTAATGATAAAAATCCCACGCTTCAAAGAATTCTTTATAAGTCATAATATAATTATTCCCAAGTGCAGGATCATGGCAGCTAATTTCTTCTTTTTCATCATCATAACCTATAATAACTCTGAAATGTCCCGAATTATTTATAGATGTAATACTGTTTACCACAAGAACAGGTATGTCCTGACATATATATTCTTTTACTGTTTCAATATTGCCGCTTCTGTCAGTTACAACAGTAAAACCTTTTGAGCTCAGATAATCTTCTATTGCAGAAGGAAAGGTAGAATTGAAGAGTGAACTGAAAAGTTCTTTTATAAGATTTTCCTGTGTTACCGTGCTTTCTTTATCCCAGTAATGGATTATCATATAAAGGGATGCTTCCCCGCAATAAGAACTTCCTGCAGGTTGAGATTCGTAGGGCACACCATATATTAAATGTTTTTCAGGTAACGTATTTTCTTTTCCTTCTGCACAGGGATAACATAAACATAATAACAGGAAAAGCACCATATATTTCTTCATAATGGATATTATAACATAAATTACTGATTACCGTTCCAGATAAATTACTATCTATTTCTGGAATCTGTCTCCAGCCGGACTCTTCCATAAATTTACAACTCTCTTTTAATACGGCATATCTTTTCCTCCAGAGCCCGGCCAGGGACAGGAGTGAGTGCCATATTTTTTTTGGGTACCAATTTACCTGTTGCGGTAATAAGTGAATATATCCTGTTTGCCTCACTGATCACTACTCACTGATTTTACTTTTTCTTATTTTATGCAGGAAAAAACTTTTCTTTAATAGAATATTTATCAGTGTAAATTGCGAGGGGAATTTTACAAGGGGGATTTTACAGGGAGGATAGTAGAATGTTTTTTTACCTGCTTGCTTTTAACTGGGATATTTTCAGTGTAGACAGTGTTTTCCTTATATGTATGCTTCTCGGTCTGGGATACAGTCTTATACAGATGATTCTGGGTGGAGGTCATGGGGAAGGCATCTTCGGTGGTCTTGATGTAGATGTAGGGAATGTTGATATCGGATTCGGCGGCCATGATATAGTTGACGTTCAGGATGTCCATGTTCATGGCGGTGGCGATGGGGTAGATTCAAGTTCAGGACCTTCTGTATTTAATATGCTTACAGTGTCAAATTTCCTTGCTTCCTTCGGTGCTATAGGTCTTATTGCCAGGATAGGATTTCAGGCAAGTCCTGTTGTCAGTATCCTTGTTACCACTCCTATATCTCTTTCAATTGCCTATTCTATATTCTGGTTTTTATATCGTTTTTTATTTTCCCAGCAGGGCTCTTCTGTAGTATCACACAGTTCCATAAAAGGTATTACTGCAGAAGTTATTACCCCTGTTCCCGCCGATGGATATGGAGAAATAGCCTATATACTTCAGAACAGCAGAATGACTTCTCCTGCCAAATCTATTAATAAAAAACCTATAGGCAAAGGTGAACTGGTTCAGATTGTTTCAATGGGAGGAAATACTGCTTTTGTTAAGATATATGAAGAGATACCTGCAGAAGAGCAGAAAGCTATTGAAGATAAGAGATTAAAGGAATAATTTTATACGTTTGCAGATTTTAAAAACTGTAAAGAAAATAATCTATTCAATTTTCAGGTGTCAGGTGTTGGCTAAGGAGTTGTAAAAAAATAACCTTATAATATTTAAAATCGTGACGCGTAACGCGTAACGCGTGACGCGAGGACAAAAACTATAATTTTCCAGAGTTATTTTCTTACAGTCCCTGAGGAAGATTAAAGCCCAAAACCTATTTAACTATAAAACCAGTAAACGCAAGGAAATTATGAAAAAGTGCAAAAGTATAATATATTTTCTCCGGGTAAACCTGAAAGATTATCTTTCAGTAATAATATAATATATAAAAAGGAGTGATTTTATGGGTGGTGGGTTACCTGTAGGTATTATTATCATAGGTGTTTTAGTTGTTTTATTTGTCTTTGGATGGACCGTTTCTTTCTGGGCCAGTCGTTACAGGAAGGTAGGTCCCAATCAGGTACTTGTCATATACGGAAGAAAGAGCAGACACCCTGTAACAGGACAGGAGATTGGTTATCGCCTACTTAAAGGCGGCGGTACTTTTGTATGGCCTGTTGTAGAGAATTACAAAGTTTTCTCTATGGAGTTAATGAGTATAGATATTCAGACTCCTGAAGTTTATACAAAACAGGCTATTCCCATACTTGTAGATGCAGTAGCACAGATAAAAGTTGAAAATACAGATGTAGCTATAGGTACTGCAGTAGAACAATTCCTTGATAAATCTCCTTCTCAGATGGTGGATATTGCCAAACAGACACTTGAAGGGCATCTGAGAGCTATTATAGGTGATCTTTCCGTAGAAGAAATTAATTCTGACAGAGACAGTTTTGCAAATCGTGTTCAGGAAGTGTCAGCTACAGACCTTGCCAATATGGGTATGAAGGTTGTTTCTTTTACCATCCAGGATATAAGAGATAATGTAGGTTACCTTGTAAATCTTGGTAAACCTCAGGTGGCAAAGGTAAAACGTGATGCCTCTATTGCAGAAGCAGGTGCGCAGAGAGATGCCCAGATTGAATCCGCTCAGGCCAGAAAAGAAGGTCAGAAAGCTCACTTTGAAGCTGAAACGGAAATAGCCCAGTCTCAGAGGGATTATGAAATGAAAAAGGCCGAATACAGTGCTTCCGTAAATCTCAAAAAAGCTGAAGCAGATCAGGCCTATGAATTACAGAAAAACAAGAGTTTAAAACAGGTAAAAATTGAAGAAGTTAATGTTCAGATTGCTGCAAAGGATAGAGCTATAGAACTGGAAGAAAAAGAAATTGCGAGAAGAGAAAAAGAACTGGAAGCAGGTATCAAGAAACCTGCTGCAGCAAAACAGTATGAAATACAGACCCTTGCGACTGCCGAACAGTTCAGGCTGGAAAACACTGCCAGAGGTCAGGCAGAAGCAAGGAAAGCTACAGGTCTTGCAGAAGCTGAAGTAGTAAAGGCACAGGGTCTTGCTCAGGCAGAAGCGGAAAAGGCAAAAGGTATGGCAGAAGCTGCTGTCATAGAAGCACAGGGTAAAGCAGAAGCAGAAGCCATGCAGGCAAAAGCAGATGCATGGAGAGCCTATACCGAAGCTGCTATAATTCAGATGTTTATAGAAAAAATGCCTGAAATAGCCACTGCTATTGCACAGCCTCTGTCGAAAATGGAAAAAATTGTTGTTATCAATCAGGGCGGTTCTGACGGAGCAGGTGCTCATAAGGTAACACAGGATATAACTACTATTATGTCACAGGTGCCTCCTGTTCTCGAATCTTTAACAGGTGTAAAAATGTCTGATATGTTAGAAAAATTGCCAGGACTTGCTAAAGTAGCAGCACCTGCTGTTGTTAAGAAGTCAATTCCGCCGGTGAATCCGCCGCAGAAGTAATCTTTATGGGAGAGATGGGAAATCGTGACGCGTAATGCGTAATGCATGATGCGTGAAAAAAAATGAATCTTATCTCTCCCATATGTTTTTGTTTAACTGAGGATTGAGTAGTGAGTAATGAGTGTTTTATACGCGTCATGATTTTAATTATATTATTTTTTCTCTTTTCTGTTTCTGTTATGGGAGAAGGAAGATATTCTCCTGTACAGATAAGAGTTGAGATTGCAGATAATCTTTCTGAAGCCTCTTTTTCTATAGAAAAAGGTGTAATTATAGATACCTTTACGGAAGACATAGTATTTTTTATAAAATCCGGAGAAAATTACAGATTACAAAAGGACAATAAATGGTGTCTGTCCTGGAAGAATGGTAAAGAAACATTAAAAGGCAGAAATCTTATTGTAGCTACAGACAATCCTGATAAATATATAATGTTCGGCAATAAAAAATATAGAGGCAAAATGGTTTTTTTATCTGATTCTTATGGTAAAATAAGAGTTATAAATGAACTTCCTCTGGAGGAATATTTATGTGGCGTTGTCCCCAGAGAGCTTTATTCGGAGAAGATTGAAGCAATGAAGGCACAGGCTGTAATTGCCAGGACTTACGCCATGGCCAATCTTGGCAAACACAGAGACGAAGGGTTTGACCTCTGTTCCGGTGAACACTGTCAGATTTATGGAGGACTTGAATGGGAAAAACCTCTGTCCAATAAAGCTGTATGGGATACTGCAGGTGTGGTAGTGAGTTATAAAGGGAAACTTGCCTCTCAGGTAGTCTATCATTCTACCTGTGGAGGACATACGGAAAATAATGAAAATGTATTTTTAACAAAACCTGTAGAATATTTGAGAGGTGTTCCATGTTATGCAGAACTTTTTCCCGGAAAAGAAAAAATATTTTTTTGTGCCCTCTCTCCTTATTTCCATTGGAAGGTGTCATGGAATAAAAAAGAATTTTATAAATTAATTAAAGATTATATATCTTCCAGGTATCCTTCATATGAGACTGGAAATATAAAAGAAATTTTTATTTTAGAAAGAGGAATCTCAGACCGCTGTCGTGTATTACTAATAGACGGAATAAAAAAAGATTTTAAATTGGATGGTGATGAAATAAGAAGATTATTGAAATATAAAAATGATAAAGGGCAGTATGTATCATTGAGGAGTACTAATTTTTTTCTTACTGAAAAAGAAAATTCTTTTGAAGCTACCGGCAGAGGCTGGGGCCATGGATGCGGACTCTGTCAGTGGGGAGCATGTGGCATGGCATACCTGGGTGCCGGATATGAAGATATACTTTATCATTATTTTAAAGGAATTGATATAGATACCAATTATGGACAAAAAAATAAATAAGCTTACTGGCAATCGGCAATCAGTATACAGCATAAGCTGACCGCTGAGAGCTGAGAGCTGAGAGCTATAAAGAGGTGTTTTATGGCAGAAGTAATATTAAAGAATGTATGGAAGATTTATAAAGGTAATGTAGAGGTTGTAAAGGACGTTAGCATTGACATAAAAGATAAAGAGTTTCTTGTCCTGGTAGGGCCTTCGGGATGCGGGAAAACTACTACTCTTCGTATGATAGCAGGCCTTGAAGATATAACAAAAGGAGATATTTTTATAGGTGAGAAAAAAGTAAATGATGTTTCTCCTAAAGATAGAGATATAGCTATGGTATTTCAGAATTATGCTCTTTATCCTCATATGAATGTCTATGAAAATATGGCTTTTGGTCTCAGATTAAGAAAATACTCAAAAGAAGAGATTGATAAAATGATTAATGATGCGGCAGACTTACTCAGCATAGGCCATTTACTTAAAAGAAAACCTGCAGAACTCTCAGGAGGTCAGAGACAGAGGGTGGCTATGGGAAGAGCTATCGTCCGGGAACCCCAGGTTTTTCTTATGGATGAGCCTTTAAGTAATTTAGATGCAAAATTGCGTGTTCAAATGAGAGCAGAACTTCAGAAGCTTCATCACAGACTCGGTATAACTACTGTTTATGTGACACATGATCAGACGGAAGCCATGACCCTTGGGGATCGTATAGTAGTGTTTAACGGCGGAATTATTCAGCAGGCAGATACACCTCTTGTACTTTATGGACAACCGGCAAATAAATTTGTTGCAGGTTTTATAGGAAGTCCGTCCATGAATTTCTTTGATGTGAAGATTTCCGGGAAAGAAGGTAATTTATATCTTGAAGGTGATAAACTCTATCTTAAGATTCCCGAAGAATTTGCTTCTCAACTGAAAGAATGGGTTGATAAGGAAGTTATATTCGGAATAAGACCTGAAGATATTTATGACTGGGAATTTGCCAGAGAGAAGAATGAAGAAACATCTCTTATTGCTTCCGTAGATGTAACAGAACCTATGGGGTCTGAAATATATGTTTATCTTACTATAGGTAAATATACTGTAAATGCAAGAGTTGATGCTCACTCATCCGTAAGAGTAGGAACAGAGCTTAAAGTCTTTTTTGATATGAAAAAAATGCATGTTTTTGATAAAAATACTGAAAAGTCGTTACTTAATAAATGAGAGGAGTTGTTCTGGTTTAAAGTTCAGGATTTAAGGTTCAGCGTTGAAAAAACTCTAAATTCTAAACTCTAAATGATTATGTATATAGGAGTAATAGGGCAGGGGCAGTGTGATGATGAAACTTATTCCATAGCAGAAGAGGTAGGGCGACTGATAGCTAAAGAAGGTGCTGTTCTTGTATGCGGAGGTCTTGGAGGTGTTATGGAAGGTGCTGCTAAAGGTGCAAGAACTACCGGCGGGATGACTATCGGTATTCTTCCCGGTTTTTCCAGAGCTGAAGCAAATCCTTACATATCTATATCTATTCCTACAGGGTTCGGTGTAGCCAGAAATATACTTGTTGTAAGAGCATCAGACGTTTTGATTGCTATAAGCGGCGGTCATGGTACCCTTACGGAAATTTCCTTCGCCTTACATTTTGCCAAGCCTGTTATTGGTCTTTATACATGGGGTCTTACAAGAAACGGAAAAGCAGTTGAAGATATTATACCGGTAAAAACTCCGGAAGAAGCTGTAGGTAAAGCTATGGAATTTATAAAGAAAAATAACAGAAATGAGTAATTATTCTAGCGACCTGTATGTTACAGGGCATAATGAAAGAAAGACTATTATGGAAGTTATAAATGATATTCCCAGAAACCCGTTATTTTCTGACTGGCAGAAAATATCTGCCCGTCATCCTCTTACTATGATGAGATATCCTCTGTCTTTTGCAGACAGGGATATAGATTATTATTTGAAAATGCTTAAAGGACAGCCTGATGAAGAAAATAAATTGAAATCTGTTCTCAAGTCTTTGCCTGAAAAAGATATTGTTATTTTATTCACTTCCAAATATCTTGGCAGTGGTGAACAGATTTATTCAGGTGAGCTGTTACATAAATTTATTTTTGCTCTTACAAAAATTTTGCCGAAGCCTAAAATGATTATTTCATTGAATGAAGCAGTTGAGCTTATGTCTGATAATTCTCCTGTTTTAGACAGTTTACGAATACTTGAAAAACAGGGCGTAAAAATTTATGTCTCAAGTTCATGTGCAGAGTTTTATAAAATTTCTGATACTATAAAGATAGGAACTATGATTGATATTTATGATATATCCAGTTATATTCTGAATTCTGCCAGGGTAATTTCTCTGTGAAACGTAGTGGTGAATGGTGAGTAGAACAGTATAGTTTCTATTCATTGTTTTTACTGTTGCCTTCTTTCATACATTAAATTTCGTCTTTTTTAAAAGAAAATATTATTTTTTTTTAAGAAAATACTGTTGATTTATCTCTAATTACCGCTCCAGATAAGTCAGTATCCATTTCTAAAACCTGTCCCTGACCG
>CAYSLJ010000079.1:0-32038 GCA_964431735.1 uncultured Synergistia bacterium | reverse complement strand
ACAAAAAAACTTAATAAGGACGTTACGAAAAAACCTGGTAAAGAAAATATTATAGTAAGAATGAAATGTGTCAGTAAAATATACCGTAACGGAGTAAAGGCTCTCAATGGTATAAATATTGATATATCAAAAGGTGAATTTGTTTTTATTGTCGGACCTACAGGTACAGGAAAATCGACATTTCTGAAGCTTATAAACAGGGAAGAAATGGTTACGGAAGGTGAAGTAATTGTAGACGGCAGGGATGTGGAAAAACTTTCTGTAAATGAAGTGCCCCTTCTTCGCAGAAGACTGGGAGTTATATTTCAGGATTTCAAGCTTTTGCCACAGAAGACCTGTTATGAGAATGTTGCCTATGCTCTTCAGGTAATAGGAGCAGGCCAGAGAGAGATTTCTTATAAAGTCCCCCGTGCTCTGGAATCTGTCGGTCTTGAAAATAAATGTACAAGATATCCTGATGAACTTTCGGGAGGAGAAAAACAGAGAGTTGCCATAGCAAGAGCTTTTGTAAACAATCCAGTTATTATACTTGCCGATGAGCCTACAGGTAATCTTGATCCTGACACTTCCTGGGAAATAACCCAGCTTCTTATTGATCTTAATTCCAGAGGCACTACTGTTCTTATGGCTACTCATGATAAGAGTATTGTAAACAGAACGAGAAAACGTGTTATAGTCCTTCATACTGACGGTACAATATTCAGTGATCAGGAAAAAGGGGGATATATTCATGGATTATAACAGTATTAGATTTTTTTTCTCAGAAGTTTATACATCTATAAAGAGAAATTTTTTTATGTCTCTTGCTGCCTGCAGCACTATGATGCTTTCCATTTTAATACTGGGATTTTTTTTACTGATAATAAGCAATCTGAATTTTATGACAGAGGTTTTAATCACCCAGGTAGAGGTTACTGTTTTTCTTAAAAATAATATTAAAGAAAGTGAAATTTATAAATTGAAAAATAGCCTTGCTTCTATGCCTTCTGTTAAGGAAACACATTTTGTTACAAGGACAGAAGCACTTAAAAGACTGGAAGCAAGACTCGGTAATATGTCTGAGATAAAGAAAAATACTCTACTGAATTCTATTGAAGTTTCTGTCACAGTACCGGAAAATATTCCGAAAGTAGCAGAGAAAGCAAAAAAATTACCAGGAGTTCACCATGTAAAATATGGAAAAGACGAAACGGACATGCTTATAAAATTTTCCAGAAAAGTTAATATAATAGGTATGATAAGTACTGTCATAATGATATTGATCACTATGATGATAGTCAGTAATGCCATTCGCCTGACTGTTTATGCAAGAAGAAGAGAAATAGAAATCATGCTTCTTGTAGGTGCTACCAGATGGTTTATCAGATGGCCTTTTATTCTGGAAGGTCTGATCTATGGTTTTTCAGGTTCTGTTGTAGCGGTTGTTATTCTTTCTTTAATTTATAGCTATGTTTCAGCTTCTATATTAAGCAGTCTTCCTTTTATACCTATGATACCCGGTCTGTCTATCTGGATGGCCGGTTTTCTGGTAATTACAGGACCTGTTATAGGATTTCTTGCCAGTTTATTTTCTTTAAGCAGATTTTTGAAGGTCTGAATTAAGAAAGAGTGAAAAGTGAATATTGAAAAAAAATTTTTTTAAAGAAGGAGATTTTTTTTTTATATAGAATTTCTTACATCCGAATTACCGCAAAAAAGTAACATCATAAAAAACCACAAAGAGGCTTTTGAATTAATGAATAAACAAATTTTTCCAGGAGGTCTGTTGTGATAATAAAAAAAATAATTGTTTTTTCTTTGTTTTTATTCCTCTCTTTTTCTCCGGCTTTTTCAGATAATCTTTCAGATAAAAAAGAAGAACTTAAAGATATAAAATCTCGGATTTCAGAAGAAAAAGATAAGATAGAAGAAGCCAATGAAAAAGAAAAAGTTTTATCGGAAAAACTTCGCAAACATCGCTCTCTTCTTTATTCTGCCATGAAAGAAGTTGATAATGCTTCGTTACAACTGAAAGGTACACAAAAAAAATTGAAGGTTTTAAAGGCAGAATTGAGGCTTTCTGAAAAAGTTTATGCAAAACATCAGCGTGAACTTGATAAGAGATTGCAACAAATATATGAAGATATGGATCCTTCTTATATAACTGTCCTGACAAAATCTAAAAATTTTTCTGATTTTTTGAATACCTATTATTATCTTCAGATGATTGTTCAGGATGATGTTTCTGTTCTGAAACAGATAAGGAAAGAAAAAGAAGAAATTAATAAAAAGAAAGTAGCGGTAGAAAGCCGTTATAATCAGGTTTTGAAATTAAAAAAGCAATTAAATGATAAAGAGAATAAACTTGCCGGTGTAGTAGCAGATCAGGAATATTTAATTGCTCTTCTGAACGATGAAAGAAAACAGCATACTGATAATGTTTCGCACCTTGAAGACGAAGCACGGACAATGAAACAGGAAATAGATTCTATTATAAATAAAAACAGTTATTCCTATGGCAGTACTGTTTCCTATAAGGGAAACGGTTCTCTTTCCAGATGGCCTGCAGCAGGGCCTGTTACTTCTCCTTTTGGATGGAGAGTTCATCCTATTTATGGTGAATGGAGATTCCATGCCGGTGTTGATATAGGCTCCGATTTTGATACTCCCATATATGCAGCAGGTGACGGAGTGATTATAAGTTCTGACTGGCTCGGAGGTTACGGAAATACCATTATGATTGATCATGGCGGTGGCGTAGTTACACTTTACGGACACTGTGCAAGTCTGGCAGTTTCTTACGGACAGCATGTAACAAAAGGACAGCTTGTAGCTTATGTGGGAAGTACCGGTAACAGTACAGGCCCCCATCTCCATTTCGAAGTCAGACAGGATGGTGTGGCAGTAGATCCATGTGCCTTTGTTAATTAATTACAGTGATATGAGAATTACCGGGATTGGTAATTATTATTAGAAATTTATAATTTACTTGCAGAGGAGTTTTTTATGTGCAGGAGCTTGAGTAATCAAGCTCCTGCAGGATTTTACAGGTAAAACTTTTACCTTGAAATTTATTCTTATTCGATATATAATATATGAAACAGTTTGGATTTCTACGCGTCACGCGTAACGCGTCACGCGTCACGTAGAGGAGGGTTGTTTGGTCTCTGTAATTTAAAATTATATGTTATAAAATAAAGGTTTAGATGAAAATTATAAAGAGGCAATGTATCTAAATAATTTATATGTGCTGATAGGAGGCTAAAAAGACTGTATGTTTATAAAAAACAGGTTAATAATGGGGTTCTTGATGTTTTTTTTATTTACTGTATTTGGAGTTACTTTTCTTCTCCATTATAGAGTAAAAGCTGCCGATGAAGTAGATACAACAAAAACAAAGAGTGTAGATTATGAAGTTATTGAAAAAGTATATAACCTGGTAGATAAGGAATTTGTGGAAAACTTCAATAAAAAAGATTTTTTTAACGGTGCATTCAAAGGCATAAAAGATGCCCTTGAAAATAAGAGAATAGCAGTTAAAGAATTACCTGAATTTGTTTTTAATGAGAAAGAAGATGATATTCAGATACTCAGGGATTTTGAGGAACACCTGAAGAATGTTGTAGCTGAATACAAAAGTGATGAAATTACCGAGGGAGAACTTCTGGATTCAGCTCTGGCAGGAATGCTTGATAAGCTCGAAGATCCCTATACTATTTATCTGGATCCGAAAGAATATGACAGACTTAATGAGTCTATGAGCGGCGGAAACTTTACAGGTGTTGGTATTTATATAGAGCTAGATAGAGATCTTGACAATCAGCTTACAGTGGTAGAACCGATTGAAGGTACCCCTGCATATGAAGCAGGCCTCAAACCGGGTGACTGGATAATAAAGATAGATGGTAAAAGTACAAAAGGGGTAAATATTGATGATGCTGTAAATCAGATAAGAGGCCCTGAAAATTCAAATGTTGTGCTTACAATACAGAGAAAAGACGTAAATGAGCCAATTGATTTTACTATTAAACGTGCCTATATACATGTAAGTACTGTTGCTACCAAACTTGTAGGTGATAATGTAGGATATATAAAACTCAGACTATTCGGTTCTGAAACCAACAAAGAAATAGATCAGGCAATGACTGACCTTGAGAAAAAAGGTGCAAAAGCCTTTATACTTGATTTGCGTAATAACGGCGGAGGCTATGTTACTGCAGCAGTTCAGGTTTCCAGTAAGTTTCTCGATGAAGGTGTAGATATTGTTTCAATAAAAGACAGAACAGGCGGGAAGAATAGATATAAATCTACAGGTTCTGTTCATCCTGACTATCCTCTTGTTTTACTCGTAAATGATTTCAGCGCAAGTGCTTCTGAAATTACTGCCGGTGCTATCAGGGATGCAAAGCGTGGTACTCTTCTTGGCACTAAAACTTTCGGTAAAGGAAGTGTACAGACTATTTTCCCACTTGATAAGGGTGGTGCTATAAAGGTGACAACAGCTCATTACTTTACTCCGAGAGGCCGTAATATCAATGAAAAAGGGCTGAAGCCTGATATAATAGTAGACATGGATGAAGATATGATAGGAACAGACAAAGATACACAGATGGATGAAGCAGTTAAATATCTTCAGGAAGAGATAAAAAAGAAGAGGACATAATTTTTTAAATTTTTTAGAAGGAAAAAATATGTTCTTGCCTAAAGTTAAGTTCAAGTAGTTGTAATTCAAAAACAATTCGTGCGTGACCTGTCACGCGTTACGTATCACGATTACTAATATAATTTAATGGAGGAAGTTTTATATGATTGAGTACGAAGGAAATAAACTTGAAGACTTTGTCGGAGAATATCTGGATATTTACAGAAAAAAAGAAACTGATAAAGACGCCCTGGAAAAAGCTTTGAATGATTGCCTGAAAGAGGTAGCTTCTTTAAATCCCTGTGACATACCTGACAATATGGTAAATAATATTCTTAAAACTCTTATGGGCAAGAAGTTTATTGGTGACAGTGCTATAGGATTACCCATGTTATCAGGACTTCTTACCATGAGATTACCGGAACATTTTGCAGTAATTGATTATAGAGTTCTGGAAGCTATTTATAAATTGAGAACTAAAGACTTCTTCCCACAGGATGTAAAATCTTATATCTTAAAAAAATGGCAGAATATGAGATATGCAAATGGTCAGATTAAAAAGATTACAGCGAAGGACTATATTAATTATCTCAAGGTTATTAAAGGTTTTAAGAACAGGATAATAGAAGGAGCTTCTGCAAGGGAATTCCCGTTAAATGATATAGATAGAGCTTTGTATGCCTATCATAAATATGGCAAATAGTGAGTAGTGAATAGTGAGTAGTGAATAGATGGTTTATTTCTTCTTCCTGCTCACTATTTACTTTTAAACGTTTATGGCTACAGGTAAAACTCATGAACATATAAATATTTTTCTTTTGATTTTATTATTACCCCTTTATTTTTCCTGGGTTAAAGACTGGATTGTAACAGGTATATTCGGATTGTTTTATTCTCTGGGTACTTTTTATTTTTCACCTGACCTGGATATGGCCAATACATTACCTTATAGAAGATGGGGTTTTTTAAAATTTATATGGTACATCTACAGTAAAATGATACCTCATCGTTCCTGGATTTCTCACAGTTTTTTTATAGGAACTCTCTTCAGGCTTCTCTGGTTTACAGGATTTTTATTTCTCTCAGGGTTTTTTATAGTCTGGATCTTACAGTTTACTTCTATAGGAAATTTCAGCCAGTCCTATATATCGGCGTGGCTGGAGATTAAGAAATTTTGCCTTCAGAACGAGAATTATCTTATCCCTGCATTTCTGGGGCTTTTTCTATCTTCTCTGTTACATCAGATTGTAGATGTGATTTCGACTTTTTTTAAAAGAAGGTTTTGAATGGTGAAGTGTGAAGCGTGGTTATATAATTGCTTCCCCCTTCATCTGTTTAAGGATTATTTTATGTATAATAAATTATTAAAATTGAAAGAAACAGGCAGCGTCAGACTTGAATATCAATGTGAAGAATGCGCCTGTATCGTTCATAAACCTCTTATGGGCGAGGATATTTCCTTATATCTTGATAAATGGGATGACTATCTTACCCTTAATTGTCCTTTCTGCGGAGGGAAGACTATGGTAATGTCCGATTTATTCAGTGAAGAAGAATGGATGGCTCTTCATAAATACGCAGAAGGATAGTGGCTAAATTTTAACAATTATGTTACAAATTTCTATTGAACTCTTGAATAATGAATGTTATATTTTATTATAGATCAGCATTTGCATAGAAAAGAGGGAAATATTATGGATATAAAAACACCTGCCGGTATAAGTTATAATTTTACACCCCGGACAAAGGCAATTAAATCGGGGACTCAGGACAATAAATTCTTTACCATACAGGAAAAGGTTTCTCTTGGAGGAGGACATCTCCCTGTAGGATCTTTTCTTACCACCATGCCTCTTTTAAAGGACTCAGGCGGCAGAACTATTATGCCTGATACTCCGAAGAATATAGAACAAAAGAAAGAAACTCCCGAAAAGAAAGCGAGTGGAAATATTACCACCCTTTCCATGTTCGAAGGTGAAGGATTAATGGCACGGAATGCCAATTTCAGTACCGGTGTAAATGATCAATATTTACTCGGAGATGGTTTTGACACATCGAGAGATATTACCAGTGTTACTGCTCAGGAAGGTAAACCTTCGGAACCATATAGATTTACTGTGAAATTTAATGATTTACAGCCGGGAGCAGAAGTAGGCAATCTTGATTTATATTTGCTCCTGAGTATTGGACAGGGCGGGAAGATAAATTTACCTGATGGTATACCGGGAATGACAGAACAGCCTTGGAACCTTTCTTTAGGGGCCTATGATAATAATAATTTTAATGTTTATGATGAACATGGCACTCTTGATAAATCAGTCCTTAAAGATTTGAAATTTGACAGTTTAAACGATAGTGTTTCCTTTGGTATTGATAAGTCTGTAATGAGAAAAAAAGGCTGGAAAGACGGAGAACATATAACCTTTCAAACATTTACTGCAAAGGATTTTGTTAAAAAAGTAGTAGATTCGTTAGATGACTCTACCAGGAAACCCTGGATTAATAACGGTATTTTAAGTAATGTTATTAGCAGCGATCTTAATTATATGACATCTCCCTCGCCAGCACAGTCTCCTTCTAATCCTGTTACGGTATCAACAGGATTTAATTCAGATGAAGAGATTGATGACAGAAGTTCTGTTGCCTGGGCCACTTTCAATAATTCTATTTACTTTGCTATTACAGATAGATTTTATGATGGTGATGTTTCCAATAATTTTGATGTAAACAAAAAAGATCTTACAAAATTTCATGGAGGAGATCTTCAGGGTATTATTGATAAACTTGATTATATAAAAGATCTGGGCATGGGTACTGTATGGATTACACCTACCATGGCCAATCAGGATCTTTTTATGGACAGTGCAGGCTATCATGGCTACTGGCCTGTAGATTTCTTTAAAGTGGACAAACACCTGGGAGATATGGATAAATTTAAAGAACTTGTGGCAAAAGCTCATGAAAAAGGAATGAAAATAATTCTTGACATACCTCTCAATCATATAGCCTGGGAACATCCCTGGAAAAATGATCCTACCAAACAGAACTGGCTCCATCATAATGGAGATGTTCAGAACTGGAATGACCCGTGGCAGGTAGAAAACTGTTCCATGTACGGCCTCCCCGATCTCGCACAGGAAAATCCGGAAGTCTCGAAAGCCCTCATTGATATGGCCAAATTCTGGATAGACCAGACAGGTATTGACGGTTTCAGACTTGATGCCATAAAACATGTTCCCATGTCCTTCTGGTCACAGTTCTCGAAAGAGATTCATGACCATGCAGGAAAGGATTTTCTTCTTATAGGAGAATGTTTCGACGGAAATCCTGAAAAATTAAATTCGTATCAGAAAAATGATATGAATTCCCTTTTTGATATGCCCCTTTTCTTTACTGAAACACATGTTTTCGGCCATGACGGAAGTATGAGAGACCTTGCAAATCAGGTGGCTCATCTTAACAGAACCTATCAAAATCCTGAAATGATGTCAGCTATTATAGATAATCATGATACAAAGAGATTCCTTACAGAAGCCGGAGGGGATAAAAATAAATTAAAGCTTGCTCTTTCATTTATTATGACAATAAACCGTATTCCCACTATCTACTACGGAACAGAAGTAGGCATGGACGGAGATGTTGAGCAATTAGGTGTAAGAGGGCCGGAAAACCGTAAGGATATGGAATGGGATAAAGATCCAGATATGTTAAATTATTTCAAACAGATTTCTTCCATACGTAATAATAATATAGCTCTCACTAAAGGCTCTATGATGGAAATGTGGCAGGATGATAAGATTTATAGCTATTCCAGAATGCACCCTGAACAGGAAGCAATAGTTGTATTGAATAATGCCTATGATACACAGCAGAGAGATATACCTCTCAGAGCTGAAAGTAACATAAAAGACGGAACAGTTCTTAAAGATCTTATGTCAGGTGAGCGTGTGACTGTAAGAGGTGGTAAGATTCACGTAGATCCAGGCGGTAAAAAAGCACAGATTTTTGTAATTGATAAATAGCTGTCTGTTATCATATGTCAGATTATAAACAGGGACATTAATGTGTTCCTGTTTATTTTTTTAGCCTGTTATCAGTGAAAAGCGAGCAGAATACTAAATGTTCCACTAACCACTCGCTATATTTATTTTTTATATTTTTTATTGCTTTAATATAATATTTTGATATAATAAAAATATTATATTAACTGTTAAAAAACAGCTACAACGAGAGGTAACCCATATGTGTCATGAACTAGAAGATTATCTTGATGATTTGATTTCTCAGGACTGGCGAAAAAGGCAGTATGCAGCGGAAAAACTTGATGTTTTTGCTTCTCCTATGGCTCTTGTGCCTCTTATAAAAGCTCTTGAAGATAAAGAACCTTCAGTAAGATGGAGAACTGCAGAGGCACTTGGGAAAATCAGAGACAGGAGAGCTGTTCCTTATCTTGTACCTTTACTTAAAGATAAAGAAGGAGAAATAAGACTCTCTGCTGTTAAAGCACTGGGCGAAATCAGGGATATAAGAGCTGTTTTCCCTCTGATTGATTTACTTTATGATGATTATATAATATTTCAGGATATTACTGTAACACAGGGAGATTACAGGGATAATTCCGTAAAAGGAAGTGTTATTTTTGCCCTTCAAAAGATTGGAGATACAGGAGCACTTCCGGCATTGAAGAAAATGTTAAATAATGAAACACATCCTATGATAAAAGTCCTCCTTGATGAAGCCGTATCATATATAGAACAGTCTATAGAAATGGAAATATTCTCTGTAAAGCACGATGATATAAGTCCTTCAAATGAAGATATACCTTTAGAAAACATAGAAAAAGATGATGAGACACCGGGTTATGAAGAAGAGAATATAGAAGAAATATTTGGTAGCCATGATAATACACCTGATGATGAAGAAGAACATCCTGTAATAGTAGAAGAAGTTTCTGACGTAATTCAGGATGACCTGCATGACATAGAATATGAGGAAAATAAATATAATACAACCCGTCTTTCCGGAGAGCTTCTTGAGGAAGAACTGAAAAAACAGGAACTGGAAAATGTAATTAAAGAGCAAATTGCGAAATTTGAAAGTACATGCATGTTTACCAGAATGGATGGAGTGCAGACTCTGGAAAAGATCGGTAAACCTGCTGTAGAATTACTGGTAAAGGCGTTAGAGGATCAAAACTGGAGGATCAGAGAAGGATCTGCAGAGGCTCTTTCATCTATAGGTGATATAAGTGTTCTTTCTGCATTTAAAAAGGCTCTACCTATAGAACCGGAGGATTCTATAAAAAATTGTCTTGAACAGGCAATTGCAAAAATAGAAATAGAGTTAGAAGTAAAAACATGCATTGAAAAGTTAAGTGATAATAATATGTTTACTCAGCTTGATGCCATACAGATACTTGAAAAAATAGGTAAGCCTGCCATACCATATCTTATTGATACCCTTACGGATTCGAACTGGAAAGTCAGGGAAGGTTCCCTTGAAGTTCTTTCTACCATAGGAGATGACTCTATCCTGGGTGCTTTAAAAGAAGCTTACGTTACGGAAAAAGATGATTATCTCAGAAAAAATATTCAAAAGATTATTGATAAATTTTCTTCTGGCGAAGAATGATACATAAACATTATATTAAAGACAGAAATCCTGAAGAAACAATAGCCAGGATAAGACATATACTTGAGAAAAACAGGATTTTTATAGAAGAGCCTGATGAAGGACTATCTTTTAATTACCGTAATAGATTTTATTCCTTCAGGCTCAGGATTAAAGGCACAGAACTCGGAGTTAACGGAAAAGGTATTACAAAAGAACTGGCCATGGCGAGTGCTCTCGCTGAATTTATGGAAAGGCTTCAGAATTTCCTTGTTTTTGAACCTTCTGCCGGTGTCAGAGTTTCCTTTAATCCTTCCATAGAAAAAAAATTTCCTTTCCATTTCGATACAAATGAAAAGATTTTTCCGCCTGAAGATTCTCCTGAACTGCCTTCAGATTTTAAAGTGTCAAATCTGGGGAGCGATAATTTTTTCAGTTTCTGGGAACATTATAAAGAGATTTTAATGGAACAAAATAAATCCATCCCTTTTCTTCCTTTTTATAATGTTCTGGAAGAGCGTATTACCTATCTTCCCGTAGTAGTTAAATCAATTTACGGAAGTAATGGCATGGCTGCCGGAAATACCCCGCACGAAGCTATTGTTCAGGGTTTATCTGAGATACTTGAACGTTATGTAATGACACAGATATATTTAAAAGAAATTGCTCTTCCTTCTGTACCGGAG
This sequence comes from uncultured Synergistia bacterium, assembly GCA_964431735.1. Lineage (GTDB taxonomy): Bacteria > Vulcanimicrobiota > SpSt-956 > SpSt-956 > JAKJGF01 > CALARM01. The sequence continues at coordinate 21,121 of CAYSLJ010000079.1, read as the reverse complement.
GAATATCTGAAAACATATACTCCCTATCAGTACAGTATGATTAAATCTATTGAAGAAACCGGTGACTATAGAGTTATAGTAAAAGATTGTTCACTTGGCAAAGGATTTCCTGTTACAGGGGTAATATTTTTATTGAGGTCCGGTAATAAATATGCTTTTAAACTGGGTTCTGACCCTGATATTGCTATGGCACTGGAAAGGTGCCTTGCAGAATTTTTTCAGGGGAAAGATACAAGAAATATGGATTATAAGATGCTCTCTGTAGATTTATGCCCATCCTTCAAAGAAAGAAACGTGGAATATGATATGGTTAAAGTTACTAACGGACAGTTGAATTATCCTGATTCTATTTTTGAAGACAGCCGGAATTTTGTTCCTTTTGTAACATTGAATTCTGATTCTCAGAAAGAGAGACTGAAATTTCTTCTGGATTTTATAAAGAAAAGAGGCCATAACATATATATAAGAGATGTTTCTTTTCTGGGATTTAATTCTTATTATATTATAATTCCGGGTATGTCGGAAGTATCTTATGGAAGCTTAAAATTAAATCGTAAAAGAGATTTTGATAGAATGGAATATCTGTCAAATTTATGCAATTTAAATAAGAGTGATCTGGAGAAACTGGCCATTGATCTTGAAGGATTTATTCTTAAAAACAGAAGAAATATGACTGTCAATGACTATCTCGGCGGTATTTATCCTTCTATGAGATTGAGTTTATCCCTTTTAATTTCCCTTATTTATTATAAGCTGGGAGATTTCGAGAAATCTTATAAACATCACGTGAATTTTCTGGAAAATCTGAATAATTATAGTAATTACAGATTATATTATTTTCAGGTGGTAAAAGAATTTCTCTGCCTTTCTACGAGATACGGCAGAAATGTTGAAAAAAAGAAGCATATATTGATGTCTCTATTTAATAGAGAGACTGTAATGAAGGTTATTCATAATTATGATCATATAAACAATTTATTTCAGTCTCTGTCTTTGCCTCCATGCTGGAAGTGTAATGTCTGTTCCGAATATGTTAACTGTCCTTACAAATATGTAGAAAGTATTTATATTACAGTGAAGGAAAATATAAAGAAAAATCCTATAAATCAGATGGATCTGAAAGATGTTTTCGATGTACGTAACGCGTGACGGGTGGTTCGTAATGCTTAATTTTACTGGTATACGGCGCCCTTACGACTCACTACTCACTACTCACTGAACCCAGCACTGCGGATCCGGTGCGAAAGGATCTCCTGTAAGTCCATAGGCTACACACGGATTTCCCAGGCATACCATATTGTAATCACAGGAACTGCATTTCTGGAAATTCCCGGGATCCCTGACCTTTTGCATTACAGGATGATTTTCTATAATATCTGTCAGATTATCTCCCGGTATATGGCCCAGAACTATCGGTAAACGTCTGCATAGAAGAACTGTTCCGTCTGATAAAATATTCAAACATGTATAACCCATATAACACCTGGTGTCCATTATCTCTACTCCCGGTTCTGATAATTCTCCGTAAATAAGAGGGGTAAAAAGGTGATCCTTTGTACCGAAATTTGTTTTAAAACCCCATGAATTTAATTCCTCTGCATAACGCAAATAATCGAGCAGAAAGTTTCTGTATTCTTCTGCCGGCATAAGAGAAGATGCCTCATCGCCTGCATTCCCTATAGCAACTTCTCTGGCAAAGGCGAAATTATTTACGCCCCACTGTGCTGCTATGGTCATTGCAGGGAATAATTTGTCTGTATTATGTTTGCACAGTGTAAACATGAGAGCTGTATTTATTCCCGCTTTATGCAGAATATTTATAGCTGAAGGTATGAGGTCGAAGCTTCCTTCTTTTCTTGCACTGTCATGATATGTTTTATCCCCGTCCAGACTGAATTGATAGGAAGTTACATGGTGACGGAACAGCTTTTTTGCCATTTCTTCTGTAATACTGTCAGGATTACCCATAAATCTGAAGGTTTTAAAGCCTCGTTTAATGGCTTCTTCAAGAAGTTGAAAGATATCTTCCCTCAAAAGAGGATCTCCTCCTGTAAAATTCAGGTGTCCTTTTAACTTTCTTGAGTCCAGATAAAATCTGTAATGATCAAGTATTTTTATACAGTCCTTAAGAGACAGCTCGTTTTTTATCTCATTTTCATAGGTTTGAGAATTTATCATATAACAATGACGGCATTTTGACTGGCACCGGGCTGTTACATGCCATTGAATATTCATTATGCCGGCCGGACCCCCTGCAGGTGCTGTCTTACCCTGGAGAGATTTATGTAGTTTAAATTTCATTAATATCACCTCTGTTTACGTAACGCGTAACGCGTGAATGAATAAATTAATTGTCCATCTTCTGGCCGGAGGCTTCCTCCAGTTCTTTCAAAAAAGATGCTTCTATATTATAACCTTTTTCAGTTAATTTATTAATATCTTCCCATGATTTTTTATATTCTTTTTGTTTGAAATAAGAAAAAGCCCTGTTTTGATAAAGAATCGGATAAGAATCATTTATTTCCAGAGCCCTGGTAAAATCATTTATAGCTTTATTATATTCACCTTTTATATTATAAATAGTCCCCCTGTAATTGTAAACTTCTATTGCCTGAGGATTATATTTCAGCATATATGTAAAGTCATCTATGGCTTTATCGTAATTTCCCGATTTATAAAACGATATGGCTCTTTCAATATAAATGTCAAAATCTTCATATATATTTATGGCTCTCGTAAAATCATCTATTGCTTTATTATATTCCCCTTTTATTTTATAGAGTTTCCCTCTGTTATAATAAGCTTCTCCATAATCAGGCTTGATTCTTATTGCACAGTTGAAATCATTCATAGCCATGTCATATTCTTTATCGTCTGTGTAATAAAGCCCCCGGCCGTTAAAGGCTTTATATAAATCAGGATATTTCTTCAGAGAATCATTCCATAAAGTCAGACTGTTTTTCCATACAACACATCTTTCATAACTGGATAAAGAAAGAATAGTTATTATTATAATTAAACATGTTGATAAAATAATTTTAGAGATTTTTTTATTATCTTCCCATACTCTGGAACTCACTATTGCAAATCCCAGAAAAACACCATAGGAAGGCAGGTATACATATCTATCAGCTACTGGAACATCGGGATGTATTATAAAGAATATGTTTGATACGGGAAGATAAAATATTACAAACCAGGCAAGAGAAAAAAATAATCTTTTTTCTTTAATAAACGAGTAAATAAGAGAAGACACCAGAACAATAAGAAGGCAGAGTGATAGAATAATAGACGTATCTATTTTTGCCGGATATATGGCACTTAATTTCACAGGCCAGAATATTATCTCTCCGTATTTACCCAGGATTTTAATTGACGTAAGTATATATGTGTAACCTGTTATCATTTCTGCTCTGTTTTTCTGGGCATGTAAAAAAAATAGTGTTATCTCAACGAGTAATACAGTTAAAATATATGGAAGAAAGGATATTATTTTATGACAAAGAGTTTTTCCCTGCGAAAAGCCGGGGAAACTGTAAATCAGTAATATTACAAAAGGAAAAAGGCAGCTTACAGGATGAGATAGAATGGCCAGAAAAAGTGAAATGATAGATATGACTTTATATGATATATGTTCGGAAGATATGATAAAGAAATATAAAGCTGTAAATATGAAAAAGCCTGCCAGTAGAAGAGGTCTTCCGGAAATCCATGCCACAGGTTCCATATGGAGAGGATGGGTGGCAAAGAGGAGAACTGTAACGAGTGAGATATATTTATTTTTAAAGAATGTTGTTGTAAAAACATATAAAGGCAGAAGTGTTATAATAAATATTAACAGATTTGTCAGGTGATAGCCTGAGTAGTTAAGTTTCCATATGGTATAATCCAGACCATAGGTAATAAAAACAACGGGCTGGTAATAATTACCTCTATCCATGTTACTTGAAGGATTCAGAATAAGTTTAAAATTATTCCAGTTGAAATTTTTTATGTACTCATGATTCAGGTAATATGGATCATCCAGATTTACGAAGCTATTATCAAGACATTTAATGTGGATAATTAAGACCAGTAGAATTATAGCATATAATAGTCTTCTCTTTTTCAAAAGTGTCTCCTTCTATATAAAAATCTCCATGCCTGAGCAGGGAGATTTTTATATAAGCGAAATAATATATCTGATTACCAGGTACAGCTTGAACAGCCTTCACTTCCTGTAAGTTCAGCTCCTGTTTCTATTAAAGTGTGATTAACGGAACAACTACCGCCTGCAGAACATCCGTAATTATAATAACCGCCCCAGCTGCAGGAACTGCAGTTTGAGCAATATCCGTCATAGGCACTGTATCCGCGAACATCTCCTTCTTCTTTCGGAACAGGACTATGTTTCCGCGGTTTTTCTCCTCCTACAAAAACATTTATATTAACGGGAGATGGTAGTTTATGGGGAGGATGATGGGGATGTTTCGGTGGCGGATATCTCCTTGGCATTCTGGGAGGACCTTCAAGATGACCTGCTTCTTTCAGAGTCTCTCTCAGCTTTTCCGGCGGTATTTTATGTTCTTCCAGTTTTTCGTCAGGTACATTGAAAAATGTACCATCTTTACTTCTGAGTATGGCCATTAAATTTTACCTCCTTATATATTTTATCTTTGTTTTAACCTGATAAATCATATTATAACATATGTGAAATAAAAAATAAAATAATTCGATAATTTTTTATTTTCTTAAAAGAGAATTACCGAGCATGAAACAGTAATTGCAATCATAACAGTTTTGAATACACGTTGTTTTCTTAAAAAAATGTTCTTCCGGTATATCTTTACATTTTATCTTCATAAGAGGAGATTCACTTTTTATTTCCTGTGCAATATACTGGTATAAACCTCCGCAGCAGGCAAGATCAATGACAGGAATGCTCAGATCTCCATCCATATAGGCTTTAATGACATTTATATAATCTTCCGGAGCATCGCTTAATATTCTGTCTCTTCTGCTTATTTTAATTGTATCTACAAAACCTTCATAGAATTTCAGATATTGAGGCATAACCATTTGAGATGACAGTAATTCACCTGTAGAGTTATTTTTATAGCGTTTATAACAGTTGCCGTTGAATTTGCCATTACTGTGGCTTAAATGAGCAAAATGAAGAGCTCTGAGAAGACAGCCGTTTATACACGCCTCATTTACAAGTAATTTCAGTTCAGTACCGGGATTATCTTCTTTACATTTTTTCAAAAATTCTATGTTATAATTGACCATTCTGTCTATATTGATTACATTGAAAACCTTTGATGCAGAGTTGTATGACGACAGATCCCTTATAAACATATTAATTGATGCATTTCTTCTTATAGAGGGAAAATTTTTTCTGCATGCTATGGCATGATTGCAATCAATAAAAGTTGCATCTGTAATGTTAAATTTTTCTCTGTAAAATCCGATAGTATCCAGAATAAGGCTGAAGGTTTTCTCACTGTGAATTTCTCCTCCGTAACATAGTCCGTTAAAGAGTATATTCAGATTAAATCCTTCTTCTGAAAATTCATTGAGATCATTATACAGGTTGATTTCTGCATGTCTGTTATAACCTGAGTTCCTGGCTGAAGGTATAAGGGGAGATGAAGGAGCAAAATAAATAGAATCTATCTTTTCTTTCCTCAGGGAAAGTTCTTTTATTACATGGTGAGCTTTAAATTTTTTATTCTGTGTCCATCCTATTTGAAATTTCATAATTCACCTATAAAGGGAAATCTTTCCATTACAGGAGGATATCTCTTTACTAAAAAATCTATTTCTTTTTTCGCTTCCTTATGTCTTCCGTTTCCCAGATAGAACATAATCAAAAAAGAACTTATATTAACATTTTCAGGATTTATTTCTTTTGCCTTTTTAAGTTCTGGTTCTGCATGTTCATAATCCTGTTTTCCGTAAGAATTTAATCCTTTGAGATACCAGGCAAAGTCATAGAAAGGGTCAATCTCTAAAGCTTTACTGTAATAGCTGTCGGCTTTATCTGTATCTCCGAGTTTTGCATAACTTCTGCCTGTAAGGGTTAGCAACGGTACTTTATGAACAGAAATTTTTATGGCATCTTCAAGATCTTTTATATCTTTTTCCGGGTCTGCTATATCCTGTATTTTTTTTATCTTTTTATTTTTCATATATAGTTCATTAAGGGAATATAGTTCTCTTACAAAGGGAAGTTCTTCTTTCTTTTCCGGTGGAAATATGAAGGCATCTGTTGAGTAAACACAGCATTTAAACATATAGGAATAGACTTCATCTACAAAATGTCCCCACCGCCTGCAGGTGAAAGGCCGGTATTTATAGATTCTACATCCTCCCTTTTTTAAATCACAGAAAGGGCAGATAATATTGTTATTTGTCTCATAAAGAATTTCTTCAAAGGTTTTTTCGCCTTTAAAGACATGTTCATATATATATTCCACTTCAACTGAAGTGAAAACATCTCCTTTTATATTAAGACAGCATATACAGCAGTTGTTACAATTTCTTGATGAAGGAATTAAAATTTCATCCAATTTTTCATATATATGTTCGAGGGCGTTAAAATAATTTTTCAGCTTCATGTTTTACCTGAAAGCCTTTTCACTTAACATGTCCCGTTCGGCTTCTTCTCCTCTTTTCTGGACATAATAAAGCTTATGTGCTCCTTCTATAATAAGATTTATTCCTTCTGCCAGATTTATATGTCTGTCTTTTATAGAATTTTCCTTCAGGATATTCAGGCCTTTTAATATAAGGTCTGTTCCCGTGTCTTCCATAATTTCTATTAATCCCTTCTCTGATGAAAGGATTTTTATAAAATCTTCGATTTCTTTTATAAAAACATCAGAAGTTTTTTTACCTTTCTGAAGTTTTTCCGTTTCTCTTATTATTGCTCTTATATTGCCTGTCAGCACAGAACATGGACTGTTATGGTCCTCTTCTTGTAGAAAAGACCTGTTAACAGGATTTACATATTCGGCACATCTCTGTATGGGAGACTGACAGAATTTACAGTATTTTCTCTCTGACTTATTTCCGTAGCCGCAGGTAATACAGTGATTATAATATAAAATATATTCTGTTTCTTTCAGGCGAATTAAAGACAGGAAGATATTCTTTGAAATTTCTGCCAGAGATTGGACCTGTTTTTTTGATGGCATTTCCGATTGTTCCATTTCTGTAAGACATTTTTTATACATATCCAGTAACCTGCAGATACGATACTTTTCTTTTATGAGTGTTACAGAATCAGGATTTTCAGCCAATATACGAAAATGTCTTTCTGTTTTATCTGTGATTTTGATTAAGAATGTTATTTTTTCTTTAATTTCAGTAAAAGATTTTTCGTTTATCCATGAAATCAGATTGTTTAACAGCGGAAATTCGCCTGGATTTAAAGGAATACTCTCTGAAAATCCCAGAAATTCGGTCAGAATGATAACAGAATAGCCTGTAGTCCCGGTATATGCCCGTTCCTGCCTTTCCTCTGCTATTTTTATCGCTGCTTTCATGGCAGTACCGCATGTTCTGTTTCCTGCTTTTCCCCCTGTTATTCCCTGGGGAGATCCCAGTATTTTTTTTGCAGATTTTCCTGCTTTAATAAGAATTTCATCTGTATATGTCATGATTACTTTATATAATACTATAAGATATAAAGATTGTCTATTACTCTTGAGCAATGAAACTCTTTTCAATTGAATTATATATAATATACAAGGATTTTTTATTTATTACGGCGAATGAAAGTGTACTATGGGACTGTAAGAAAATAACTCTGGCAAATTGTTAGAACGGTTATCACCCTCGCGTCACGCGTTACGATATAGACGTAAATATGATTGGGTTATTTCTTGACAACCCCTATGTTTTTATAGTTACTTTCATAAATTATGAATTTATATGAAACTGACTATAAATTATGTTTTTTTCAAGTATTATAATTTTTATAAAAAGGAGGGATTAAATTTTGAAAAGAACTTTTTTCTTTACTTTTATTTTACTTTTATGTTTTTCTCTTTACGGATTAATAACATTTTCCGGGTGTGGCGCCCTTGTGGCTCTTGTTTCATCCATATTCGGCTCACAGGGAGGATTTGTATTTATCCCCTTCCTTTCTGAAGATAAAATTTCCTCTCAGGAGACATTAACAGGCACAGGAATGGTATTACTTTACACCAATAATCCTCCGTCCGGTTATCATGCTGCCGGAGGAGCTACTGTAACAATAGCAGGAGTTAAAGGAAATACGGATAAGAGCGGTTATTTCAATCTTTCCGGTCTTCCTGTCGGATTGAATACAATAACAGTAGAATATGGCTCTTATGTTCCTGTAGAACAGCCGGTAGTAATAGCTGACCCGAATGCGGCAGGATCAACTTATTCTGATTTAACAGTTATACCTCAAAGGTTGCTCTGTCCCGCAGGCATAGGAGGAATATATCAATTCAGTGTTTATGCTACTACCAGTAATGGTTCTATTGTATCACCATCTGTTACCTGGTCAGTAGAAGGTGATATTGGTAACATATCATCTACCGGTATATTTACTGCTACAAAAGCAGGTATAGGAAAGGTTATAGCTACAGATGGCTCTTCCGGGACAGAGGTGAGTATTACCGTCACAGATGGTGTCGGTACTGTTAAAGGTGTAATAACCAGTAACGGAGCCGGTGTTAAAGATGCAAAAGTGAAGGTAGATAATTTTACAAATTATGCAATAACTGATGTAAACGGTCATTATACTCTTCCTGGAATTCCTTCCAATCCTGTAACAGTGATCGCTACAGGAACAGATGGTAAGAAAGGAACAGGTTATGGTTCTGTTCCGTCAGGAGGAGAAGTAGAGGTAAATATAGTCCTTGCAGTAACATCTGCCACACCTACTCCTGTGCTTACTCCCGGAGATATACCCAGGGGAGACATAACGGGTAAGATTGTGGAATATGACGGTACCACTCCTATAGGTAATGCTTTTGTTGCATTTTATAGCTATTCCTATCCGTCAGGTTCATCTATAACAGGCAGTTCGGTTCCTTTAAAGACAGTGACTGCCGACAGTGGAGGCAATTTTACTTTTACAGGAGTTCCTCAGGGTGCATGTCGTATTCAGTTCTGGAGGACTGAGAGTGAATACGGCGAAAACCCTGACAATCCTTTTGGAGCAGTAAACGATGAAGTAACATCAGGATCAAAGTCTATAAATGTGAGACCTCTTGTAGAGCCTACTGCCACTGCTACTGCCACTCCGACTATAACACCTACTGCTACGGCAACTTATGCGGGCCCACCTATGATATCAATTCCGGCAGGTGCTTTTGAGATGGGCAGTACTACCGATGTATATGAAGAACCGGTTCATTCAGTTACACTGAATGCTTTTAAAATGTCCGGATATGAAGTGACCAATTCAGATTATGTAATATTTTTAAATTCTGAAGGTAATAAAACAGAGGGTGGTATTGCGTGGATCACTGTAGTATCAAATCAGTATCAGGGAATTACAGGCGGTTCCGGTGCCGGTACATTTTCAGTACTTCCCGGTTATGAAAATCGTCCTGTCGTATATGTATCCTGGTATGGAGCGGTTGCTTACTGTAACTGGTTAAGTACTCTCCATGGATTGACTCCCTGTTACGGTCCTGCAGGTAATAGAGGGTCTGACCCGTCTGTATGGCGTACCTTGAATGGTTATCGTTTGCCTACAGAAGCAGAAAGAGAATATGCAGTTAGAGCAGGAGATATGGCAGAATACTACTGGGGAGATCCCTTCCCGCCATTTCCTCCCAATATAGGTAATTATGCCTGGTATAACGGTAATTCAGGCGGAAATCACCATGATGTGGGTCAGAAACTTCCCAATGCCTTCGGTCTTTATGATATGAGTGGAAATGTGTGGGAATGGTGCAGTGATTGGTACAGTGATAGTAATATAAATCCGCCTGCCTATTATGGTATAAGTCCGGAAAGCAATCCTTCAGGACCGTCTTCCGGTACTGCCAGAGTAGTTCGCGGTGGTTGCTGGGATTTTGACCATGTAAGTTGCCGGTCAGCAGACCGCGGTGCTATTAACCCGGATTCCAGCAGCAATATTCTTGGTTTTCGTATTGTAAGGAATTAGTAGTCTGAACCTGGATGTGCAGGATTAAAGGATTACCGGGATGTCGGAAAGTTTTATCGGCAGGATAGAAATAGTTCTGTTGATTGAGTTTTCTGAACCCCGGTAATCCTTTCTTTTATTTCCTCTATCTTACGGCATCTTCTGTGCTATTTCTATTTTGTTTTTTCTATCCCTTCTTCATTAATTTTTTCCATACTCACTACTCACTTTTTAAAGAAATATAAAAAATAAATAAAAATTTTTCGGAAAATTGCAATTTTTTGACTCTTATATTTATAGAGTGATCTTTTTAGAAAGTAAAAATAGTTTTATTTGTTTTTTTAACAGGAGGTGGTCAGTTGAATTTTCATCTTTCTGCGAAACGTTCAGTAAATCTTTAAAATGTGCCGGTAAGGTCAGACATTTATTCAGTCAAATAGTAAGGAGGAAGATATTTTTGAAATTTAAGAGGAATTTTATAGTTACTGTTATTGTAATATTGTGTCTTTCTATTTTTATTTTTATTAACTTCACAGGCTGTGGAGCCATTGCGGCTATTGTAAGTGCAGTCTTTGGTTCCCAGGGAGGATTTGTTTTTGTGCCTTTTCTTTCTGAAAAAGAAATGCAGGGGTTGAACGGTGCTCCTGTGCCGGGGATGATAGTTTTAAATCAGAATAAAACAGATTTCCCCGGAATAAATTATAAGCCCCTCAGCGGTGTTACTGTGAGTATAGAAGGTTCAAATGTAACGGCAGTAACAGATGAAAATGGTCATTATACAATAGGTAATCTTTCGGAAGGCACCCCAAATCTTATTGCTCAAAAAGACGGATATCTGACCTATACGGAACAGGTAGTCGTAACGTTACCTGATACAGCAGGAACAATTAATACTTTTTTTGTCAGTCCGACAAATATACATCTTATATCAGGTAGATCTTATCAATTTATAGCCTATGGAGAAACATCTGGAGGCCATTTATTAATACCTTCCACTACCTGGAATGTAGAAAAAGTGGAAGAATATATAAATGGTATTTTTACTGAAATTCAAAATAATAATAATGGCATTGTTGATACAAATGGTGTATTTACAGGAATAACACCGGGAGCTAACCCTCTTAAAATAACTCTCAGTGCCACATCAGGAAGTTTTACTTCAACCTCTGAAATTACAATAACTCCAGGCGCCGGTTCTTTGAGTGGAAAAGTTACGGATACCGGTGGAAATTCCGTTTTTGGAGCCAGAGTTGGTGTCGCATCGACTCCTTATTTTACTACAACAGATAGCAATGGAAACTATTCACTCCCTGAAGTTCCTGCAAATTTTGTTGTAACTGTAGTCGCTCAATCGGGAGAACAGACAGCATCTTCAGTTTTTGGCGTATCTCCAGGTGAAAGTGCTGTTTTAAATCTGGTTTTAGGCGGAAGTGCACCTGCAGGATTTACTTATCAGGGAACCCTGGGAGTTACAGGTATTCTTGGTTCTGATAACTCTCATTTCAATCAGCCTGCTACTATAGTTTTTGATAGTCAGGGCAATTTTTATGTAGTTGATACAGAAAATCACAGGGTTCAGAAATTCAGTTCAGGTAATACATATCTTGCAACAATAGGAACAGGTTCTCCTGTAAGTAATAATGTAGGTTTTAACAGTCCTCAGGGTATTGGTATTGATGGAAGTGGCAATGTCTATGTAGCAGATTTATTAAATCATAGAGTTCAGAAGTTTAGCTCATCTGGAAATTATCTTCAGACTTTTGGAGCAACAGGAGTTGAAGGTTCTGATAACAGCCATTTCTCTTATCCTGTTGATGTAGCTATAGATTCAAATGGAAATATCTATGTATGTGACAGCGGTAACCACAGGGTTCAAAAATTAAGTTCTTCTGGAAGTTATCTTATGACAATAGGGGTAACTGGTGTTCCTGGTTATGACAATAGTCATTTTGGAGAAAACCTTGGCCCTGCTTATATAGGTATTGATAAAAATAACAATATATATATTTCTGATTCTAATCCCAGCAACAGAGTTCAGGTATTTGATTCGTCAGGGACATATATAGCTACTATGGGGGAAACAGGTTTTACCAGTACAGACAATAGCCATTTTTATGGCCCCAATGATATTGCTTTTGATGCGTCAGGGAACATATTTGTAGTAGATCACTTCAATCATCGAGTGCAGATGTTCAATTCAAATCGTGTATATGTGGATACTATAGGAATATCAGGTTCTCCAGGTTCTACTAATACTACACTTGACTGTCCTACAGGTGTGGGAGTGAGTCCTGTAGGAAGAATTTATGTGGGGGATTTATTAAATCACAGGGTACAGATATTTAGCAGGTAAAATTTTTAAGAGTGAGTGATGACAGGTAAAGATAAGTTGTTCATCACTCACTACTTGAATCAATAGGTCTTAGAAAGGATGTATAATTAATGCAACAATTAAGATTTTTATATATGATGATAATAGTTTCTATTTTGTTAATAATTATCTTATTAATAATTGGATGTGGTGGAAATTCAGGAATTATTACTATACCTACAACTTCTCCTTCAGAACCCACTTCTACCCCTCAACCTTCAACGACTTCTTTAATTCCGACTTCTACCCCTCAACCTTCAACGACTTCTTCAATTCCGACTTCTACCCCTCAACCTACAGCAACTTCTTTAATTCCGACATCAGTACCTCAGCCTCCCGGTACAATCTCAGGTTTTGTAATGTCTAAAATCGGTCTGGATGTATCTTTTAATAAAGTAATAATTATAATGTCAGACACTACACCGGTATTATCAAATTATGTCCCTGTAAATTCTGCAGAAGTATATTTAAGTTATAATCCATCTATAAAAGCTATTACTGATTCTACCGGACATTTCCTCCTTACTAATATTTCATACGGTACGGAAAGTAGAATTACAAAATTAATGGTTAAAGTCAACGCATTACAATCGAAAGATATTAATATGCTTCAGACACAACATGGAATAGCATATGGACCTTCCGGTACCATGATAGATGTGAAAACAATACCATTGGATACATTACCTGTGTCTCCCGGTGATGCAAGACAGTTATATGGTTATGGAATTACTTCTTCAGACCAGATAGTAAATTCTAATAATGGAACATGGTCAACTACAATAGGTCAGATAGACCCTCATACAGGCATATTTCAGGCTCCTTCAACATCGGGTAACGGTAAGATAACATACACAGATGGTAATTTCAGTAAGTCGATAAATGTAAATGTAATATCAAGTCAGAATATAGGTTCTGTAAGTGGTGTTGTGTCAAGTGATAATAAACCTGGTGCAGGTTTACTTGTAGGAATTGATATCCTGACATCTGTGGCAATAACCAATGAAAATGGTATTTATACTCTGATGAATGTACCTTCAGGTCAAAACAAAGTTTTAGCGGAGAACAGTGGTGTTAATATAGCACAGCAAGCTACTACGGTTAGCAGTGGTCACACTACCAGTCTTCCTATACCGGTTGGTGGTATTAGTATAAATTCATTTGTTAACGGTCTTATACAGCCATCGACAGATAAGATAGTTTGTAAAGCTCTGACGACTGATGATATAGTATTAAGAACAGGTTTAATACCCAGAGGAGAAACAACTATCAGGTTTGAATTTGTAGGACTTACTTCTATTACAAAACTGGATTTTCAGGGACAGGATCAGAATGGCAATATACTCAGCAGAAGTATTAAAAAGTTAAATATACCGTCAGGAAGTATGGGAGTTTATAATGCTCAACTTTTGCTGGGTATAGAAATTGTAAATAGCAAGTTTTCTCCGAGAAATATACCTGTATCTCCCCGGGATGTATTGTACTTTGGTAATAATTCTGATGAGAGAATATATACAGTCAAGTTTAGTATAGATGCCAATGATGTAATTCTTGTAATTAATCCAGGTCAGCAGGTCTCCTATACATTACCTGGTTCAATACCGGCCAGTACTACTATGTACCTTTATTCAGGTTCTACTCCTTCAGGATCTCCTGTAGATACAGGAATTTTTTATAGTAACTGATAGAAATATTATAAAATTAAAGGAGGATTCATAAAATGAAACAGATGAAATGGTTTATTTTATTATTAACTATCTGTATTGTATGTAGTTTGAGCGTATCAGGCTGTGGCGGAGGTGGTACAACTGCCGTTAATCCACCTGTTGTTCCGACAGAAATAACACCTGCACCGGTAGTAACTGAAATCCCAACGGCACCCCCTCAGCCGGTAACTTCTGTTACTGGATATGTGTTTTCTAAAATAGATGGAGAAGCATCGCTGAATGATGTAATTCTCATAGTCTCAAATGCTCAACCATCAATAAACAATTATAGTCCAGTAGTTTCTGCAAAAGTATATCTGGCCACGAATTCTTCTATAGAAACTACTACTGATGGTACAGGGAGATTTACTCTTAATAATGTTCCCTACAGTCAGGGAGATATGATCACTAAAATTATTGTAGAAACAAATGAATTACAGGCAAAAGGGGATATTAATTCAAAGCAAGTGTTTAGCATACCTACAGGGACTAATGGAAATGCCAATAAATATGCTACAATTCCTACAAGTTATATGCCAATATCTCCCGGAGATAACCGACAGCTTCAGGGTTATGGAGTTAACGAACAGAACCAGGTAGTAAGATCGAATCTGGGGACGTGGTCAAGCACTATAGGTCAGATAGGTAGTAATACAGGAACATTTGAAGCTCCCACATCTGCCGGTAGTGGCACTATTACATATACAGATCAGGGAGTTTCAGTAGAAATAAATGTAGAGGTAGTATCGAATAATAGTCTTGGTTCGATAACTGGAACTGTAACCTATTCAAATGGTTCTCCTGCCTCCGGGGTAATAGTTTCCGTAGATGGACTTACAGTAGCATCTAAAACAGATACAAACGGACAATACAGTATTACTAATGTACCTGCAGGACAGAATACATTGATTGCCAGCTATAATGGAGTTAATTCAGGTACTACAATAGCAACAGTAGTCAGTGGACAGAATAATGTAGTAAATATAAAACTTAATATAGGCCAGAATTCGCCTGTAATAACTTCTATTTATCCTGCCTCTGCATCAATTGGCTCATCCATAACAATAAGTGGCAGTAAGTTTGGCTCAACTGGTAATGTGACATTTAATGGAGTTTCGGCGCAAATAATATCTTGGACAGGGACCAGTATAGCTGTGGTAGTACCTACGATACAGCCCGGTACTGCCAGTGTTATAGTAACTTCAGGTAGCCAGAATAGTAACGGATTAAGTATTAATATAGTTGATAATCCTACTCCAACTCCAGCCAATACATTCACTCCAACTCCAGCCAATACATTCACTCCAACTCCAGCAGGGATAACTCCTACTTATACACCGACAGCAAAACCAGCCAGTAACTGGAGTGTTAATGTTAAAGTAAATGATTCAGAAAGTCCAGGTGCAGAAAACCCTTATATAACTGTAGATAGCTCTGGAAATGCCTATGCTATCTGGGAAGACTACAGAAATGGAAATACTGGAATTTATTTTTCTTATAGATCTTCAGAAGGTTCATGGAACACTAATGTCAGAGTAGATGATACCCCTTCAGGTAGTTCGGCAGAAAATCCCTGTATAGCTATAGATGGCTCAGGGAATGCTTATGCTGTGTGGGAAGATAATAGGGCAGGGAAACATATTATCCGTCGAGCATATCGCCCTTCAGGTGGGAACTGGGGAAGCAGTGAAATAGTAGATAATCCTATTCTATCTTCAACTACCGGCGAGTATAATCCACGTATAACTTATTACTCCGCAAGAGGGATTTTTTATATTTTGTGGGAGCATAATGGAAACGGAAATTCTGATATTTATTATAGCTGGAAGCAAACAGGCAGCTGGACAGGTAGTGGCAGGGTGGATGATGCATCAGGGAGTACTTTTGCAGGTTATCCCAGTGCGGTAGGAAGTGTGAGTGGATCATTTTATTGCTTGGCAACCTGGGTAGATGGAAGAAATGGAAATAATGACATATATTATTCCTCTCGGTCCAGTAGTAATTGGGCCAGTAATCAAAAAGTAAATACGTCTGCCGGAGGTTTAGGCGGGCCAAGAATAGCAGTTGACCCTTATAATGGAACAAATATTCATATTGTATGGCAGGATAATCAAACATCTCAGGTTTATTATGGTTATAGTGCTTCTGGAGGAGCCTGGTCCAATCAAGTTATAGCCAGTGGTTATTCTCCAGATATAGCTATAGCACCTGCTCCACGTTATCTGGCTATGGTTATTTGGAATGATGGACAGGGGAATATGTATTTTTCTTCTCGTTATTTATTAGGAGGAGGTTCATGGAGTAATCCAGAGCGAGTGGATGATAGAACTGGAGGAACGTGGGCAGAGAGCCCCCATATCGTTACAGATTCTTCGGGAAAGGCATATGCTATATGGTGTGATAGTAGAAATGGACATAAAGATATTTATTTCTCTATTCGCCAGTAAAGATTGCATTTGATTTTGCCTGAAAAAATATAAGGAGGAATATATATTATGAAAATTACCGGATTATTTTTTCTTATCTTCATCTCATTCTTTTTTATAACAGGCTGTGGTGGAGGTGGAAACAGTATTGTAATAAATCCGACTGCCATACCGTCTGCTCAGACAGGAAGCACGGCTTTAACCGTTCAGGGAATATTCGTCCCGAGCCTTGCAACGATAACAATTGAAATACAGGATGCCGAAGGTGTAACCATGAAAACTGACGAGATTAAAGCTGTTAGTTCTGAAACATCTTATTCAAAACTTATAAGTGATATTACTGCAGGAGAAATAAGGATTATCCTGGCAGGGCTGGATAGCGGAGGAAATATTCTCTGTCATTGTATAAAGAAATCCACTGTTTATACAGGACAGACTGCTAATATTACGGCCAATATGGGAGTAACCATACAGAACGGCATGTTTCTTCCCAGAAACATATCTGTATTTGCAAACTGTTCTCTCTGTTTTAACAATTCCGATCCTCAGAATTATACGGTGAAATTCGGAAATGCTTCAATAGAGCTTAAACCTTACGGGGAGAACTTTTATACCTGTGGTACCACTATGGAACCTATGGAATTATATATTGGGTATTCTTATTACTCATCTGCAATTGATAACGGTGTTATTTATATGTTTTATCCGTAATAGTCTGAACCCGGATAAGTCGGATTTATCAAATTTTACCGGGTGAATCATCTGGGGATATGATTATATCCGACTTATCCATTAATCCGACTTATCCGAATATTTAATAATTTTATCGATTAATTTCTAAATCCAGCAATCAATCCTATTAATCCTGCTCTTTTTTCATCAATTCCTTAATTTCCTCAATCATAAGGCCTGTATATTTTACGATCAGGTTGATGTCAACTTTATCTTCCAGCATTTTATGTGCCATTTCCAATCTATTTTTTTCTATTCCTTTTTCCATGCCTTTTTCCATGCCTTTTTCCATGCCTTCTTTAATCCACTCCTGTACAACATCCCATTCTTTAAGCATATGAATCTCCTCCCTGAAAAAATTATATAAATATTCTCTTGAAAATCTTCTGCCTGCCACAGTTATGGCAACAGAAATCAGATCAATAAGTTTTTTCCTATCTTTTTCTTTATATATAAGCTCTTTTTCCTTTTTAAGAATTTCCTCATCCGGGTTGTTGACAAGAAGAACCAGAAGAGGTGAAAGAGCTATATATTTACCTTCCAGTATTTCTTCAAGATAATCCCATAATTTTATAGCCTTAAAAGTAAAGGTGTTCCATATATTATCTTTTAATTCCACTCTGTATTCAGAATGAAATGTATCGTATTTACCTTTTTCAGGATATATAACTGCCGAACAGACAGGTATGGAAAGAGTGTCAGTAAAAAGAGCATTGTATATAAACACTGTTCTGGGAAAATCTTTTTTCGGTATCAGCTGGAAGTCTATGTGAAGTCCGAATTTTTGATTGTTTTTTTCTAAAATATAGATAAAATCAGCTCTTTTCTCAGGTATATTCAGAACAGTATCTTCAATTACTTTGAATTTATAATCCTTTTTATCACCGAGAATGAGTTCTATAAACGTATCGGGTTCTCTTCTGGCAAGTATTTTAAGTCCTTTGTCTATGGGATTTTCTTTTGTCATTTTTTTAGCCTTCTTTTTTTACTTTCTTTTAAGACCGTAGAATTCCAGAGTCTGATCTTTAAATAAACCTGTGAGAGATTTGAACACTATATCATAATTGGCATGAGCAATATTTATGTCGTCGGATTTCATTATAATTTATCTCCTGTTATATATTAATCCATTGAACCATATCACAATCCCTTCCATTTATTATCTTATCACGGTAGAAGTTAAAATTCAATCTGAAAGAATATATAAAAAATAAATAAAAATTTTTTTGGAAAATTTAAATTTTTTGACTCTTATATTTATAGAATAACTTTTAAAGAAATCAAGTGTTTTTATAATAACCTATATTTTTTTAAAGTAAGTACTCTGTAAAACTGAAAATAGTATCAAAAAATTTAATTTAAATGAATTAAATGATTTCTGTATACTTAATTTCTTCAAGGATTTTTTATTTATAATATCAAATAAAAACATAATAAAAACCTATAGGAAAAGTTATCAGATGTTTTTTAGTGTAAAAATAAATACTATTTTTTGATAAGCTCTTATTTGAATATGTAACTTATAGTTAGTTTCATAACTATCCATAAATAACAACATCGTAATGCGTAAAGCGTAATGGGTTATGCGCAGGGATTAAATCCGTGACGCTCACGCGTCACGATAATAAATTAAGGAGGAAAATTATTATGAAGTCAGACAGATATTTACTCGATCTTGAAGGAAATATGTATATTTTTAATGATGAATTTTTACCGGAAGATTATATTTTAAAGGATTCCGTCTTTGATAAAGAATTGCCATACACTGATACAGAAATAATTCTTTACGACGGGCAGAACATGTATAAAATGCTTTCTCATAAGGCAAGAAGCCATATAGCAGGGAAGAGAAAGTTATCGGAAATTTTAGACGATATTTCTGCCAGGTCTTTACGGGATATAGATATAGAAGAACTGTCAAAACTTTCTCCTGCCATATATAAAATCTATGAAGAAGAACTTCTCCTGTTATGTGAGAAAGAAAGTGATGATGTAAGCCTTTATCAGATTTCATCACTTATGAATAATTATACAAGACCTGACACTATGTTCAATGCCTGCAGAAATGCCTTCAATAATATGAGTAATATTAATAATCTCAGAAATACTATGGAAGGTATAATGCAGGGCGGCGGAACATCTCCCTTTACTCAGAGTGATACCTTTATACCTTCCGGGCAGAGTCCTGATGATATGGCTCTCTTTTCCAATATAAGGAATTTATCCAGAAGCTTTGCTTCAGGCAATTTCAGTTCCCTTTCCGGCGGTAGTTCCGTTCAGAGCGGATCCTATAGTTTTTATCAGAATCCACTTGAAAATTCAGAAGAAACTTCTGAGACGGAAGAAACTGAAGAGGATACTTCCACGGAAGAAGGAGAAACAGTGGATTCTGAAAGTGAAGAGGGTTCGTCTTCTGCCGGGGAAATAAGTGAATAAAGTGATTGAAGTGAGTATAAATATAGTGTTCAATGCGCAGGTAATAATATGAAAAGGAGATATGTAAAATGAAAAAATATATAATAACAGGTTTTTCGGGCATTATATTAATATATCTGTTTATACTTCTATCAGGTTGCGGCGGTGGTAGCTCTACTGTTATGCCAGATTCTTCGAACCCTACTAATACACCGGTTATAAATCCTACTGCTTTGACTCCAACACCGACTGTCACTTTAGCCCCGACTGCCACCGTTGCGACAATATCGGGGAAGATTACCGGTATGTTTAATAGCACTACGATCAGTGGAGCCAGCATTACTGTGGGAGATAAGAGTGTTTTAAGTGACTCACAGGGTAATTTTGTTGTTTCTGGAGCCACGGGGAGGATGATAGTTTCAGCGGGAAACTATTATACCTATAGTTTTCCAATAGAACCAGCTTCTTCCCCTTTAAGTATTCTTCTGGTCGGGACAGAAATGAATAATCAGAGTTACTCCGGCTATTTCATCAGAGGAACCAGCAGACGCTGGAAGGCTGTTCCAAAAATAAAAATTAGCGAAGACATACCATCGGCACAGGCAGCGGCCATCAAAAATATAATTACCGGTGAATTACCTGGTTTAACTGGTAATTTTATTTCAGTTTCCGAAAATCAAATTATCTCTACTTCTTCTACAGAGCCGGGAGAAGGGGAGTTTTTAATTCTTCAGGATAACTCGGCTACGAATTCATACGCCGAGTTGTCCTATGCAGGCGATGAAATCGTCGCCTGTAAGATTGCCTACAGATGGACAGATATTGACAGTTTGAACCAATATTCTTACCGAACTATCCGGCACGAGTTGGGACATGGAGTGGGCTTCGCCCACCCCTTCGAGGTGTTGGGATGGGACAGCCCGGATTTACCGACATCGGCGATGAACTATGTGAATGAATACAATAAATACTCGTTCACATATACCGAAACCGACATAAAAGTCGGAACCCGGAAATACCACAGGGGGGCCGGTAATAAGCTTCCTGACACAGATCCGGACAGTTCTTCTTTAAAAAAAGAACCAGTAATAAAGATAAAGTTATAAAAATAACTTATAGTTTTGTATATGCCTGTGCCTATTAGTACATGGGGTCTAATTTTATTGTCGAAGGCGAAATTCAGTAAACTCGCGCTAGCGGAAGAGCATCGTTAATCCGACTTATCCGAATAATTATTCGAACACTCTGCAAAAATTGAAAATTTTTGCTATAAAAAAACATTTTTTGTAGATTTAACCCCTGTGGAAAAATTAGGAGGTGGATTTTAGTTTGTGCTTCCTGTTTGCTTTTTTCTTAC
>CAYSLJ010000078.1:0-32560 GCA_964431735.1 uncultured Synergistia bacterium | reverse complement strand
CTAATTACAGATTTATATGCATTAACTATAATTTTCAGTAAAGGTGAATTTACCTTTCGTAAAAAAACGCAATCCATATATTACTGAGATTAGTGAGATAAACATATACTTCTCGTAACGCGTAACGCGTAACGCGTCACGGGAAGGAAAACTTTTATTATATGCTTATGCTCAGGTCAGTAATTAAAGTGAAAAGAACAGGACATTACTCACCATTCACTATTTAAATATTAATGCTCAGCCCGGAAATGCCGGATTAACCTCGCGTCACGCGTCACGCGTCACGCGTCACGATCTTACAGAGAGGATTTCTATGAATGAAAAAAATTTTCCATATCTTTACACCTCCTCCTGATGCAGAAATGATTACCGACCCTGATGAAGTGAAAATTCGATATAAATACTGGCGTATAAGACAGCTTTATTCAACCTTTACAGGTTACGCAGTATTCTATTTTGTAAGAAAAAATATTCCTCTCGCTCTTCCTGTTATGGAAAATGTTCTCGGTATTTCCAAAGCCAGTCTCGGACTTTTTCTAACCCTTCATGATCTCCTTTACGGAGTATCAAAGTTTTTAAACGGTATTCTTGGCGACAGAGCCAATCCGCGATATTTTATGCCTCTGGGATTATTATTGTCTGCCCTTATGAATATCCTCTTTGGCCTCAGTGCAGGACTGTACACTATGGGAGTCGTATGGATGTTGAACGGATGGTTTCAGGGTATGGGTTTCCCTCCATGTGCAAGGATTTTATCCCACTGGTTCAGTCAAAAAGAAAGAGGAACTAAATGGGCTATATGGAATACTTCCCATCAGGTAGGTGCTGCTATTATTCTCGTATTTGCAGGATATCTTGCAAAATACTACGGATATCAGTCATGTTTTTTTGTACCTGCCGTTATATCTATAGCTGTAGCAATTTTCCTTGCTGAGAGACTCAGAGATACTCCCGGTTCTCTCGGACTGCCTCCTGTAGAAGTCTATACTGCTCCGACTGATGAAGAGTTTTTACTCAGACTCAGAACCGGTTATCTGGATGTACCTTTCGGGAAATAAGAGTCTTCAGAGAAAAAAGAACCACATAAAGAAGATGACGAAATTTCTTTTAGAGAATTTCTCATGAAATATGTATTTTCAAATGTTTATATATGGATTATATGTTTTGCCAATTTTTTTGTTTATGTTATAAGATATATTTTTATGAACTGGGCTCCTACCTTCCTTAATGAAATGAGAGGGATTTCACTGGTACAGGCAGGAGGTATGACTGCAGGTTTTGAAATAGCCGGTCTTGTGGGCTCTCTCATGGCGGGCTGGCTTACTGACAGATATTTTAAGAGCAGAAGAGGGCCTGTATGTGTAATTTATATGGTTTTTACAGTTATAGTAATATTTATTTTCTGGAAGTTACCGGCAGGTTTCCCTTTGCTGGACACTCTTATTTTATTCCTTATAGGTTTTTTTATTTATGGCCCCCAGTTTCTTGTAGGTGTCATGACTGTCGATATAGCTACTAAGAGAGCTGCTGCAACAGCTATAGGACTTACAGGATTTTTTGGATATATGAGCGGTATAATATCCGGGTGGGGTCTTGGATGGGTTGTAGATCATTACGGATGGGACGGCGGTTTTTTTCTCCTTGTTCTCTGTTCTGTAATTGCTACAGTACTATTTGCATTTACTTTGAATGTAAAGGGAGAAGATTGAGGAGTATTTTGCCTGTGAATAAATAATAAGTTACGCATCACGCATTACGCATTACGACTAAAAGGATGGTTAATAATGAACAAAAAAATTATATTACTCGTTGAGGATAATCCTGATGACGAACTTCTTACCATGAGGGCTCTTAAGAAGAACAATGTAATGAACGATATTGTCATATGTCGGAATGGTGTGGAAGCAATAGATTATCTGTTCGGGAAGAATGGCAATGAAAGCGAACTTCCACAGTTAGTATTACTTGATTTAAAATTGCCCAAAATTGACGGACTCGAAGTGCTCAGAAAAATAAGAACTGCTGAAAAAACCAGATTTTTACCTGTTGTAGTTCTAACATCATCGAAAGAAGAAAGGGACATTGTAGAAAGTTATAAACTGGGAGCAAACAGTTATATTCAGAAACCTGTTGATTTTTCACAGTTTATAGAAGCCGTAAAACAGCTACAGCTTTACTGGCTGGTAATGAATGTGTCTCCTGTTAACCTGAAATAAATAGAATTAAAGGGAGGATGTTTAATGTCAAATATTGATGTTCTTCTTATTGAAGATTCGGAAGATGATGCCATATTACTTATCAGAGAGTTAAAGAGAGCCGGTTTAAAACCTTCTTATAAAAGAGTTGATAACAGAGAAGAATTATGTAAAGCACTGGAGCAGGAGAAGTGGGATATTATTATTTCCGATTATTCTATGCCTCATTTTAATGGTCTTTCTGCCCTTGAGATTTTAAAAGAAAAAGCTATAGATATTCCATTTATTATTGTATCAGGTGCCATAGGTGAAGATATTGCAGTAGAAGTTATGAAGACAGGAGCTCATGATTATATCCTGAAAAATAACCTGAAAAGACTGGTTCCTGCCATTGAAAGGGAATTAAGGGAAGCAAAAATAAGAATTGAGAGAAAAAAAGCAGATGAGGAACTCAAAGAAATTCAAAGAAAACTTCTTACTCTTATGAGCAATCTCCCCGGCATGGCCTACAGATGTAAATATGACAGTAATTGGACAATGGAATTTGTAAGTGAAGGATGTTTTCATTTAACAGGTTACGATCCTTTTGATTTAATTGATAATAAAAAATTATCTTATAATGATATTATTCATTATGATGATAAGGACATGGTATGGTATCAGATCGGTCTGTCTGTGGCAGAAAAGAGACCTTTTGAAGTTGTTTACAGAATTGTTACGTCAGAGAATGAAGAAAAATGGGTCTGGGAAAAAGGACAGGGTGTTTTCTCCAATACAGGTGATATAGTTGCCCTGGAAGGCTTTATTACTGATATAACAGAAAGTAAGAAAGGAGAAGACAGATTAAGAGAGAGTGAATATTCATACAGAACTCTTGCACAGAATTTACCCGGTATTGTTTACAGGATATTTGTAAGAGAAGGTCATAAGATGAAATTTTTCAATGATATGCTTTTACCTCTGACAGGTTTTAAACAGGAAGAGATTTCTGAAGGAGCTATGTGTTCTATTTACCATCTGGTAGAAGAAGAAGACAGGCAGAATGTACTGAAAATAGTAGAAGAGGCAGTTAAGGATAATGAGACATTTCAAATGGAATATCGTTTTAACTGTAAAGATGGCCATCAGAGATATTTCTTTGAAAGGGGAAGACCTGTCTGCGGAAAAGATGGACTGCCTCTTTATATTGACGGTGTAATATTTGATGTAACGGAGCAGAAGATGTCGGAACATGCATTGAAAGAAAGTGAAAGCAGGAATAGAGCGTTGCTTGCTGCCATACCTGACATTATGTTTATATATGATAAAAACGGTATATTCTGGGATTACCATGCATCTGACATAAAAACTCTTTTTGTCTCACCGGAACAGTTTCTCGGTAAAAACCTGAAAGATATATTGCCATCTAACATTTCAGAAACGATTATGAAACTTTTAAATAAAGCTCTGGAAACAGGTAAAGGACAATCGATGGAATACAGTCTTTTTATGGAAGGACAGGAGAAATATTTTGAAAGTCGTATTGTGCCATGTGGCAGTGAAAAAGTCCTCTCTCTGGTCAGGGATATTACAGAAAAAAAGAAGGCAGAAGAGGAGAGAAAGAAGCTGGAACAGCAACTTCAACATGCTCAGAAACTGGAAAGCCTTGGAGTCCTTGCCGGCGGTATTGCTCATGATTTCAATAATATACTTACAGGAATTTTAGGATATGCAGATCTTACCCTCATTGATCTTTCTCCTCTATCCCCTGCAAGAGACAGTGTACAGCAGATTGTAATTGCAGCAAGAAGAGCTGCAGACTTGACGAAACAAATGCTTGCTTATTCAGGTAAAGGGAAATTTTTAATTCAGCCTCTTCAGATTTCCAGTATAGTTCAGGAAATGAGTCATCTTCTTGAAGTTTCTATTTCCAAGAAGTGTATCCTGAAATATAATTTTGTCAGAGATATTCCTCTGATAGAAGGCGATGCAACCCAGTTGCGTCAGGTGATTATGAATCTGATTATAAACGCTTCCGATGCTATTGGTGAATACAGCGGTGTAATATCATTGAATACGGGAATTATGTACTGCGATTATGCCTATCTTTCTGAAAGTTATATAAATGAAAATCTTCCTGAAGGTTATTATGTATATCTTGAAGTAGCAGATACAGGCTGTGGTATGACAAGAGATATTCAAAATAAGATTTTCGATCCTTTTTTTACAACAAAATTCACCGGAAGAGGTCTCGGACTTGCAGCAGTCCTGGGTATAGTCAGAAGCCATCATGGATGTATAAAAATTTACAGTGAACCCGGTAGAGGAACAAATTTCAGAGTACTTTTCCCTGCCGCAAATATTGATGAGAAAATGATTGAAAAAGAAAGAGTTGAAGGTCAAAGCTGGCATGGTAAAGGAACTATACTTGTAGTGGATGATGAGAAAACTGTTCGTACTGTCGCAAAAGCTATGTTGAATAAACTGGGCTTTACTGTGCTCACTGCAGACGATGGTATATCAGGTATTGAAATATTTAAAAATAATATTGATGATATAGGAGCAGTACTGCTTGATATGACTATGCCTCATATGAACGGAGAAGAAACCTTTCAGGAACTTCGCCGTATCAGACGGGATGTGCAGGTTATTCTATCAAGCGGTTATAATGAACAGGAAGCAATCAGCCGTTTTCCGGGACAGGGGCTGGCAGGTTTTATACAGAAACCTTACAGGGTTGATGAACTGGTACATGTGCTTCAGAAGGTTTTTAAGTAGTGAGTAGTGAGTGGTGAATAGTGATTCTGTGCTCACTACTCACCACTCACCACTCACTACTCACTATTTTTATGCAGGAAATAATTATTTTAATAGGTTTTCCGGGTTCGGGAAAAACAACGTATTGTAGAGAAAAATTGCCGGATTATATAAGAATTTCCCTTTATGATCTTATCCATATGGTAGGAGGGAATAAAAAAGTAGCAAAAAAACTGGAACTGAAGTGTATCGAAAGAACTCTTGATATGGGATTTAATGTGGTTATAGACCGTGCAAATCTCACCGGAAGGCGAAGAAAAAAAATTATAGATTTTGCCAGAAAAAAAAATGTTTACGTAAAGGCTCTATGGTTTTCTGTGGAAGAACATATATGGCAGGAAAGAAATAAGAGGAGAATATCGACTGAAAAAGAATCTTCTCCCAGAGTATCCGAACATGAAATAGAAGCGATGAAAAAAGAATTTGAAGAACCTTCTCTGAATGAAGGTTTTGATAAACTGGTGATAGTGAAGGGTGAATAGTGATTATAGTTAGTTTCATAACTATCCATAAATAATGACCTCGTAATGCGTAAAGCGTAATGCGTAATGCGCAGGGATTAAAACCTGTTACGACAGCTTAATTTTTAATAAGTTATGAAATACACTATAATGTTCTATTCTTTTCACTCTAACAGCCATGACCGGAGCCGGTCACAACCAGATATGAAAATTAACAGACAGGGAAGTATAAAACTTCATCATTTTCATATAAAATAAACATAAATAAATTAAACCGGAGATATACCCATGAATGACGATTATTCTTTAGCCATGAATATAAAAGAAGATATTGAAGAGTGTATTACCAGGAGAGATAATTCCTTCCCATGTATTTCTTCATTTCTTCTCAAACCTTCTGTAAGAAAAATTCTGGGTGAACTGTCAGGAGAAAATTATATCATTCACGATTCACGACTCACGACTCACGACTCATCAAATTCACTTGAATATGGCCATAAAGAAACCATTCTGGACAGAGTTCTCTCAATGCTCCGTAATATAGAGATAGATGATTTTCGTCTCATAAATATCCTGGAAATTTTGAAAGATGTAAGAATAGATCTCAGCGAAACAGATCTTTCATGCCTTGATCTCAGAAGGATATCTTTAAATAATGTAAGACTCGGTTATGGAGAGATAGACGGTATTTTGAAAAGTGCCGATTTGAGAGGTTCTATAATGAGTCCTTCTACCATGTTCCCTGAAGGTTACGAGGGACATGGAGGTGAAGTATTCTGCCTTGCACTCAGCCCTGATGGTAAGACTCTTATGTCTCTCTCTTCCGATAAAACTATAAAAGAGTGGGATATTTCTACCGGGTATTGCAGAAAAACATTTAATACTGATTCCCATGTCAGATTTGCCTGCTATACACAGGACGGGAAAGGTATTGTTACTGTAAACAGATATGGCATAATAAAAATATGGAATGGCAGAGGAGAGATTGTTAAATCTCATACGGCAAAATGCGGTGAAGTTTATTCTGCTCATGTCAGCCCTGACGGAGAAAAAATAGTTCTCGGAAGCAATGTAATTACTGAAATAAACCTTTACACTGGAGAAGTAATCAAAATTTACAGGGGACATTCATATAAGGTCAATTCTGTACAGTACAGTAAAGACGGTATGAAGATTCTGTCCGGAGGCTCTTACGGAGAAATGAAGGAATGGGATGTGTCTTCAGGCGGTTTTATCAGAAATTTTGAGAAAAAAACGGAAGAAATTACCTCTGTTTCCTATAGCCCTGACGGCAAAATGATTGCCTGTGGAAGTAAAGACGGGATAATACAGGAATACGACAGTGAAACAGGAGTAAGCCTTAAAACCTGCCGGAGCAGCGGATATCATATTATTACCTTATCTTACAGTCGTGACGGCAGTAAAATTGCTGCAGTAAGTAAAAATAAAATCATAGAAGAATGGGACATGGAATCAGGGACACTTCTTAAAATCTTTCAGGGACATTTGTGGGATGTAAATGCCATTCTTTACGGTTATGACGGAACCAGAATATTTTCCGCATCTTCAGACAGGACAGTAAAAGAATGGAATGCAGACACAGGAGATTGTGTAAAAACTTATGAGAAAATTATATGGAATATAAATTTTTTCACTTTAAGTCCTGATGGAAGCAGACTTGTTTTCTGCGGCGGAGATAATACACTGAAAGAATGGGATAGTTTTACAGGTAGATGTGTCAGGATTTATACCGGTCACTCTATGCCTGTTATAGAGATGTGTTATACCTCTGACGGTACCAGGATAGCTTCATGCAGTGAAGACGGTACGATAAAGGAATGGAATGTCCTGACGGGAGCATGTGTCGGAACTTATGAAAGGCATAAGGTTACATGCCTCTGTTACAGTAAAGACGGGAAAAAACTCCTTTCCGGTAGTGGCGACTGCACAGTAAAAGAATTGGATATAGAAACAGGTGAATATGTGAAACATTTTGAATGCCATGAAAAAGGACTCAGACTGGTTTCTTACAGAGGTGATACAGTTATTGCCATGAGCGGTGATAAAGTTATCCTCTGGGATTTTTTTACGGGAGAAATATTAAAAATCCATGATTTTTCCTTTGCAGATTCTCTGTCTTATTCAGGTGCAGTTATTATAACAAAAAAGAAAATGATAGATTATGAAGATTACATAGAAATAAAAGAATGGGATCCACAGACCGGAGAATGTTTGAGAAGAAACAGTGATTATCTTGTAAAAGATGAAAGAATTATAAATCATAATGACTGGCATGTCCTTGATACTGACCATGGGACTGTTAAAAAATGGGATAACGGGAAATATTCTCTGGAGATAAGAAATATTCCCGGCCTTTTTATACAGTGTGTAAATATGGCAGGCATAAAAATAGGGGAAGAGGATATGGTTGTTTTAAATCAATATGGGGCAATTACTGATTAATAAATTGTAATGCGTGATGCGTGGAAATACAACTAACAGCCATGACCGAGCCGGTCACAACGAAGAATGAGAATTAATGTGTTCCTCCCGTCACGGGTTACGCGTTACGGGTGACTATTCTCATATAAATAGATGAGGGTTTTGGTTTTTGAATATTCTTAACCCACCGGCACCCATCACCCATCACCTATAACCAGGAATCTACCTGTCGTTAAAAAACACTATCCTACTATTACGGATTTTCATAAAAAGATTGACTTCTTGAGCTGTGTGCAGTAAAATTACTTTATCCATTACAAAACAGATTATAAAAATGAGTAATTTAAAACTGGAAAAAGAACGATTTAAGAAGATGCTATGTTACGAAGATGAAGCCCGCAGTCAGGGATGTGCAGTCATTGCAGGTATGGATGAAGCAGGCCGTGGAGCCTGGGCAGGCCCTGTAGTGGCAGCGATTGTTATATTACCTGAAGATATATTTATAGCCGGTCTCGATGACAGTAAAAAACTTTCAGAAAAAAAAAGAGAAGCTCTTTATAAAGAGATAACAGATAAATCTCTCGGTTATTCCGTCGGTCTCTGCACATCATCTGTAATAGACAGAAAAAATATACTTAAAGCCACTTATATGGCTATGAAAAAAGCTGTTTCCTCTGTTAAAATGAGTCCTGACATAATCTTCATAGATGGCAGACCTGTGCCTGATATGGGATCTTCTCAGGTTTCAATAGTCAGAGGAGATTCAAAAAGCGCATCCATAGCGGCAGCTTCTATTATAGCAAAGGTTACCCGTGACAGAATGATGAAAGAATTTGCACTCGTCTATCCTGAATATGGATTTGAAAAACACAAAGGGTATGGTACGAAATTACATATGAAAACCCTTGCTGAATATGGTATCTGTCCGATTCACAGAAAAACCTTTAAGCCTGTAAAAGAAGTTTTGAATAGAAAGGAGATATCTTCACGGCAATTGATTTTTATCAATTAGCCCCTAATTGATATATGAAATTAACTAAAAAACAGCTTGGTATTACAGGAGAAAAAGAAGCTCTGTCATTACTGGAAAAGAAAGGTTATGAAATTTTAGAGAAGAATTTTCGCTGTATGCTCGGTGAAATAGATCTTATAATGACTCATGGAGAAGAACTCGTTTTTATAGAAGTAAGATCCAGAACTGATACATCTTTCGGAGAACCATACGAAACAGTTAATATGAAAAAACAGAATAAACTCTATAAACTTGCAGAATATTATTTGAATTTTAAAAATTTACATGATAGAGACTGTAGATTTGATGTAATTTCATTATTACTTACATGTGAAGGATCTGTCATGAAAATAGAACATATAGAAAATGCTTTCGGTATATAAACAGGTTTATATGAGGGTCGTAATGCATTACGGGAGAGGAATATATGACTGGCCAGGTCATGGCTGTTACATAGATTTTTATTTGAAAAAACTGTAAAATGATTTGTGTAAATTTACCATAGAATATGGTTTTATATAAGTTTACACTGGATTGACACAGTTGAAAGTTTGAGTGTGAATGTGATGAAATTTTTCGAAAGTACAGGTAAAATGGTTATTTCCCTGCTGGAACTGGTGGGAGGCCTTGTTTCGCTTTTATTTTCAACCTTTATGTTTCTGATAAGAGGAGCTATTAATATACGTATAACCCTTGAACAGATGGCAATTCTCGGAGTGGACTCCCTTATAATAATACTGCTTACCACATCTTTTGCCGGTATGGTTATGGCCTATCAGCTTTCTTTACAGGCCCGTATATATGGTCTTGAAGGGTTTGTAGGAGGAGGAGTAGTGCTCACTATGGCGAGAGAACTTGCTCCTTTGTTGACTGCTGTAGTAATGGCAGGCCGTGTCGGTTCAGCTATTACGGCACAGATTGCTTCTATGAAGGTTACGGAACAGATAGATGCTCTCAGATCTCTTGCTACAAATCCTATAAGATATCTTGTTGTACCGAGATTTCTTGCATGTTTGTTAATGACTCCGCTCCTTACTATGTTTTCCGTAGTAGGAGGTACGGCAGGAGGATATTTCGTAGCTACAGGACAGGGAATAAATCCATATACCTATATGGATTCCATAAAGATGTTTTTCAGGGTTTCCGACCTTACGGGAGGTCTTATAAAGGCTCTTGTTTTCGGCGCTACTGTTGCAATAGTGGGATGTTATATAGGTCTTATTACTGAAGGAGGAGCTGCAGGTGTAGGTAGATCTACCACCAATTCAGTTGTTATAGCTACAGTACTTATATTTTTATTTAATTTCCCTTTAACTGTAGTAATTTTTGGTAACAGCGGTTTTAAGTGATCTTATGATAAAACTTGAACATGTTTATTTAAGTTTCGGAACAAAAGAAATATTAAAAGATGTAAGCCTTCATATCCCGGAAGGTAAGGTTACTGCCCTTATAGGTCTGAGTGGTGTCGGTAAAAGTACAATACTGAAGTTAATAATAGGTTTTTTAAAACCTGATAAAGGGAAGGTTTATGTTGATGGTAAAGATATTACCAGAATGACCGAGAGAGAACTGGACAGGGTCAGAAGTGTTATGGGCATGGCTTTTCAATACTCGGCTCTTTTTGATTATATGACATGCGGAGAAAACGTTGCTTTTGGCCTTCATCAACATACAAAACTTAAAGATAAAGAAATAAAAAAGATTGTTACTGAGAAATTAAATCTTGTAGGTCTCAAAGGTGTGGAAAATCTTTATCCCAGTGAAATCAGCGGCGGTATGAGAAAAAGAGTGGGATTTGCAAGGGCTATAGCATATAATCCTAAAATAGTGCTTTATGATGAACCTACAAGTGGTCTTGACCCTGTTATGACTACAGTGTTAAACAATTTAATCTTAAAACTTAATAAAGAATTGAATGTAACGTCTCTCGTGATTACTCATGATATAGGCAGTGTTTTTACTTTTGCAGATAAAATTGCCATGCTTTATGACAGGGAAGTTGTGGAAGAAGCGGAAGCATCAGCCTTTAAAGATTCTTCTAACCCTGTAGTTCAGCAGTTTATTAAAGGACTGGAAGAGGGACCTATCAAAGTATAATACTTTATGTGAAAATGATTAAGTCTTATACTTCACTATTTGTTAATTTTTATATCTGGTTGTGACTGCTCCGGTCATGCCCGGTATTAAGGAGAAAAGCTTATGAAACTTTCTGTTGAAACAAAAGTTGGTATATTTACTACTGCAGGGCTCATAGCTCTTGCCTGGATTATAATCTATTACGGTGGTTATAAATTCGGAGAAGATAAGGGGTATACCTTTACTGTCCTTTTTCAACGTGTAGATGGTTTGAAGAGAGGCGCAGACATTCAGGTCGCCGGTGTAAGAGTCGGACAGATTATGAATGTGAATTTTGATAAAGATCAGACAGTAAGGGTAATAGTTAAAGTAGAATCTCTATCTGTTGACATTGACAGGGAATCTTCATTTATAATCGACAGTGGTATTGTAGGAGAAAAATGGCTTTCTGTAAGGCCTAAAAGCACAAAGCCAGAAAGATTTATAAAGAAAGACGGGAAAGATGTTCTTTATGGTGAAACACCTGTTAATCTGCAGGATCTTACAAAGGATGTAAAACATGGTATATCAGAGCTTACAGGTACAATAAAAACAATCGATGTAACGGCAAAAAATGTAAATAAAATAGTGGGAGACAAAGAAACACAGAAAGCTTTGAAAGATACGGTAATTAATGTCCGTCAGGCCAGCGAAGAATTAAACAGATTACTTGTCAGTACAGGAGGCCATATAGATACTATATCTGCAGAGGTTCAACATACTCTGAGGCTGTTATCTTCTGAACTTGAGCTGACTACGGCAGATGTGAGGGATAATCTGGATATGGTCTCAGGTGATGTATATCGTTTTACCAATACCCTGAACAGGATTGCAGGTGATAACGAAACAGATGTAAGAGACATGGTAAGAAATTTAAAGAAGACTTCTCAGGAACTTGAAGTTGCCATTGAATATGTAAATACCTTTGTAGGGGATCAGGAGATTTCCAATGATATAAGAGAAACCCTTAAGAGTCTGAGAAGAACCAGTGCGACAGTAGAAGAAACTGCAACGAATCTCCAGGCTTTTGTGACAGATAAAGAACTTCAGCAGGATCTTCGTGATACCATATCAAATGCAAGGAGTACCCTTGAAAATGCAGATGCACTTCTTGCAGGAACAAGAGAATTTTTTGCCAAAAGAGATACCTTGATTCCTTCCAGAGTATCATATCAGTTACTTCTTACAGGTGAGAGAAATGAAAACGGCGATGTAGACGGCTCGGCCGATGTTCTTGCCAATCTTTATAATAAAAGCGGAGATGCCTATCTGCAGATAGGCATAACTGACGTAAATGATGAGAGCAGAATGAATGTTCAACTCGGTAAGATACTGGATGACAGAAATACAGTCCGCGTAGGTGTTATAAAAGCCAATTTCGGATTTGGTTATGATTATAGATTTTCAGAGAATGCAACTGTTAATCTTGATTTCTTTGATATTGCCCATCCCACCCTTGATTTTAAAACCAGATACAGACTTAATGACAGAGTTGACCTGATACTTGGTGTGGATAATATATTCAGAGATGAGCAGCAGGTAAAGATTGGAACAGGAATTAATTTTTAAGTGAAAAAAGTGAGTCGTGAGTGGTGAGTCGTGAAAAGTGAGTAGCAGGGGCGAACCTCACCCGGTACCGGTGAAAATACGCATCACCCATTACGCATCACCCATCACGCATCACGAACCACCTGTCACTTGTTACGCGTTACGGGGTACGATTATATTATCACACATCACGCTTTAAATTTCCTTTTTATCTTTTCATATTCTTCAGGTGTTAAATGATTTTTTAATTTCTCAAGGGATTCTTCTTTTGACATGTCGGATCTTCTGTAATTATTATAGGCATGAGATGAGGTTTTTCTATATATATATTCCATATCTTCGTCAAACAATCCGTCATTTTCAAAATATTTTATAGCTACTTCTCCCATACCGCAGGTCCAGCCGTAGACAAATGGCGCAGTAAGTAGCCCTCCTATTACCGGTATGAAATTGCCTATGATTAATGCACTTATTTCTCCCATAATACTGAAACCTGCAGCAGCAGCTATTTCCATAAGGGTTTTTTCAGGTTTTACTTCTTTTTCATATATTTTTCCTATGGAAACAATCATGGTACACTGTAGAGGAAGAAGAAAAAATATATCACAGAATGGTATTCTTACTGCTACAAGAGCGGCTGTCATTATGGCAAAAGTATGTATTATTTTTCTTGCTCTGGACCTTTTGAATTCCTCTTCATCTATGAGTCGTGGCGGACCAAAATACCTGTTATCATATTCATAGTCCACTTTATCATAATTATAGTCATTTTCATTTTTATCATAATAAGAATCTATATGTGAAACAGAAGGACTCCTCTTATCCATAATATTACCGCATCTGTTACAGAATTTTGCATTCTCTCTATTTTTTGTTCCGCATTTTTTACAGAAGTTCATATACAGTCCCCTTTACAGTGAGCAGTGACCAGTGACCAGTTACCGGTTATGTTATCAATCACCTATATTCACGCATCACGCATCACGCATTACACTCATCACGCAAATTATATCATAAAACATAATAACCTCATAGAGAGGATTTTTCTTTTACTCTGTTGAACATTAACCCGTCACGCGTAACGCGTGACGGGTTACGAATATATAAGAGAAATACAAGGGAGGTATCATATATGAATTTATCCTATCCTAAAGCTCCTGCTGTGTTTGCTGGCAGAAAAAAAATCCTTGAACAGCTTAAAACAGGTTTTCTTCATTATAACGTGTTAATCATAGACGGTATGGCCGGTATAGGTAAAACATCTCTGTCTCTTCATTTTGCCTCAATCATTGATTCTTATCCCGATTTTCTCCCTTTTCATGGTAATGTAATATGGATTCAATGTGAAGAAGGGTGGAGAACAGAAACATTAATTTATGAAATCAGCCGGTTGTTTAAAGAAAGAGGTGAAGATAATTTTGAAGGATATCTCAAAGATAATGACTGTGACGGTATTTTGAAGTGTCTTATTTTTCTGTTAAATAAAAGTAATTATACTGTTTTTATAGATGATTATCACAGAATTTCAGATAGTAAACGTTTTATAGAACTGTGCGCCGAATTTCTGAGAAAATCCAGAGTAGTTTTTATTTCCAGGGAAAGACCTGATTTTTCTCCTATGGAATGGATGGATATTTTTGAATTTACCCTTCACTCTCTTGGCAGGCATGAGAGTTTTATTATGATAAGAAAACTGCTTGAATTACATGACTGTGATTTACTGAAACAGCATATTATGGAAGAGATTTACAGCCGTACAGCAGGTCACCCTTTTTTGATTAAATCTTTTTTAAGCCTTCTGTTAGCAGGTGATAAAACACCTGAAGAATTACTCCACCACATGGAGTTTTCCGGAGATTATATTTGTAGTCAGTTGCTAAAAGGGTTAAACGAGCGGGAAAGAGATTTGCTTGTTTCTTTTTCAGTATACAGAAAACCTGTCAGAAGAGACGGTATTATGTTGATTTATCCTGGTAAAGATATTGACGATATCATTGAAGGATTAAAAAAGAAATTTCTTATAGAACTTGATGGAGATAAAAGATATTCCCCGGGCTGCCTCCTTCGCGATTTCTGTTATGAACGGAGTGATAAAAAACATCTTCATAAGCTCTGTGCTTCTTATTATAATGAACTTATCACCAGAGAAGGATATACACTTAACACTGGGAAAGAAGCTTTCTATCATTATTTTAAAGGTGAAGACTATGGAAAAGCCATAGTTATGCTTGAATATATTATGGGAGAAATGGCTTTATATTTTCAGCTTGGTGAACTGGAAGAATACATAGATAATATAGCAGAAATTATCGAAGAAATACCATATTCTTTTTTCCTTGTAAAGGCGCAAATACTCAGAGTTACAGGAAGATCCAGGGAAGCTATAAATCTTCTGGAGAGTAAGGCAGATAATCTACCATTATATGAGAGAAACAGGTTTCTTATACTGTTATCACGTATTCTTTCCAGGCTTGGAGCATGGGATAGGGCTATGGATATAATCAGAACAATTATTCCTGCATTACAGGAATATGGAGAAGAACTGGCAGGTGCATATGCCTGTATGGCATCTATTTATCGTCGTAAAGGAGATTATACGTCTGCCCTTGATTATTATAAAAAAAGCCTTGATCTTAATAAAAAAGAAGATAAAAAATTGGAGCTGAGTTTAAAACAGTCTATGGCAATTACTATGTCAAAAAATGAAGGCTCACAGGATTATATAAATCTTCTTGAAAGTTATTTAAAAGAAGCTGAAGAACTGAATTTCCCTGATTTAAAGCTTTCTTTTACAAATAATCTGGCTTTTGCCTTTTATGATACCGGTAATTATGATAAATCATTAAAGCTATGGATGGATAATATAGCAAATTGCCGTAATTTTGGATGGAAGGAAGCGGTTATGCATTCTCTGGCCAGTTCATCATTACTTTTTGAAGAAATGGGAGAACCGCAGAGGGCAATCTCTCAATATATTGAAGCATTACATATAAGCCGTACTATTGAAGATAATTATTTTCAGTGTCTTATTATGTGCAGGCTTGGAAGTCTCTATCTGATGGGAGGAGATGTGGAAAAAGGAGCAGATTTTACGAAAGATGCCATGACTATTGCCACTGAATACAGATTCAAAGAATTACTTTCAGATATTAATATTAACATAGGGGAAATACATTTTATAAAAGGTAATAAAGAAAAGGCTTCCCTGTGTTTAAATGATGTTCTTTCATGTGAAAATGCTTATCAACTGGCAAGGGCTTATAGATTAAAATATATTCTGGATATGGATATGCATGTTAAAGATATGTCAGATGAATATCTGGCACAGGTTAAAGGCTACAGAAAAAGAAGATGTGAAAAGTATTTTGCCTATCTTGATGAACTGACCCGGAAAATTTTTCCCTTATCGTCAGAAAGAAAGTATATTGTTAAAATGCGTGACAGAAAGTATGAGGCCACTATAGATGAAATAGAAAATCTAAGAAAGAAAAAAGAAAATTTTGACATTTTTCTGGATGGTATTAACGGTACTGTAATGGAAAAAACAAGAGGAACCATAGAACTCTACAGAAAAAAATTACTGTCTGATCTGTTATTTTTCTTTGTAAGAAACAGCGGCCAATTTTTTTCTCCTGCAGATTTATTCCCTCACGTATGGAAAGCTAAATATGTCCATATGACCGATTGCCCTGCAGTAAAAATGTCCGTTTCCAGGATAAGAAAACTCATAGAACCTCATCCCGAAGAACCTAAATACCTGAAACTTTCACCGGTAAGATATAAAGAGGAAAGAAAATATTATTTTGATGACTGGAATAATTATTGTTTTATTGAGGAGAAGAGTCGTTAAAAGTGAATAGTGAGTCGTGAGTAGTGAAAAGTGGAACAGGAATTACGCATTTTGTCATTGCGAGGAGCGGAGCGACGAAGCAATCCCAACAGTTTCTGTTGTAATAATGGGATTGCTTCGCTTCGCTCGCAATGACAGATTTTTCTGTATTTTTTGCGTAAGTCCTGGTGGAACTTACCCGTCACGCGTCACGCGTTACGCGTCACGATTATAGTGAATAATGAGTTGGTGATTAATCCTGGTAACCGGTCACCGGTCACTGATAACTGGTCACTGGTCACTGGTCACTGATAACTGATAACTGAACTTTACTTGATTCTATCGATTATCGATCGTTCGAACCCTTCCAGTGCTTTTCCCAGGGCCTGTTGATAACTTTCCTGGAGATGGATTGAAAGTCCTTTTTCTTTAAGTTTCATATTGAGAGGTATGTCAGGTTTGTTGAGAAAAATTAACTGTATTTCACCGAAGATTTCAACTTCATTCAGTGTTGCATCATATACTATCGTAGTTCCTGTTGTCATGGTCTGAAGCTTACCACATATGAGAAATAAGGCGCCTTTATCTTTTGCTATCTGAGTCAGAGATTGAGAATTGTTTTCCATAAGCCCGGAAATAAGATTGCATAGATCATTCTTTTTTTCCTGAGGAAACCCTATAAGGTCAAAACCGTTCTGTTTTAAAAAATCCGCCAGTTCCTGATATGCCCTGCTTTCTATATTTAAAGGAAGCTTTTCATCTATAACTATCATTACAGGTATTTTCCGATCTTTACAGAAACCTGTCTCACATATATTGAACAGTATTAATAAGGTAATAAATATCTTTACAATCATCGGCATAATACCTTTCCTCTTAAGGTTTTATAGAATCGCGCCAGAAAGCCTCGTCCCCTTGCAGACAATGCTATTGATTCGTACATAAAATATGACTTGTATCACAAGTCATATTGCAATAATTATGCCATGTTTTTATTTTTATTAGCAGGTTTATCCCTTTCACTCTTCACTTTTCACTTTTCACTTTATCACAGAACCAGTTATTATTTTTTCTCCTTCAGATAAACCGGAGATTATTTCAGTATTCTCATTGTCACTCAAACCAGTTTCTACTATTCTTTCTACATGTCCCTTTCTATCCGGTATATAAACGACACTTTTCCCGTTGCTCTGGTGAATGGCTATATTGGGAACAGTAAGCACATTTTTTCTCTGGGCAACTACTATATCATTATAGGTATTCATGCCCATTTTCAGCAATCCTTTAGTATTATCCAGTGCTATTGTGACTTTATAATTTGCAACATTTTCTATTGATTTGGTGCCTTCGAAAGCGGCAGAAGCTACCATAATTACTTCTCCTGAGAATTTCTCATCAGGAAAATTATCGGTTGTTACAATAACCTTCTGATGTTCCTTTACTTTACCTATATCCCCTTCGTCTACCATGGCCTGTATGATGAGTCTGTCAAGATTTGCTATTATAGCTACAGGAAATGTAGGAGACACTGCCTGTCCCGGCACTACCTGCTTTTGTATAATAGTTCCGCTTACAGGTGCTTTAATGGTAGTCTTATTAATCTGATCTTTTATCTGTTGTATACCTATTTCTAACTGTGTGACATTATGCCTTGCTGCTTCTGCTTCCTGTTCCCGTAATGTTATCTGACCATAGAGAGCCCTTGCGCTTTCCAGAGCGGAATATGCCTGGTAAGACTGTGCCTGTGCAATATCTATCTGTTTTTTTGAAGCTTCTTTCTGCCGTGTAAGTGAGTCTTTTGCAAGCCTGAGAGCTTCTTCTGCCTGTTTTACCTGAGTTTCTGCTCCGTTTGTAGCCTGCTGGCTCTGAAGTCTGGCTGATTCTACTTTTTCTTCTGCTATCTTATAATCATTTACTGTTTTTTGATATTGACTTTCCGATAGTTCGTAATCCTGTTTGGATATAAATCCCTGGCTGTAAAGGTTTTTCTGTCTTTCATAATTTGATTTTGCCATATCTACTGCCAGTTGTGCCTGTGATAATCCTGCCGACGCTTCCCCTTCTATTACAGGAACCTGCCCCTGTGCCTGTGCCATATTATCCTGTGCTGATTTAAGGAGAAGCTCTCCATCTGTTATTTTTGCCCTGAGCTGTTCTTCCTGGGAAGCAATCTGTATCTTTAACTGTTCTACCTGTTTCTGTGCCGCCCTGTATGCACCTTCTGCCTGTGATATTTTCCCTTTTACTTCTGCCGGCTGAAGTGCCACTGTTGTTTCTGCCTGTTTGACACGTACCTGTGCGACTGCAAGACTTGCCTGCGCCTGCTGAAGTTGTTTTAACAGATCATTTTTGTCAAGTTCCACAAGAATTTGATCTTTTCTTACGACACAGTTTTCTTCAAAACAGATTTTTTCAACTGTCCCCATAATCTTGGGTGTTACGGCAACCTGATCCTGTTTTGTAAGAACCATGCCTGATGCGGATACTACTTCATTTATATCACCTTTTATCGCTGATTTTATTTCCTGTGTGGCAGTGTTCTCTTTTGTGCACCCTGATAATATTATTATAAATGTTAAGAATAAAATACAATTCAGTATATGTCGCACTTCAATGCCTCCTTATATAAGAATCGTTACGCGTGACGCGTTACGCGTAACGCGTAACGCGAGGCCCTTGTTTATTTTATCTATCATTTTTCTGCTGGATGTCTTCTATTTTAATATTGGCTACATGTTCCACAGTTGCCAGAGCTATTTTATAATTATATATTGCATTGATATAATCTGTTTTTGATTTCATAAGATTTAACTGGGAATTTGTTACTTCCATTATAGTTCCTGCACCCTGTTTGTATTTTCCTTCGGAAATCTGTAGATGAATTAATGCCAGTTCTACTTCTTTTTCCGCTATTTCTATACAACTTTCTGCACTTTTTAAGTCAAGTAAGGCATTTTTAACTTCAAGTTTTACAGCTGATACCAGCAGTTCTTTCTGTTTTTCCGCTTCAGCTGTTTTAGCCCGGATTTTTTCAAGTTCTGCCCTGTCTGATACATTGAATATAGGTAAATTTAAACCGACTTCGAAATAAAATCCTTTTCTTCCGATAGAATTGTTATTTCTTACTATATAACCGGCATTTGCATTTATTGTAGGCTTTATAAGAGCTTCAATATTACTTACACTGTCCTCCTGGTTGGAAAGGGCCAGGTTAATCTGCCTTATTTCACATCTGCCGGTAATGGCTCTTTCCATCACAGTTTTTTCATTTATATGTAAAGGAACATATGAATTGTCGCCGTAAATGTCAATAGTTTCTTCCAGGTCTCTTCCCATTATAGTATTCAGATTGTTAATAGTTTTATTATATTCGTTCTGAGCCTGTGAAAAAAGCATGGACGCTTTTGTAAGGGCCACTTCTGCTGTAACTGTATCTACCTGCGGCACAAGACCTGCATCAAAGAGTGCTTTTGCAAGTGTTAAGTGTCCTTCACCGGCTTTTACATTTTCTTCCGATAAGCGAAACTGATCTTTTGATTTAAGAGCAGAATAAAAGGCCACTTTCACTTTATATGATACATCTTCCTTTACCGCTTCCATATTGATTTCTGCATTTTCTTTTTCAAGCTTTGCAGCAATTAATTTTATGTGTCTTTCTCCTCCGTCATATACAATCTGATTTACTTCTACTGCCATAGATGCATCGAAATTATCACTGTTTAAATATATCTGTTTGCCGTCTGTTAAGTCCGGGTTTGGTGGTGACAGGCTGAAATCCATGTAACCTGTCTGATACTCACACTTTCTTGCAGAACCCAGAACATATATTCTGGGATATTTTCCTGCATCAATCTCTTTTATGTTTGCACCGGTTACATCTATCTGTTTCTGTGCTACTTCTATGGAAGAATTATTCATCAGAGCAAAGTTTATACATTCTTCCAGTGTTAGAGATTTTTCTGATGCTTTAATATATGCGGGCAGAAAAAATATGAAAATTGCCAGTAATAATATAATTTTTTTATTCATAATCTAAATAACAGAAGTGATTTTTTCTATTACTTTAATAATAGAAGTGATTTTTATTCTATCTTAAAATCCTTTTTCTTTACCGAGTCATCCTCAAATTGTAGATTATACAGGAAAAATCTCTGGAGAGCAATAGTTTTTTTACTTAAAATTGTTGTAAGTGTTCAGCAGTTAGCTATCAGTTATGAGCTAAAACTTACAAAGGACTGTGTAAATCAGTCTGAAAAAATATTTAACGACATTTGTTGTATAATTCCTGTAAAAGCTGACTGCTATCTGCTGATAGCTGAACGCTTACAATGTTTTACAGAATTAAATATTTTCTACAAAATTTCAGGAAACCCTTTTAATTTTTAGATTCATTAGTAATTATCGTAAGTCGTGAGTTGTTAATCGTGAGTGGAAGATTGTCTCTACGATTCACGATTCACTTAATAAAGGTTGCTTTTTAAAATTCCCTGTGATATAATACTTCCAATTTACTTTCTTACACTTTATTCTACTCAAAAAAGATGCTCTTAAAGCTTTCTGTGATTATAGGAGATAATTATGATTTACGAACTGAGACAGAGTACCCACAGGAAATATTATCTTAAAGTAGCTGACCGTCTTGCCAGACTTGGTTTTACACCGAATACGTGGACTATGATAGGACTTTTCATGGGTTTTTCCATGGCTTTAATGATATATTTCCGTTCTTACTTCTGGGCTATGATTTTTGGACTTGCTATGGCCTGCTGTGATATAATGGATGGTGAAATAGCAAAATTAAAAAAGACTACGACTCCTTTCGGACGTCTTCTTGATGTTACAGTAGACAAATATGTGGAAGGTTTTATAGGCCTTGCTGCAGGACTTTCTATGGAACCTGTCCTTATGCCTTCACTTATATGGGGTATTTTATCTATATGGGGAAGTGTTCTTATAAGTGTTGTTTCAAATGTAGGAGGAATACTTACAAAAAAGCAACCCTTTAAGCTTGTAGGCAGGGGAGACAGAGGTTTGATTATATGGGTAGGTCTTATA
Organism: uncultured Synergistia bacterium; assembly: GCA_964431735.1. Lineage (GTDB taxonomy): Bacteria > Vulcanimicrobiota > SpSt-956 > SpSt-956 > JAKJGF01 > CALARM01. Next base: position 11,107 of record CAYSLJ010000078.1, on the reverse strand, counting down.
CTCGGGCTTATAAAACCTGTGTTTTTCAGCTACAGTATTATTTTGATAACAATTCTTTCACATATAACAGTTATAGTGATGTTAATAGAATATTCTATTATATTGAAAAAAGAAGAAAAAGCTCTTCCTGAAAAGGAGGAGAACATTAAGTCTTCTGTGGAAACACAGGAATGTGTAATCCACTGACAGGCATGACCTGAGATGTCACAGGCACATATGAAAATAACAGACAGTGAAGCATAAGACTTCATAATTTTCATATAAAATTCTTATACTGAAGAGATTTCCAATGTTATTAATTTATGTTCTGATAGGATCTATAGCAGGATTACATTCATCCTGCTGGGGTGGATATAAAGATTCTCCCTATGAACCGTTTATTGTAAAAAAATATATAAGAAGTATAATTGTCGGTGCTGTATTCGGCCTGATAATGCCTTTTCTTTTGAAGCTCCACGGTTATAAAGAAATTAATCTGGCTCTCTTTTTTGTTTTTGTAATTGCTCTGGAAAGAGTATTTACGGAAACTCTCAAAGCATTTTTCAGAGAAGAAAACCAGGAAAAATATAATATACCTACAAAGTTTCATTACCTTGGCAAAATTATAAATGGCAGAATATTGAGAATTTTTCTTGGTATTGGTTTTCTTGGCCTTATTTACGCCATGTTCTGCATACCTGAAATATACGGAAATTTTATAAAGATCCACTTTCTGACCTGTATTTTCTGGGGGGCTATGAGCGGTCTTGCTTCTTCTCTTGGAGGTATGTGGAAAGATGCTCCTATAGAGGGTTTTGATATTGTGAAATTCCCCAGAAGTTTTATCTTTGGAGGTATATGGGGAGGTATTCTGTCACCTCTTGTAAATACCGAATACTCTCTGCTGTTTTTTGCCTGTATAGGTTCTGAGAGAATGGTAGTTGAATGTTACAAGACTTTTTTTATGGGTGGACCGTCAAGCAAGTTTAAAATAAAAGAGCCTGTCTGCCCTGACTGGATTGAAAAGCGTAAAGTTCTTTTAACTCCGTATATAATTACATGGATTACTTTTTTAGGACTTTTAATTCCATCTTTGATAAAGAAAATATTTTAGATATTTTTAAAAAGGATCTCTATATTTTCATAAGAAATATGGTAAAATGTGAAATTGTTTTAATTTTAAGGAGGTGTAAACTACTGAATATTTCTCACGGAAGTGTGACGTAAGTATTTCAGATAGTAATCAAGTTAAATTATGGATAATAATAAAGTTGATTTTAAAACCCGGTCTTTATGTCCAACATGTAGAAAAATGCTGGAAGCCCATGTTTACGAAGAAAACGGAAAAATATGGATGAAAAAACATTGCCCTGACCATGGAGAAACCCTGGATATATACTGGGCCGACATAGAGTCATTTAAACGGTTCGAATATTATAAGGTAACAGATAAGGGATTTGAAAAACCTCATAACCAAAAATCAAAAGGTTGTCCTTTTGATTGTGGTATATGCAGTGAACATCATTCAGGAACTTATATGCTTATAATGGATGTTACAAACAGATGTAATTTAAACTGTCCCATATGTTTTGCAAAGGTTCATGAAGGGGGCTATGTTTTTGAGCCAACACTCGATGAGATAAGATTTATGCTGGAAAATGCAAAGAAAGTCAATCCTGCTCCCATTACAACAATACAGTTTTCAGGCGGTGAACCTACTGTAAGAGAAGACCTTCCTGAAATAATTTCTCTTGCCAGAGAGATCGGTTATACTGCTATTTATGTTAATACCAATGGTCTTAAACTTGCAAAAAGCGTTGACTACTGTAAAAAACTGATAGATAGCGGTATGACAAAGGTTTACCTTCAGTTTGATGGTACCACTCCTGAACCTTATTTAAAAACAAGAGGTTTTGATATTCTCCCGGTAAAAATGAAAGCTATTGAGAATATGAGGAAGGCAGGATTTAAGAGTAAAGAAATAGCAGATAACTGTTTCTTCCTTGTTGTTACAGTCGCTAAAGGCGTAAATGACCATCAACTCGGTGATATAGTAAGGTTCTGCGCCGATAATAAAGATGTTATAAAAACCGTTAATTTCCAGCAGGTTTCCTTTATGGGAAGAATGAATCTGGAATTTAATGATCTTGTAGAACAGAGAATCACTACTCCTGATGGTTTCAGACTTCTTGAAGAACAGACAGACGGTGCTATTACGGCAGATGATTTCCTGCCCTATTCCTTTACATCCAAATTCCTCCATTTTTATAATGCATGGAAGATGAATATGAAACGTTTTAAAAATGTTTCGTGCCATCCCCACTGCGGAAGTCACTGTCTTACCTATGTAGATAACGGAAAACTTATACCTTATAACAGGTTTCTTGATCTGGCAGGTATTGTTGATTTTCTGGATCAGCAGGCAACTTTGCTTGATAAAGGTACAAGTAAACTGAAAATTTCTTATAATTTTGTTACGAATATTGCAAAATTTGTAAAGACAAAGAATTTGCCGTCAGATTTGAATGTAAATACCTTTGTAAACCTTATTAAAGATATAGTCACGACAGGGGAGAGAAAAACTGTCGACAAACTCAATCAGAATACAATAACTGTAAGTAATATGCATTTTATGGATCTCTATAATATGGATGTAGAGAGAACCAGCAGATGTATAATACATTATACAGTGCCGGACGGCAGACTCATACCTTTCTGTACCTATAATAATTTATACAGACAGGATGTAGAGAAACAGTTTGGAAGACCTGTAAAGGCTTCAGATATCCCTGAAAAAATAGAGAGTCCTGTATAGGTTCAGGGAAGAGAATATAATTATTTTACAGGGGTACGGTTCGCCGTGCCCCTGTATGCGTAAAATACGTCTATAATCTATAAAATCCCGCGTCACGCTCACCCGTCACGCGTCACGATAATAAAAAATTATGTTTCTTAAAATACTTGAAAATTTGATTATTGCAAAAAATAATTTTAGAGATAATTTTGTCAGAAGCCTTATAAGTATGATGGGAGTAACTGTAAGTGTGGCTTCTGTTATATGTATTGTTTCCGTAGGTATTGGCGCTGAAGCTGCTATAAGCAGTAAGATTAACGGACTGGGGCCAAATCTTATAACTGTTCTTCCCGGCGGCGGAGACAGTCAGGCCATAAGGCTTACAGGCCTTGTGAAAAGTAATCTGTCCATGGAAGATGCAAAAGTCATAGAAAAAGAATGTCCTTCCGTAAGATATGCAGTGCCTGTTTTAAGTGATTCCGTAACATGTAAATATAAAAAATCCGAATACAGAACAAGTATTTCCGGCACCACACCCGATTATTATGTTGTAAGAAACTGGTTTGTAGATATAGGCAAGCCTTTCGATATTCAGGACTATAATTCCCAGAGAAGTGTCTGTCTCCTGGGAAGAACTGTTGTGAAAAAGCTCTTCGGAAGAGAAGACCCCATAGGTAAAATCATAAAGGTAGATACAGCCAATTTTAAAGTAATAGGCATACTTCAGGAAAAAGGTATGATTATCATACAGGATATGGACGATACGATTTTTGTTCCTCTTTCGTCCATGCAGAAGAAATTGAGTATGGGAAAAACCAAGAATGTAACAAATATACTTGTTCAGCCGAATGATTCTGATAGTATGAACTCCGCCAAAAATGAAATTGTAGATCTCTTAAGAAAAAGAAATAATCTTAAAAAGGATAAGGAAAATAATTTTACCGTAGGTTCTCAGACAGAAATATTTTCTCTTCTTTCTGTAATAAGCAGAATACTTACTCTTATGCTTGGAGGAATTTCTTCCATATCAATACTTGTAGGAGGTATTGGTATAATGAATATTATGCTTGTTTCTGTTGGTGAAAGGACAAGAGAGATTGGAGTAAGAAAAGCTGTGGGAGCAAAAACCCAGGATATACTCATACAGTTTCTTATGGAATCAATTATCCTTACATTGATAGGTGCTATTATAGGTATAATTATCGGTATTACTTTTTCCAGAATTTTAAGTTATATGATAGATCTTCCGGCAGAAGTTCCGCTTTATTATATGTTTTTCGTCTGTTTCTTCTCTGCTCTTGTTGGTTTAATAGCAGGTGTATATCCTGCTCTGAGGGCTTCCAAGTTAAATCCTATAGATGCTTTGAGATATGAATAACGTAACGCGTAACGCGTAACGCGTGACGCGTGATTTGTCACACATCACAATTTTAAAGAGGTAAAAATGTCAAAAATAGTTCTTGCAGATATAAAAGGTAAAAATGGTTTTGTTAATAAAGATACGATTGTAGGCGGTTTTGGCGCCAGATTTAAAGCTTTTTCCATAACAACTCTGTGGCTTGAATGGGTAAGGAGAGCCTATCAGAATATACCCAGTATTCAGATGTCTCTTCTTGCATCCATATTTAAAGAAGCAGGTCATGAAGTTATATTTACAGATGGCCCTGTACCGGAAGGTGATGTGGCTATAATATTGTCTTCTCTTATAGATTATAAAAATGAACGGTACTGGGCGAGAAAATTTAAAGAAAAAAACAGACATGGAAAAACAGGATTTATAGGACTCTGTGCCACCCATCTCCCTTATCTTTTTTCTTCTACTGCAGATTTTATTATAAAGGGTGAACCGGAAGCGGCATGTATGGAGCTTGCTTTCAGTGAAAATTTTTCAGGTATGATAGATTCTCCTGAGATTGCCGACCTTGACAGTCTTCCTTTTTCTGACTGGGAAATATTTAATAAAACAAAAAATGCTCTTCCAGGTACCATGAAATCTACAAGTAAAGTCGTTACGATGGTCAGCAGCAGAAGTTGCCCTGAGAGATGCAGTTACTGTCCCCATCGTATAGGCGGTTCATACAGACTTCAGTCAATAGACAGAGTCATAAAAGAAATAAAAAGAAATTACAGGCTTTTCGGAAGTCATTATATCATATTTCGGGATTCGAATTTTACGGGAAAAAAAGACAGAATTGAAGAATTCATGAAAGAACTGGAAAAACTCGGAATGGATATATATTTCGAAATAGAAACAAGGCTCGATACCCTGGATATACCTCTCCTTGAAAAACTTAAAAAGCTCGGATTAAAAAGAATGACCTTTGGAGTCGAATCAATAAATGAAGAAGCTATGAAAGAACTGGGAAGACGTCCTGTTACTGACGAACATCAGAGAAATATGATAAAATATTGCTGGAAAAAGGGTATTCAAACACAGGCTTTTTATATATTCGGTTATCTGAAAGATACGGTACAAAGTATTGTTGAAACAACGAGATATTCTCTTGATCTTGATACTACTCTGGCTTCTTATAAAGTACTGACTCCTTTTCCGGGAACAAAATTTTATGAGGAAATAAGGGATAAAATTTTTGAGACTGACTGGGAAAAATTTGACGGTCTCAACCTTACATTCCATCATCCCCGTATATCCAATGAAGAGATGAAATTCCTTCTTGAACATGCATATGCCAGGTTTTTTGCAAGGCCTTCTCAATATTTCAGATATAGAGGAAATTACGGTTCATACGGTCAGTATAAAGATCTGTCTGATATGGCAGACAGATGGGCACACAGGAAACATGACAGATTGATGGTAAAATCTTTGAAAAAGAATAATATGTGGAAAGAAGATTTTCTCTGGAGGTGAAATAGTGAGTCGTGAGTCGTGAGTCGTGAGTAGAAATTTACTCTTCTCACTATTCACTATTCACTATTCACTCACATGTTTTATTTATTTGCCGGGTGTTTTTTATCAGCCACAGTGCTTCCCTTTGCATCTGAAGGATTTATTATTGTAGCTTTAATAAAAGGTATGGATCCTGTTATTTGTTTTCTTTCTGCATCGGCAGGAAACTGTCTCGGTTCTACTGCCACCTATTTTATGGGTGTAATGTGTGATAATTATATAATAAAGAGGTATTTTTCTGTAGACAGAAATAATCCCGGAATAAAAAAAGCCATAGAGAGAGTAAATAAATATAAAAGTCCCATACTTCTTCTGTCCTGGATTCCCGGCATAGGAGATCCCATTGTTCTGGCATCGGGAATAATAGGCATTAGATTGAGGGATTTCATAATTTATACTTACAGCGGGAGAATTGTAAGATATATTGTCATGATAGCAGGGTTCAAGTGGATATGGTAAATTCGTGACGCGTAACGCGTGACGCGTGACAGGTGGAAAGGTTTGTTTTTATGAGTAAAAATATAAAAAATGTGATTGTTGTAATAGTGCTTCTTATAGTTATAGTTTTACTGTCTTTATACGGAGCATCGTTTAAAGATTATGTTTTTGCCATGTTTCAGAAAGGTGGTAATGAAAATAAACAATTTCTTTCTCTTCTGGGATATCTGGCAGTTCTCATTGGAACTATTGTTGAAGGGGAAACAGTTCTTTTCGTATCATGTATTTTCTGCGCTATGGGTTATATGAGTCTTCCCGGTATAATTCTTATGGCCACTATAGGAGGCTCTGCTGGAGACAATATTTATTTTCACCTGGTAAGGGGTAATACGGATAAGGTCATTGCAAAATCGAAGAGGCTTCAGGCCTGGTATCCATGGATTAAAAAGATGGTAGATACTTACGGAGGGTGGGCAGTGCTTCCTTCAAGGTTTCTCATAGGTCTTCGTACTGCCATAGCCCTGGTATGCAGCAGTGGGCAGATGTCTCCTGTTAAATTTGGCCTTATAAATCTATTGAGTGCCTTTTTATGGTCAACATTTTTCTGTTGTGCCATATATTACGGAGGAGAGACATTTAAATATTATTTTGAGTCTTTCAAAAAAGTCTGGATTATAGTAATGCCATGTATAATTTTATTGATTATTATTGTTTTTCTGGTAAAAAAGAGATTTTTCGTTTCTATGACTGAAACAGAAAATAAAGGTAATTAAGATCTGTAAGAAAAATAACTCTGGCACATTATTAGAACGATTGGTATCCTCGCGTCACGCGTAACGCGTTACGCGTCACGATTCGTTATCTGCGTCCTGTAAGTATGTTTCTCACTTCGCCTATTACATCTTCAGCAGACCAGAGAAGAGGCCGGTTTTCTATTGTTAATCTGTCTTTCCCCGTTTCTGTTCCGTATATCCAGAGGGTATTATTTTTCTTTTTATCTTTAAACTGTACCTCTCTTATTACCATTTCTTCTATGGAAAGTTTCATCTTGAGAGGTATTTTAAGCATTTTTTTCTCATCTTTATGGTGGGAGCTTATTGCATCCATAAGGGCATGTAAGGCTTCATAAAATAAAGAATTATGTAATGGCTGAAGCTTTTTATCATCAAAAGATTTGCTCTTCTGTCTGTTGAATATTTCTTCTTCGTATATAAGAAATTTATCACTTTCCTGGAATAACCCTTTATCAAGTCTTCCCTTATAGAGTATTTCCGAAAAATACATGGGATAATATTTTGTACTGAAATAGATATATTTTATAATTTCTTTATAGCCGTTACATAAATCACATGTAGCTTTACCTGTGCCTCTGCAGCATCTACATTTTGCAGATTCCTGTGAAGGAGGAGAATTACTGTTTATCTTTTTTGTTTTTGTTGTTATCCCTTTTCCCCTGCAGTCTTTACATATAATATCACCGTCTCCTCCGCATTTCGGACATCGTACAACTTCTTTTGAATCAGGGAAAATATAATGTTCATCCAGTTTTGTTGTGAAATTTTCCGGAGGCCCTGTTATTGGAAATTCTTCCAGCGATTTATAGGATGGTTCCTGAAAGGCAGGGTTTTTTTGTGTCTCATCACTGCATGGCTCTATACCCTCTTCAATGATTCTTTCCAGAAAGAGCACTTCAATAGAAATTATAAAACCATTCTCTCTTATTATTTGAGTGATATCTATTTTTTTCCCGAGATCCCTTGAAAACCAGCTTACATTATTGCCCCAGTTGTTTACAATATTTTTTATATCATTTATAAGTTTTTCATCTGTTATTTGTTCTTTAAAAGGTTTTCTTGTGTTTATATCACATATTATTTTCTTTCGTTCTATTATAGCAGGAGTAAGACTTTTATGTGGAATTTGCCTGATGCCTTCCCGGAAAAGATTCATGGCCTGCAGCATATCTTTTGCAGAGTCATATCTATCTTCAGGTTTTTCCATAACAGCTTTAACTATTATTTTCTCTATTCCTTCTGAAAGTGACGGAACTATTTCTCTTACAGGTCTGAAATCACATGATACAGGTTCCACGCCTGTGAGAAGACAGTGCATAGTCGCTCCCATGGCATATATATCACTTCTCGGTTCAACAGAGCCTCTGTATTGTTCTAAAGGGGCATATCCAAATGTTCCTATGGCAGTTTGTCCTGAATAAATATTACCCTGAACAGTTCTGGCTATACCGAAATCTACAAGCATGACTTTTTTGTCGCTTTTCCTTATCATTATATTTGAAGGTTTTATATCTCTGTATATAACAGGTGGATCCTGTGAGTGAAGATAATCCAGGACTTTTAATATTTCTTCTGTCCAGAACTTTACATGTTTTTCCGGAAGGCCGGGAGAACCGTATTTTTTTAATATTTCTCCCAGATCGTCTCCTTCTACAAAATCCATTACTATGTAATATTTATTATCTTCATCAAAATAATCTGTTACTACAGGCAGATTGGGGTGTCTTAATCTGGAAAGAAGTTTTGCTTCTTCATAAAAACGTTTCATTGCATACTGGTTTTGTTTTTCATCTGTAGAAGTAAAAAGCATTTCCTTTATGGCAAAGGTTTCATTAAGTTTTATATGTTTGCCTCTATATATGGAACCCATACCACCACTTTTTACTAATTTTTCTATTCTGTATCTGTTTCCGAGAATTTTTCCACTGTCTCTTTTTTTATGTGTGCCGTTCTGGCTCATAAGATTGCCGCATTTACAGCAAAACTTTGCCTGCTCTCTGTTTTCTGTTTTACACTTTGTACAGGTTACTGACATAAATCCTCTTATTAGTTTCCATTTAAGTACCGCTCCAGATAAGTTCATACCCATTTCTAAAACCTGTCCCTGTCCGGACTCTTCCGGAAAAGATATGATCCTATTGTGTGGCAAACTGGTTTTGCAGACTGTTAATATTTTGCATCTATATCATTTACAATTCTCTTTTAATACGGCATATCTTTTCCTCCAGAGCCCGGCCAGGGACAGGAGTGTATGCCATATTTTTTTTGGTACCAATTTACCTGTTGCGGTACTAATGACAGCTATTTATTTTGTATTCATCCTGAGTTGTAAAAGAGGCTGTTTATTTTTTGTAAGTAAGGCAGCACTTATAACATATTTTCCCGGTTCTACCGGCTCACCTTTTGCGTTTACCTGTTTCCATGCTGTTTGAAATGTTTTTTTCTGCCCCTGTTTCAGGATTATCTGATTTTCTTTCTCTTCATATCTCTTACCATATGACGATTTCCATACATCCATACCGTAACTGAAAAATACGAAATTTACCTGCTGTCTTATTATAAACTCACAGGACTGGGTTGTTTCAAATTCCAGTGTTACAGGTTTATCTGTTATATTTTTTACAGAAAGTTTTATATCTATATCTTCTCCCTGTTGAAATACTTTTTTACCTGTTTCCAGGGTGAATTCCAGTTGACCTGTACTCAGGGATGTAGTTGTATCTGCCGGTTGATAATAATTACTCAGAAGATTCATAACTACAACAAATATGGTGAAAATTATAAGTAATATAACTATAAATGTTCTGATATAAATCACCTCGATGAACCGTGATGCGTTACGTGTGACGCGTTTAATGAAAACAGCTATAGATTACATTATATTTTATTTAGAATAAAATGTAAATATATGTGATTTTTTTATAACTATCATTATACAAAAAATAAGCTCTCCCGTCACACATAACGCATTACGATTTCCATTGTCTTTTTTCTCACTTATGATATAATAATTATGATAATATATTATATGTCACCGGTCACCGGTTACTGATTTTCGGAGGTGTTTGTTAAAGTGAAATTTAAAATTATCTTCTTAACACTGGTATTGGTATTATCTACTTTGTTTATAGCTTACGGAAGGGTTGGTATGGTTGTGAAGGTTGTATCACAGGATGAGATTATAGTAAGCCTTGGAAGCAATGATAATATTCAGACAGGTGATACTATCCTTATTTTAAGACTGCGAAAACCCATTGTAAGAGGAAAGGTTGTGAGTGTTCCCGGTGAGAACTCATGTAATGTAATAATAACTGAGAAATTATCGACTTCTACCCCTGATATTGGTGATACTGCTACAAAAGATCTTCCTTCATCTGGCAGTGATAATCCTCCTGTGTCTGTCGGTGAAAAGCCTCCTGTTCCCGATGAAATTACTTCACAGCCTGTTAATATAAAATATAGCCCTTCCAGTAATCCTGCAGATGATTATTACAGTGTCCTTGCCATAAGAACAAGGGCAATCAAGATAGAAACAGGCAGTAAAAAAGAAAACAATACTTCAGATAATGATGACTGGCAATATAATCTTGCCAATCTTGGACTGGCTATAATGTACGGTGACCCTTTATATATGGCTACAACAGCTACGAGAATGTCTTCAGACAGACTTGACTACAGTGATTATAATAATTATAATTACGGACAGCCTGATTACGGTAAACCTGTTACTCCTCCTGTGTCTAAAATTACAGTTGTAATGTGGGACCAGGAACTTTTCAGGGTTTATTCTACATACCGTCTTTCTCAGAGAACAGATGTTAATAATGATATGAAAACAAAGCTTATGCAGCAGGAAATAAAAAATAGAGGTATCAGTACAAACATAGTATTCCAGGTGATCATCGATAATGCAAGTCATTCGGATATGAAGATTTCTCCTTTCAAAGATAATGCCTATATGATAGACGGAGACGGTAACAGACATGATATGATAAGATGTGACAGTGTTTTTGATAATACCATATCACAGGGGCAAAAAGCAGACGGTTATATTTATTTTCCGAAAATATCTACTGATAAAATAGAACTGTACCTGGAGAATATATGGCAGGAAAATTATACACTTGAATGGGAATTGAACTAAGAGCCTATCCGAAAAGTCATCAAATACCTTCCGGTGTGTGAGGCTCTTCC
>CAYSLJ010000077.1:0-33220 GCA_964431735.1 uncultured Synergistia bacterium | reverse complement strand
CAACAACGAAATGGTGTCATAAGTGCGGTAATATAGTAGAAATCTCTCTTTCAGAGAGGAATTCCGATTTTATGTAAAGCTAAAACGATAAAATGCCCTAAAAATTCCATGTTATTGACCTGAGCATAAGCATTTAATAAACGTTTTCCTCCCGTCACGCGTCACACGTTACGCGTCACAAGAGTATATATGTATTATTTATGCTTACCTCAGTAATTTACCCTTTCATTTTTTTACCTGTTATAAGCGTAAAATCCCTGTAAAGATCTGAAAATTGTTTTATCGTAATCTGCTCAAATCCTGCGGAAACCATCATAGTCTTTACTTCTTCATCTGTATATGTATTTATCTCGTAACGGGTAAATCCTTTTTTATCCAGATCTTTTTTACAGGTATTACTGTTTTTCGCTGGTTGTAAAAAAGAGGTTAACCTTAAAGATGCCGAAGATTGGTTTAATAAGGGAAATGCTTTATACAAACAGGGTAAATATGCTGAAGCCATTAAATACTATGATAAGGCTATAGAGAGTAATCTTAAACATGCCGAAGCCTGGTGGAGCAAAGGACATGCTTTAGGCAATTTTGGAAAAGAAGATGAAGTCCTTAAATGTCTTGAAAAAGCTGTAGAAGTTGACCCTAATGAAGAAGGTAAGAAAAATTAGGAGCGTAAAAACAGGAAAGATGGCCTGATGAGAAACAGAAGAAAGGGTCAGTTGACAACATTAGATCGGAACCGCAAATAGTAAGCACAGAAAGAACTATGATGAACTCGATAAACCCGATATGTTTTCTCACATGCATATCCTCCCTGCAGGATATAAAGGAGTTATGAAGAAGTTGAGGAGTTTATGTGAAGAAATAAAATAGAAGAACTTTAGAATGTTATAAAAATATTAAATCACCTGGCAGATAAGATGGCAAATTAACATAATTTCGCCTTCTTGCCGTATACAGAAATAAAGCTTTTTGTTATAATATAACAGATAAGAGAGCAGGAGAGACAGAATACAGAAAAGGTCTGTCTCCTCCAATATCTGGAAAGAAGCTGAAATAATATGTTTTTCATTATCTGGGGCAGTAAGTGGAAATATGAAAGAAAACAGGGAGGTATGATGGTAAATAAAACCTGTCCTGCATGCCGGAGAGAGGGAGTTTTCTTTGAGGTAATACCGAAAAAATATTTTACATTATACTGGATTCCGTTATTTTCTACGGAACAAAAACCATCTGTTCTTGAGTGTCCTGGTTGTCATGAAAAATTTTATATTTAGAAAGGAACTGGTTTTATGGAGGAAACTTATAAGATTACCCTCTCTGATGATAGAATAATTGAAGTGAAAAAAAATACTATCCTTCTGGATATAGCAAAACAATCTTTCCCATGTCCTGGGAGACAATTTCTGGGAGCCCTTGTGGATAACAGCATAAGAGATCTCTGGGAAATGCCTGATAAAGATTGTAATGTCAGTTTTGTAGATATTACTCATCCCGATGGCTCAAAGATTTATGTGAGAGGTCTGTCTATGGTTCTGGCAAAAGCCAATCATGAACTGTTTCCTGACAGGCATCTGAAAATAGTCCACTCTCTTTCTAAAGGGCTTCACTGCAGATGGGATAGTAGAATACCGATGAAAAGCTCTGATCTTGCCGCACTTACGGCAAAGATGAATGAAATCATTAAACAGGATATCCCTTTTACGGGAAAAGTCATAAAGAAAGAAGAAGCTTCGGAAATTTTTGAAAAAATGCATAAAATGGATAAGGTAGCTCTTATAAAATTTCGTAAAAAAGATTATATAAGAGTTTATTTCTGTGATGACTATCCCGATTATTTTTTCGGACGCCTTCCTCCCTGCACGGGGGTAGTGGATAATTTTGAATTGATACTCTGTCCTCCCGGATTGATTTTACGTTATCCCAATCATTACAGCCCTGATAGAATACCGGTTTTTGAACCGCAGTTCCAGCATGCCAGTATTTATAAAGAATACAGACGATGGGGGGAAATCCTGGAAGTTTTTGATGTGTCATCTCTGAATTCCATAATTATGAAGGGAGAAATCAATGATCTTATCCTTATAGCGGAAGCACTTCATGAAAAAAAGATTGCAGCTATTGCAGATCAGATAAAAAATAACAGAGATAGATTAAAAGTAATTCTTATAGCAGGGCCTTCTTCTTCAGGTAAAACTACCTTTGCTCAGAGATTAATGGTGCAACTCAAGGTTAACGGCCTTAAACCTGTTGCCATTTCTCTTGATGATTATTACCTTGACAATGATAAAACTCCGAAAGATGAACAGGGCAAACCTGATCTTGATCATATAAATGCCATAGATTTACACCTCTTTAATGACCATCTTGAAAGACTCCTTGCAGGAGAAAAGGTATTGAGACCAAGATTTGATTTTAAAAAAGGGCAGCGCAGTGCCGATACTAAAGAATTGAAAGTGCCTTCAAACAGTATCCTTATAGTAGAGGGAATTCATGGATTAAATCCACTGATGAGCGAATCCATTCACCCTGATAATAAATATAAAATATATGTAAGTCCACTCACACAGCTAAATCTGGATAATCATAACAGGATTCCCACGACAGACAACAGAATAATAAGAAGGATTGTAAGAGACAGTCAGTTCAGAAATTATAGTGCTTTTCAGACAATACACAACTGGCCTATGGTAAGAAGGGGAGAAGAGCGTTTTATCTTTCCTTTCCAGGAAGAAGCCCATATTATGTTTAATTCCGTTCTCATATATGAACTGGGTGTGCTTAAATCATTTGTAGAACCACTTCTACTGGAAATTCCCAAATCTCTTCCCGAATATGCGGAAGCAAAGAGAATTTTAAGTTTTACAGGAAATTTTTTACCTATAGGGACAGACATGATCCCGGCAAATTCTATTTTAAGGGAATTTATAGGAGCTACATGTTTTTGCCATTGAGAGGTTTTTTTCAGTAAATAGTGAACAGCTATCAGTGACCTGTGACCGGTGATTTAACATAAAGGAGGATTAACTTTATGACAGATTTTATAGTAACTTATGTAACAGTTTCATCTATGGAAGAAGCAAAGAACATATCTTATACTCTTGTAGAAAGTAAACTTGCTGCATGTGCGAATATTGTTCCTTCCATAACTTCTGTTTATACCTGGCAGGGAAAAATCTGTGAAGATCAGGAATGTTTGCTTATTATAAAAACAAGAAAAGAACTTTTCCCGGCTCTCCGGGAAAAAGTCAAATCTCTTCACAGTTATACTGTGCCGGAGATAATAGCTTTACCGGTAGTTGAAGGTTCTAAAAGTTATCTTGACTGGATTAAGGATGAAACAGTAACCGGGTAACGTGTTATGCCCCTGATAAAGTAATATAAGAGAAAGGGAGATGAATGAAATGATAGAGAATAAATTTATAATCAGAGGAAATACACTTGAACTCAGGGAAAGAGTCAGAGACGATCTGGCAAGAGAATTATTGTGGAAAAAAGATAAAGAAGTCTGTTATCTTGAAGGACTTCTTCATGAAGGCTACAAAATTCCTGATTATGATATAACGGAATGGGACAATATTTCTCATACAGATGAATTTAACAGAGACAAACTTGTTCTGTCTATTTATACTCAGGAGAATCATATAGGTGCAACAGGTTTTTTTCCTGACTCACATGATATAAGTTCGGGAGAAGTGGGAATAATAATCGGTTCTCATGACTGCCGCGGAAAGGGATATGGTACTGAAGCACTGAAACTTTTTATAAATTATCTCTTTGAAGCAAAAAAAGTAAAAAGACTCTACGGAGTAGTTTATAAATTTAATGAAAGAGCTTATAAAACTGCTTTAAAGGCAGGCTTTACAGAAATAAATGTCATAAGTAAATATCATCCTGAATACGGCTTTTATGAACAATCTTTTCTGGAATTGAAATCATGAATGTACTGAGGACTGCAAGAAAAATAACTACGGCCCATCACGCGTTACGCTTCAGATTAACTGATAAAATAGTTTTCGCTATTAATTCTGCTGCATCAGGTTGTGCCAGAGAAGCAGCTTCTTCAGACATGTGTTCCAGTTTTTCTCTGTCTGTAATCAGATCTTTAATAGTTTTTAAAATCAGGTCTTTTGTCAGAAGGGATTGTTCTATTATAATACCGGCACCATGTTGCTCAATTACTTTTGCATTTTTCATCTGATGATTATTGGCTGCCCCTGGCAGTGGTATTATGATGGATGGCTTTTTTAACACTGTGAGTTCACTGAGAGTATTGGCGCCACCTCTTGTAAGAACAAGATCGGCGCTCTGTAAAGCCAGGGGCATATCATCTGTAATAAAGGAAAATAATTTATAATTTTTTTTCAAATTTTCCGGTAATTTCTCTCTTTCCTCACAGAGAGAAGGATAATCCAGCTCTCCCGATTGATGAAGAATCTGAATAGAGGGAAGAAGATCATTTAATATATCTTTTACGGCATTATTTATTGCTCTTGCACCCTGGCTTCCTCCTGTGACAAAAAGAACAGGTCTTGCAGGATTAAATCCGAAATGTTTCACTCCTTCATTTTTTTCCGTAACTGCTATTTTCATAATAGCCGGATTTATAGGACTTCCCGTATATTTTCCTTTTTTTTGAACCTCTGCCGGATAATTGTCTTCTGGAAAACCCAGTGAAATAACTTTAAGAAATCTCAGGAGAATTTTATTGGAAAGACCTATTACTGTATCGGATTCATGGGCTATGACAGGAATGCCGAGAAGCCCTCCTGCCAGTCCTACCGGTACTGTTACATATCCGCCTTTGGCGAATATTACATCAGGCTTGAAACTTCTTATAATATTCAATGACTGAAAAAAACCGGCACCTACTTTAAACATATCGGTGAAATTTTCCAGAGAAAAATATCTTCGCAATTTCCCGCAATGAATGCCTCTGAATGTTATACCACTGGCCGGTACTATCCTGGCTTCCATGCCTGTTACGGAACCAACATAGAGAACCTCTATATCTTCAATTTCCTTTAATTTATTTATTACAGACAGAGTCGGTATAATATGTCCCCCTGTTCCTCCGCCTGTAGCAATGATTTTCAATGACTTCATAAGTTAAAATTTTAAACCTGTATTTGTTGCAAAATTATAAAACTGCACAATCATTCTTGCACGCCATTCCGGAAAGGTAATACTAATATCGTCATAGGAAGGCAGCATATAGCCGTTAATCTTCTCGAATTTCTGTTCAGCCCTTACATAGCCTCCCGATGCATATTTGAGTATAACTTTATTTGATGTATAATGTTCTGCATGAATCCAGAATCTTGCTTCCTGAAGATTATCTTTTTTATCCAGAGCAGTGCTTTTTATAACATAATAGGGCTCTCCCTGTATAAATTCTGTCATTGCAATAGAGTGGGAAAACTTTTTTCTGTCAATAAGTTCCTGTATGGATTTATCTGTTATAATTTCTTTATGTTCTCCGAGAAAACTTGGCAGTCCTTCCAGAACAAATTTAACTCTGTCAGGGAGAATACAAGATAGCTTTCCCTTTACATTGAGATGAATATCTCTTGAACTGGCATTCACATTGAATTCACTTGTGTAATCACGAAGCCCTGAAAGGGAACCGTCTACTCTGCGCCATAGTTCATCACCTGTCATATTGGAATCAAATTTGAATTCCTTACAGAATACGGGAGAAGCAACAATAAACAGGAAAAGCAACATAACAGAAGAGTATAGAAAATTTCTGGTCATTAGATAAACACTCCTTTAAATGATAATAACAGGTATGACTGAAGCAGTCATAACTGAAGTGATCTTATTATCAGATATTACAATTTCTATGCCTAATTTTAATTATGAGATAAAATTTTTATAAATTTTATTCCTGATTTTCTATACCTTCTATTGATATATCTATCCTTCCTTTATCTCTATATGTTATTCCCTTCGCAAGATAACCGTCCGGATCTGTTTTATTATTGGACATTGATTCGAAATCTTTTAAAGTATTTTCTGTATCTTTCATTAAATAGCTTATACATCCGAGTCCGTAAAGATATTTTTCCGAGGTAGGACTTAGTTTTACTGCCTGGGAAAACTCTTTTAAAGCAATGTCATAGTTGCCGAGTTTAAAATATACACAGGCAAGATTATAATGATATTTCCCGTTTAACGGAGATATTTCTATCGATTTCATAAATTTTTCCTGTGCTTTATTGAAATCACCTTTTATATAATAAAGACACCCCGGATTATAGTAAGCCGATGCTTCTTTTGGCTGAAGCTTTGCTATTTTTTCAAAGTGAACGAGGGCATTATTAAATTCTTTTCTTAAATAATATATTGAGGCAAGTCTTCTATGAACTTTTACTCTGTAAGGATCTATACCTATGGCTTTACTGTAATAACTGGCTGCTCTGGAGAAAATTCCGTATTTATAAAAAACATCTGCCACTGCAAGACATGTTTCCAGATTGTCCGGTTCCAGAAGGAAGGATTTATCCAGATAATCCATTCCTTTGTTTATTTCATTTTTTTCCAGATAGAACATCCCCAGGCGACAGAGAAGTTTCGGAGAAACCTGTGGCAGTATTTTCATAGCTTCTTCGAGTTCTGTAATTGCTTCCGACATTTTACCCTGGCTGTGGTAAATATCAGAAAGATTATAATAAGGAGTCACATCGTCAGGGGAAAGTTTTTTTATTTTTTTCCAGATATTTATTGATTTCCCTTTTTCTCCTGCTGTTAAATATAGATCTGCCAGTTTGTAAAGGTATAATAATCTGGATGGCTGAAGAGACACTGCTTTTTCAATTACAGCAATAGATTGCCCTGTTTTACCCTGTTTTTTTAAAATCTGTGATTTGTAAAAAAGGGCCTGATGATTTTTCGGTTCCTCTGAAAGAACTTTATCGAATGCCTCCAGGGCTTTATTCATATTGCCGGAATAGAAATAATTGAGACCTGCATAAAAATAATCTGTTTTTGCCTGACTGCATACAGGTAACATTATGAGAAGAAATAAAATACAAATATTTTTTATATTAATCATTTTAATATTGAACACCTCTTTTTTAGCCACTTTTTATCGGCTTTTTAACATAATTCTTACAGGATAGTGAGAGCCTCCCTGAGGAATAGTATTCACATGAATTACCCTTTCTTCTCCGCCTTTAAGAAATAGAGTGGCTAAAGAGACATGTTCTGAAGATTTGACTATGGGAGTCTCTATCATACGACCGTCTATAAGAAAAGTGCCCTGTGCTATACCTCCCTGGGATGTAAAGCTCATTTCCACTTCTTTTACATTGGAAGAAGGATTTTTTATCGTAATGTTCATATCGTATAAAACTCCGTAATTTCCGTAAAGGGGGCCTCCTTCATCTACAGAATCAAGAAATGGACTTTTCCCTATGTATATAGATTTTTCCGGTTCTCCCGTAATGTATGTTTCATTTATATTTACAAAAGGTTCGGGATAAACGCCTCTGCAATGAGTTGAGTCAGAGTCTCTCGGCAGAATTTCTTTCGTAATCTGGCCTGAAGGTTTTGACTCGGCTCTTATTGTAAGTTCCAGAAATGACGACAGGGGAGACTGGATATGAAAAAGGCCTGTAAGTATTTCTTTGGGAGCCATTTTCTGCATGTATAAAACCACTCTTTCTTCCGGTGGTATGGTAAAAAACTGTCCTGAATTATAGAGACAGTTTCTCATAAACCTGGCTGTTGCCACATGTCCTACAAATGCTTCCTGAGGATTCGGGCCTCCTGTACCGCTTATAAACCATATTGTGCATGCTGTTTTATAAGGGTTGAACAGATCTATTATAAGATATTTATCCTGTTCAGAGCCATTCTGATGATAATATAAAAGCCTTGCAGGTGATGCGCCTGACACGATATGGGAAAACATTATACCGTCTTTTACGATCTTTTCCGGACTGTCACTTACGAAAAGTGAAACAGGTTTTTTGAATTTCTCTTCCTGATGCCTGACCTTCAGAGGTAAAAATTTTTCCATAGCTACAATACCGTCTCCTTCTATCCTGACTGGAACGAGAAGGTTTAATTCTTTACCGGAAGAAAGGGGAGCAGGGTTTATATTAAATGGATCTATAGATAAACTTGCCCCTGACTTCAGAGAAATAGAACGGGTCAGTTCCTTTATGACTGCATCTCTTATAACATCAGGCTGACATGGTGTGCCGCTCACGGAAATAGTATTCGGAGTAGAAAATTCGACACAATTTTCCCTGACTGAAACATTTATCTTAATTTTAACTCTTTCCTTTTCGAATTCTACGGTGCTGTCTCCTTTATTAATACCTCTGACAACCAGTCTGTCTCTGATATCTGTTTCTTTTATTTCTATAATATTTTGCGTGTTTATTTTCCATGTAAGTTTACCTGTTGATGTGCCCAGGATTTTTATATCACTTTTTTCCCCCGGTGCAAGAAGAATCTGTGAGGGAAATACCTTGAGGGTCGGCGAAGAAGAAAAAGCTTTCTGCAGGTTTCCTACCCATCTGGCTGCCAGTTCTTCATTACCTGAATTATTTAATTTACCCTGCAAATCAGTAATAGTAATGAGTTTTTCCTGTCCCCAGTAGATACTTACGCCGGCAGGTTTTTCTTTTTCCTTTCCATTTTCCTTTATCTTTTTTATTTCTTTTTTATAATATATTTTATCTGTAGAAATTCCCTTTGAATAGATAGAGTTTAATTTATCTGCAATAGCCTGAGCTCTTGTCCGGGGGTCATAGGAACTTTCCTGATGAATGGTCATTACAGGTTGTTCTCTTACATATATGTCTTCCGAAATATGGTCTTCATCTGTTCTTGGTCTTACCGAAGCAAGTTCCTGGCCGTATATAAAAGATGGAATACATATCACCAGTAGCAAAAGATAGAATATAAAACTTAATTTCACCATATTATCCTTTAAATACTGAGAGAATTTCCCTGATGGTTTTAGTCAGATCAACCGGATTAAAGGGTTTTATCATATAACAGGCAACTCCCAGTTCTTCACCTTTCTGTACATCTTTTTCCTGAGATTTGGCTGTTACTATAATTACAGGTATAGATTTTGTTTCAGGATTTAATTTTAATTTTTCTGCCGTTTCCCAGCCATCCATTACTGGCATCATAATATCAAGCAATATAAGGTCAGGTCTGTTGACTTCAACCTTTTTTAGAGCTTCTGCTCCATCATAGGCTACAATTATTTCATATCCTTCCGAACTCAGAACACTGGAAATAAATTTTGATATAAATTTATCATCATCTACAACAAGTATCTTTTTACGGCCCTCTGAACCTTTACGGGAGCTTATCATACCTATGGCTTCGGAAAGATAGGCTCTTACCCAGTTATCTTTTTCTTTTTCCAGAGCTCTGTTAAGTTCTTCTTCTATGTCGGGGCCTCCCAGTATACCGAGTGATTTTGCCGCATTACTTCTCACTGTTTCATGCTCATCGTCCAGTATTTTTACGAGAGGAGCCACTGCTTTTTCATCACAGAGTTTACCAAGGGAATCTGCTGCATTACTTCTGGTATTCCAGCTCTCATCGAAGAGAGCATTCATAAGAGGTTCAACTGCTCTTTTATCACCCAGTTTACCAAGCGCTTCTGCAGCATTTCTTCTTACATCCCAGTCACTGTCAGAAAGAGCTTTTATTAAAGGTTCTACAATTATTTTATCTTCGAATTTGCCGAGAGCTTCACAGGCACTGCTTCTTACACCGCTTACTTTGTCTTCCAGCAAAATTTTAATAAGTGGTTCTATTGCAGCATTATCTCTGAGTTTTCCGAGAGATTCTGCTACGTTTGTTCTTACTGTCCAGTCTTCATTTGTGAGACTTTTTACAAGGAATGGCACTGCACTCTTTGCTCCGATTTTTCCGAGAGCAGATGCGGCCCTTCCTGCTACCCATCCGTCTTTATCTTCAAGAGCTTTAAGAAGTGGTTCCGTATGGCCGAGCATACCGAGAGACTGGGCTACATCGGCTCTTATTTCCCAGTCTTCAAGAAGCTTTAACAGATGGGACACTGCACTTTTATCACCGAGAAGCCCCAGAGCTTCGACAGCATTTCTCCTTACTTTCCAGCTTATATCTTCAAGAGCTTTTAACAGCGGTTTAAAGACCACTTTCCCCCCTATTTCTCCGAGAGACTTTACGGCTTTTTCCCTTACATCTTCATTCTCTTCACTGCATAATTCCACTAAAGGATCAATGGCTTTCGGATCTTTTAGTTTGCCCATCATCCAGGCTATTTTCATACGTGTTTCTATATTTCCCGTTTTTAATTGTTCTATTAATTGATCTATTCTCTCTTCCACTCCGGTTCAATCCTTTCTTTATAAAACTATTAATCTCCCTTATCCTGAACACTTCGACTTCAAATTACATTTCCCTGTTTTCTTTATAAATTTATATGTGAAACGTGACGGGTTTATAATCGTTACGGGTAATTTCCACCCTTCACTTTTCACTACTGCAGAAATTTTTATCATATAATTCTTCGGTTCATCAGTTATATTAACTCCATTAATACCCCTCACCACTTATTTTTTATCGCACAATTTCTATATGTATATTTAACGAATATGGTATAATTATAATACAAAGACCATTTTACGTCTATATCGTGACGCGTAACGCGTAACGCGTGACGCGAGGATGATAACCGTTCTAACAATTTGCCAGGGTTATTTTCTTACAGTCCCTAATTATATATTGTTATAAAACTGACTATAATGTAATGACGTTGTAGTTCAGGTCAGTAACGTATAATAAGCGACAGGATTAATCTTATGTCATTATGTGCTTATTGCGGTAAAAAAAATAAAGATACTGCAAAATTCTGTAATGGTTGCGGTAATTCGTTAGAGATTAACATTTCTTCCAGAGAACCTTTATCTGTATCAACAATACTTCAAGATCGTTATGAAATTATTCAGGTGATCAAAAAAGGTTCTAAAGGCTTTATTTATAAAGCTGCAGACAGTAAACTGGATAATATATTTGCCATTAAAGAGATTTTTCATCCTGATAAAATAGAATTAAATCATTCAGTGGAACGATTTAAAAGAGAAGCAAATATCCTTTCCAATTTAAGCCATCACAGTATTCCCGGTGTCATAGATTATTTTGTATCAAATGGCCGTTATTATCTTGTTCTGGATTTTATAGAAGGCTATAATCTGGCTGAAATACTTGAGAGAGATGGTACCCCCGGATTGCCTCAGAAAGAAGTCATAAACTGGGCCGTACAGGTTCTGGAAGTCCTGGATTACCTTCATAACAGAAATCCGCCTGTTGTGTATCGTGATATTAAACCTCATAATATTATGGTAGAACAGGATGGCCATATAGTGCTGGTGGATTTCGGAATTGCACGATCTATAGAAAGTTCAGGTAATCAGGTAAATACAGCTATAGGGACAGATGGTTATGCTCCTGGAGAACAATATTTTGGAATGGCAGAACCGAGATCTGACCTGTATTCCCTGGGAGCTACACTTCATCACCTCCTTACTGGGATAAGTCCGAAAAGATTCAAATTTGAACGGGTAAGAGCATTCAATCCTGATATTTCATCGGAACTGGAAACTGTCATTATAAAAGCTCTGCGATATAATGTAAAAGATAGATTTTCTTCTGCAGTGGAAATGAAAGAACATCTTGAACGTATAAGTTTATTTAATGAACCTTCTTTATCAACGTCTCTTTCTTATAAAAGAGAAAGAGAGATTGTTAGAAACAGTAAATTAGAGAGATATAGAAGAATTACAGCAAAATTTATTCGTAAAGGCAGAAATATTAAAAAGATAATCATTCTCTTCATCATAGTTCTTATAGTTCTTATTTTAATATTAAAAAAGTGGTGAATATGGAAGCTATATATTAAATTCCCCTCGAAATTTTAAAGAAAGAGTATCAGGTATTTCATCATAAGAAAAAATTTTTATGTCAGGGAAATTTTCTCTTAAAATCTGGAGTAATAATGGTCTTACCGGGGATGAACAGAAGAGTGCTGCTCTGCTTTTAATATTATCTCTGTACAGAAGCTTTATTGCAGCTTTAAAGAAGCGTTCTTTTACAGAAAAAGGCATATTTATACTGTAACCTGTTTTTATTTTTTTTGAGAATTTAAGAAGAGTTTCTTCCGTTTTGTTTGATACGGTAAAACAGTCAGTTATATCCAGATTTATTTTATATAATATATAAGGTATATACCTTTTACGCAGTTCTTCATAAATTTTTCCCGCATGTGTTTCTTTTTGAGAAATTTCATATATATTCTGAATGATAAATTCGTGGTCTGTAAGAGGAAGCCATTCGCTGACCATATATTTAAATATCCTGTTTATTTTTGCCAGACTGAGATTATTTTTTATTTCACTGACTTTTTCAGGATCTATTGTCATAAAATTTTCCAGTAATAATTCTGTAACCTGGAATATCATAAATTTTTCCAGATTGTTAGAAAATATTTCCTGTATATGTGTGCATATGACTTCGCCTGCTTCCATAATCAGACACCCATGTCTTTCTGCTATCTCACGTAAAGATTTTTCAATCCAGATACCTTTTAAACCATATACTTCATCAGGACCATAAACAGGCCCTGCAAGTTCTGTCAGATCGTTTTCCAGTCCGAGAGCAAGTAAACGATCCTTTATTATTTCTCCGGTGGCAACAGTATTATCTTTAATTTTAATAATATACTGGTTGTGCTTCAAAGTAAGATTATCTCTGAACCTGACTCCGGGAAGATTAAAACCAAATATTTCATAAAAGGTCTTTCTGTACTGTGTCAGGGCATTCAGCAGAGGCGGTGGATCCAGGCGTGGATCTATAAGGGTAAGGAGATTTAAACCAACTTCGACAGATATAGCATCTACCTGGTTTATCATAATAGTTTGTTCGGAAAGTTTTTCATCTTTTCCCTGTTCTTTTTCGAGCAGAGTCCCCCTGCTTTCTGTATTATCAATCCTTCTGTCTTCTCCGGGAGACAGAGCAGATAAAAAAGAGGATAAATCTTTTAATATTTTAGATTTTCTCAACAGTATAAGGTTTGTTGAAGATGTTACATGGAGTGAGAGAAGCACTTTATGGGAAATGCCATGAGTGGAACCGAAAAAAACTGTAATTCCTTTCTTTAAATATAAAAAAGCCAGAAAAGAAGAAGGAAATAATAAAACTGTACCGGCAGATTCGACCGGTGATAAAAGAAAGGAAATTTTGCCTGTTACAGGAACTTTTAACATTATTCTGTGTTTTTCAGGTTTTTCTTCGATAATTAAATCCATATCAGGCCATATGTGGCATATTATTTTACCGCCGGAACAGGCTCTTAATTTGAAGGTAAATCCTTCGGTATTATATATAATTTTTTTCCATTCTTTAAGAGACAGAATATTATATAAATTTCCTGTTACAGATATCTCTTCCTGGTGCCTGGAATTTAACAGGTAAATCATTAGGTTGATATGAGGTTTGAGTTCTTCTGAAATTAATGATTCTGTACGTCGTGAAAATAAATTATGGAGTTGTTTTTTCAAGTTATCATTAAAATTCATAATTTTCGTGAGTCGTGAGTCGTGAGTCGTGAAATTACATATTACGAAACACGACTCATTTCTCACCTATAAAATTTTCCAGTTTTCCATATCTGTGCCTATATCTTCACCTGACAGATGGAGATAATATCTTATAAGGGATCTCATGCCAAGGGCAGTAGCTCCATAGGCCTGATAAGAAAATTCTTCTTCTCTGAATTCATGACCTCCAATATCTAAATGCATCCACTTTGTATTATTGTCTATGAATTCTCCGAGAAATAAAGCTCCCAGCAGAGTAGAAGGAGAATCTTTTACCATATTCTTTATATCTGCTACATGGCTTTTAAGAAGTTTCAAATAGTTTCTGTAAAGAGGCATTTCCCAGCACACTTCGCCACTGTGCCAGCAGGATTCTCTGAACAGGTTTACCATGTCTTTATCTTTAGAAAATACCGGTATAATATCTGTTCCAAGGGCAGTTCTGGAGCCTCCTGTAAGTGTGGCAAAATCTATAATATTATCAATCTTCAGTACCTGTTGCATATAGGTGAGACTGTCTGCCATAATAAGCCTTCCTTCTGCATCGGTATTTGTTATTTCTACAGTTTTACCTGACATGGCTTTAATAATATCTCCCGGTTTATAGGCATTCCCACCGGGCATATTTTCAACGGCAGGTATGACACCTGTGAGATTTATCTTTACTTTAAGAGACGATAGAGCTGCTAAAATGCCTATTACTACGGCACCGGCAGTTTTATCCAGATGCATATGGTCCATGGCACTATGAGCCTTCAGTGACACTCCTCCGCTGTCAAATGTTACTCCTTTACCGAGCAAACCGTATACAGGTTTCCCTTCTCCTGCTCCGCAGTATTCAAGCACTATGAGACGGGGAGGTTCTTTACTGCCCCGTGAAACTGCAAGTAAAAGATTCATATCCAGAGACTGCATTTCTTTCTCGTCAAGAATATGTGCTTTTAAGCTGTATTCTTCTGCCAGTTTATCTGCTATTTTTCCGAGTCTTACAGGTGTAAGTACATTTGCCGGTTCATTACATAGATCGCGGCTCAGATTGGTTGCTTTTGCTATAAACGCGCCTGTTCTTATGGCATGAGAGATTAAATCTGTATCAAACTTTATTTCTTCAGGGAAATAAATACCAAACTTTTTGACGTCCCGTTTTTTTTCTTCATGCCTGTATTTGGTAAAACTGTACTGACCCAGGAAAAATCCTTCTATAACTGCCATTGCAGTATCTTTATAACGAAAGCCGGGCGGTAAAAAACCAAGGTGTATACCTATTTTCTGACATTGAATATCACGAAGCAATCTTCCTGATACTGCTGCCATGCCACGTAATCTGTCCAGAGATAGATTCTCTTTTTTCCCGAGGCCAACAATTAATATTCTCCCAGGTTTGATTTCTCCCCGGCTGTGAACCAGCGTTGTTCCGGCAAGTTTACCGTTGATTTCACCTTCTTCAATAAGGTTTTTTACCATATACTTAAATTTTTCATCTCTTCCGCACAGCCTTTCTACAGTACAATCATCTTCAAAAATGCCTGTAAGCACTGCATCTGCTTCTATGTCAGATATGGAAGAGTTTAATACCTCTACTTCGAGCATAGTAATAATTTCACTTTCCTTTCTATCGTGAATTGTAACGCGTGACGAGTGGTTCGTAATGCGTTTCGTGAGTAGTGATGCGTATCCACTCACCACTCAATATTCACTATTCACTATTCACTACTCACCACTGGCTTTTTTCACACTTATTTCCATGCCTTCTTTCAAATTATAGTTAAGGGTAAAATTCCCCTGATTTATTGCAAAAGCAAGTGTTCCTTCACTGTTCATATAGGCAAGAGGTTCACCTTCTGGCACTTCTCCGAATGTAATGACAAGAGGCATGTCTATTTCCAGGCCGGTTGCAGTGATGTGGAGTTTATCGCCCGGTTTCACTGAAATTTTCTTCAGATCTTCTTCTGTTATATTCGTCCATACATTCCCGTAAGGCTCGTCTTCCTGAATATATACACCTGATATGGTACCTTTATGAATCTTTGCGTGTAAAATCATAAACATAACGATAGCTTCCTGTTTTATTTCATATCCTACTGAATCCAGATTCCCTTTGTTTGTTGCAAGGATTGCCCCTGCAGGACTGAAAAGATCCCTGCCATCGAAGGTTCCTCTGCTCCACCGGGGATTAACTTTTTTTGTATCCAGTTCGTAGACTGCTTCAAGACCCTGTTCTTCTATAACATATGTTAAAAGCCCGTTATTGGGAGCTATGTAATACAATCCTTTTTTGGTCTTTATAGCTATTGCTCCTCTGTCTGTTCCAACGCCCGGATCTATTACAGATACAAAAACAGTTCCCTCTGGAAAGCATTCAGTTCCTTTAAGTATGAGCGATGCATGTTTTACATCAAAAGCTTTAACATTATGGCAGAGATCAACTACTTCTATATCCGGATTTATTGCCAGTATTGCTCCGTGGCAGAGTCCCACTGCTTCATTATTAAGTCCGAAGTCGGTAGTCAATACTACGAGAGGTCTGGCCTGAACGATAATGGAAGTTAATAGCACAATACACAGAGTTAGAAAAAATATTTTTTTCATTTTATACATCTCCTTTATTATAATATATGAGAATCGTAACGCGTAACGCGTAACAGGGGAACATATTCACATAATTCTTTAATGTTTAAGAATAAAAGCTTTTTCCCATCACATATTCCCATTAAATATAACATATTCCCATTAAATATAACATACTTTATTCTCTGTATTATATAAATTTCCTTCAGCAGGACTTTTGCTATAATTTTTGAATTTATTCTCATGTCAGTAATATTTCAGAAAGGGAATAATTATGAAAAAACCTGTAAGACTCATAAACCGCATAAAAGTGCCTGTATGCAGTCCTGCATCCATAGCATTCAATGAAAAGGGTGTATGGATAGCGGATATAGAAACAGGAGAATTAATTCTTCTGGATCCTTATAAAGGAGATATGATAGACAGAATAAAATCTGTAGTGAGGCGCCCTCAGACTATAAGCTATGACGGGGAATATCTATGGGAATATGATGAAGAAACATGTAACCTTTACAAGCGCCATTTTACAGATAATAATTGTGTCCTTATAGGGAAGATCGCCGGAGTAACCAGGCCATATCTCGGCATGACATGCAGGGATAAAATTCTGTGGATAATTTCACCTGATCAGCCTGAGTTTACAGTTGCAAATAATCAGATTTCCGTCATAAAATTTCCACGCCATATTCAGGCAGAAACCTTTGATGCCCCTACTTATTCCTGCAGAGGACTCTGTCATGACGGAACATATTTATGGACTCTCGATGTTGTGGAAGGAGAAATCTTTGCTCTTGATCCTGAAACAGGAGTAATACTTACTTCCTATAAACTTCCTGACTGCGAGCATAGCTCCAGTATTATTGTAACACAGGACAGGGTATGGACTCTTGAACTTAAAAGAAATGAACTTCTTACCTTTGAATTGAACAGAGATATTCTTTATTCTTTTTCAGGAGGCCGAAAATCTACTGTAGATATAAATTACTGTTTCAGAAATACCGGTCCCGGTATAATTAAAGAAATGGAAGCTTCCCAGAGTTTGCCTAAAGATTATATACATCAGAGATTGATCACTCCTGTTAAAGTAATACCTGAGCCTGATGAAAAGTTAATATGTCAGTGGGATGACAATTACGGTACTGTTATCGTTAATAAAATAAAGGATTTGCTTCCAAATATAGAACAGGATGTTACGGTTAGTTTCGAAATTGAAACTGTTAACTTGAAATATCATCTTTATCCCCATCTTACAGGAACCCTTGAAGATATACCGGAAGAAATAAAAAAGAAGTATCTCATAGAGGAAATGATGAAGAGTGAAGATTTGCAATTAAGAGAGGTAGTGCAGAAGGCAGAACTTCTTTTTCAGACGGGGGAAAAAGAGATAAGAAACAGGGTTGAAGAAATACTTCAGGGCGAGAGAAAAACCTTCTGGATAGCAAGAAAACTCTATGATTTTGTTGTAGATAAAGTAAAATATGTACTTCCCTATACAAGTATAAGCACAAAAAAGATCCTGTCCCAGGGTAAAGGAAGCTGCGGCAATCATGCCACTATTTTCATAGCTCTCTGTCAGGTTGCAGGGCTGCCTGCAAGGAGCATAGTAGGTTTTTCTATCTGGAAAGAAGACAGTCGACTTGGATACCTGGACCATGAAATACCGGAGGTTTACCTGCCGTCCTATGGCTGGGTACCTGTTGATACAAGTCGTTTTATGTCGTTACCGGTATACGGAACCCATCCGCTTACAAAATTTAGATCTTTCGGAACATTAAGTGACAGGTTTTTTGTAAACGGATTTGGAAGAGACTTTACTTCACCTTTTGCCAGAAGAAGACATACAGTTGAAAGACAGATAAAGGTAGAAGGAGCATGTATACCGGAAGAGAGATTTTTTATGAGATGGTATTCTAAAGAGATTTTGCCTGAATGGATTTAAACAGTGACCGGTGAGTGGTTAGTAGAGTTTATAGTTTAAGGTTTATAGTTGAAATTTGACTGTCTCAACTATAAACCTTAAACTCTCGAATCACAGGGGTTTTACAATATTTGAAAGGGGACTTACAATATTTGGAAGAGGGCCGGGAGCAGTTGATTTTACCGGTGTTATATTCAATTGCTGGTTTGGACAGGTAATGTTCTGACAGGTTCCCGGTGTATATCCTTCCGGATAATAATAACCGTATCCCGGTACTCCATAATAACCGCCTGTTGAACAGGCTGAACTGTAATAATAACCTGTGCCGGAGTAACTATAAGAACTATTTCCATAGTATGTGTCTGTTCCTGCATATGAACCGGCTGATACTGAAGGGGTATTCCCGTATGAAATAACTGTCTCTGGCATATAGTTAGATGCTTTATAAATTTTAAATGCACCATCTGTTCTTATTCTTATTATCTCTTTGCCGTAAAGAGAGCTGTATGTATATCTTAATTTAAGACTGTCAAGGCTTTTAAATAAGGGTAAACAGATAATTTCCTTATCTGTGCTTTCTTTTACAGTTCGTGAATGTTCTGCCTGTTCCTGAATATTAATACCTAAAAAAGTTGTAAAAAAGCTGGAGTCTATATACAAAATATCATCTTCTTTAACTACGGTAATATTTTTCTGTATGTTATTATCAAGAGTTAATTCCAGTCTGTCAGATGGAATGATGTTGAAAGAGTCAAGTCTTTTATATTCACTATTGCCTGCTATAGCAGAAAGAAGGGTTATGCTGAATATAATTGATATTGTTATTATATTGATTATTATTTTTTTCATTTTCAACACCTCCTGACTGTTATTATACATAATTACCTTAAAAATACCTTAAAAGTTTTTAAGTGTTTGAAAAAAAATAACCTTATCATAGTTACACAGGAACCATAATTCGCCAGAGTTATTTTCTTACAGTCTATAAGTGAATAGTGAGTAACATTAAGCCCGCTCTACTCACTATTCACTCTCGATACTCACTATTCTTCCTGGAGTGTTTCCAGGGCACTTATTTTTTTATGAATTTTTTCAATAAACACCTTTTTCTGATTTTCATCCAGTGTATTATAGAAATCTGTAAATAAATCTATACTTTCTTTTGCATTTTTAGAGGCAACATCTATTCTTTCTTTTGCCCTGTCTCCCAGTAATTTTACATCAGGATTATCCTTTTTTACCTCAAGGAGCATTTCTTCTCTGAAAGCCTTTCTTTCTTTTAAGCCATTATCCATTTTTTCACTTATCTTATTTTTCAAATCGTTGAATTTTGTAGCCTGTTCTGGAGTTAAACTCAGAGTTTTTACGATTTTATCCATTCTTTCAATCATTGCTTCCTTTCTGAATTTTCCTCTCATCTCTGCCTGCCCTTTACATCCCGGTAAAAATAACCCCACTCCTAACACAAGTAATACTCCTGCTATTAACCTTTTAACCATTTTACATTCCTCCTTTTAAATTTTTGCTACCACTCTGGTTGCTTTTTTCTTATGAATGTATAATAATATAAATTTGTTAAGAGAGTTTTTTTTAATTGTAAAGAAATGTAAAGAAAAATAGAATAAAGGCTCAGGGGAAGAGATTTTATACGATATTAATGGTCAGGTCAGCAATTCTGTCACGTGATTCCACTTCCAATATTTAAAAGTGAGATTATATCCTTCTACGGCAAGAGCAGCTACATAATTGTTATTTATTAAAATTTCCTTCAAAAACCATCGAGATTTTTCTTCTTTTTTTCCTCTTACTTCGAGTAATTTCGGTACTTTCCCCGGCATAAGTGAAACATCAAAACTGTCAAGACCAATTGAAAGTCCCATGCCTTTTGCTTTTATATAGGCTTCTTTTCTGGTCCATCCGTTAAAAAAGGCTTTTTTTCTCATATCACCGGGAGTTTTATATAATTCCAGGATTTCTTTTTTAGAGAAAAATTGTTTAACTATTTCTTCCCAGGAAAAATCTTCCGGAATATGTTCTATATCGATACCTATCTCTTTATCACAGGTTATACCATAAAGGGCAAAACCGTATGAATTAGATAGATTGAAGGAAATTTTCCCTCCCGGTACAGATGGTTTCCCGTAAGGGTTATAAGAGAATTTTATTTTTTCGGCCTTTATGTTTAAATAAAGGCTGAGAATATTTCTGAGTATATACCGGCAGGCAATAAAATGATTTTTGTCTTTTTTAAAGTAGTATTTTCCCGCCCTTTTTACTTCATCTTCTGACAGAATTTTTTCCATACATTCCGGTGAGATTCTGTCAATATCAAGAGATGCAAGCCAGATATGAACTTCGTCATTTTCTATTTTCAGATTTTTTGATGGATTATGCCATTGCTTTATATCCATTTTTTCCCCCTGTTCTTTACTGAATTGACCATAGGTATGTAATAAAATATGTTATGTGTTACGGGAATAGATATATGTATTATTTATGCCCGTTAAAGTAACTTGACTTATTACCTGCTCATGCTCAGGTCAGTAAAAATGACATTGTCAAGGTAAATATTCCCTTTAGAAGTATTAGATCCTACAGAATTAAAAGGATAAAATATTTTGACGATAAATAAAAAATCGCCGGCATTTCCGGCGATTTTTTTATCGCATGTTCACATACTCTTAATCCTTCTCATATAAATCTTTAAAAATCTTCCTTTAAAACTTCCATTGCATTAATTTTTTTATGTACTTTATCAATGAGTATCTTTTTTTGATTCTCATCCAGTATATTATAAAAACCTGTAAATAAATCTATATTTTCTTTCCCATCTTTTGTTTCTCTGCCAATACGTTCCTTCATTTTAGCAGACATTCTGTCCATGTCTTCCTTACATTTATCTGCCATCATATTGACATCAGGATTATCTTTCTTCAGTTCTGCCATAAAGTCAAAATGTTCATTGTCTTTGCATTCTTTAAAATCCCTGCCTTTACATTCTTTTGGATGCTCCATCCTGGCTTTCAATTTACTTTTTAGTTCTTCAAATTTTACCTTTTGAGCTTCTGTGAGTTTTAGTTCTGCAGCTATTTTATCCATTTGTGCACTTATTGCATCTCCAGGGGATTTACCGTATTTGCATTGCATATCTGGAGGTGGACCACCCGGCCCTCCATGCCCTTCCGGTCCACCAGGGCCACACATAGGTCCTCCCATCGGGCCAAACATCGGAAACCCCATAGGGCCTCCTTTACATCCTGCTAAAATCATTCCAAGAGCCACTATAATTACTCCTGATACAAGAAATCTTTTAAACATTGAAATTCCTCCTTTTTTATTCGTTATCAGTTGTTTCTGATGCTTTTATGCCTATATAATAATATTAATTTGTAACAGGAGTTTTTTTTAATTGTAATAAATTGTAAAAATGACAGGGATTTATATGAGAATCGTAACGCGTAACGCGTAACGCGTGACGGGAGGAACAGATTTTCATACTTCGTTGTGACCGAAATGGTCATGGCAGTTAACAGGAAAAATCAAGAGAAAAACTTTATAGGTATAGTTTATTTATCGATTTACTATTCACTACTCACTACTCACTCATTAATTATGAATTGTTATACTGATTATAAACTTTTACTGACCTGAGCATAAGCATGTAATAACAGTCTTCCTCCCGTCACGCGTCACGCGTTACGCGCAATGGCATTAAGTTAACGTTATAACCGTCTAAATTGGCTGCCTGGCGCTCCTCCGAAAAAATCTAAACTGTAACATTTATATCTGTTAGAGCTTACATCATGCTACTTTACACTGTATATCAATTAAATACACTTGTGCCGCCGTGATATTTTTTCTCCAGAGCACCAGGCAGCCAATTTGCTATATGTTTCTTAACTTAACGCCATTGCGCGTTACGCGTCACGAGAGCAGATATTTATTATTTATTCTCACCTCAGTAAATACATGCAGGAATCTAAAATAATATCTTGAAAAGAAAAATTTATGTCAAATTCGGTTTCATTGATTATAATTATAATTACCATTATCGGTATAGCTGCAGGTCATTACCCGAAATTACGTATGAACCGTGCTACTATATCCCTTGTAGGAGCTTCTGCCCTGATTGTTTCCTGTGCTATTTCACTTGAAAAAGCCTATAATGCAATTGATTGGAATACAATTGTTCTTATTCTTTCCGTTATGATAATAAATGTAAACCTGAGTCTTTCGGGTTTTTTCAGGCTTATCTGTTCCGGCGTAGTACGTTTTGCGGGAACTCCACGTCAGTTACTTGCTCTTATAATTGTCATATCAGGTATTTTATCTGCTCTTTTTCTTAATGATACAGTGGTTATTATGTTTACACCTCTCGTACTGGACATAACTCTTACGTTGAAACGTAATCCTGTTCCTTATCTCATAGGCCTTGTTACTGCTGCCAATATTGGTTCAACCTGCACTATAACAGGAAACCCTCAGAATATGATTATAGGTATGGCATCCCGTATACCTTTTACTTCATTTACTTATTATCTTTTTCCTGTATCTCTGACAGGACTTTTTATTGCCTGGCTTATAATAATGATGGTATACAGACATGAATGTTCAGGAGATAAATTTCAGGTACCTTCCAGTTTCAAAATAAAAATTTATAAACCTCTTTTATATAAAAGCCTTGTAGCTTCAGGTTTAATGCTTGTAGCATTTATTTGCGGTGCTCCCATACCACTTGCTGCTCTGGCTGCTGCTTCCATACTTCTAATCACAAGAAGGTTAAAGCCAGAGCGGGTGTTTCGTGAAATAGACTGGTCTTTACTTGTGTTTTTTGCCGGCCTTTTTGTTGTCACAGGTGCTATTGAAACTGCAGGATTTTCTCAAAAAATTTTTTCTGTAGCAAAACCTCTTTCTGAAGGTGGTATTGTTTCTTTTACTGCTGTTTCTGCAGTGTTGAGTAATCTTGTATCAAATGTGCCGGCAGTATTGTTATTTCGACCTTTTGTGCCATATTTTCATGAACCTGAAAAGATATGGCTTGCCCTTGCAATGGCAACAACCCTTGCGGGAAATCTCACACTTCTCGGCTCTGTGGCAAATCTTATCGTCGCTGAATCTGCTAAAAAGAGAGGCGTGGAAATTACTTTTGTAGAATATTTGAAAGCAGGTGTGCCTGTTACAGTTCTGACTCTCATTGCAGGAATTATATGGCTCAGTGTTTGTAAATAAAATAGTGTTATAAAAAATATTCATCAGTCAGCATTTTTATTTTCTTTATTTCTTCTGATATTTTCTTAATTATTTCAGTAAAATTCAATTTTATCCGTATCTTTTAGAGGAAAGAAAAAAATATCTGTCGAAGTTATAGTTTCTATAAAATCTGCAGAGAGGGGATAGAGAACGTGATAAGAGAAAAGAATTTTTTCGAGAAATTACTTACAAGATCTTATAAAAAACCGGATTATTATAACCCTGATAAATATGATCTTGAAGAAGAGTTTGATAAATATAAAAGAAAGGTCCAGAGTGATACCCAGGAACCAACAGCTTTTTTACGTCTTGGAAGACTCTATCATCATAAAGGAGAAATACATCTTGCTATTGATAATTATCAGAGAGCCCTTGAGATTGAGCCTTCTGATGCCTATACACATTATAACCTTGGCAATGCTTATTTCAAGGACGGAAGATTTGATGATGCACTGGTAGAGTTTTCCAAGTCTGTTGAACTTGATGCTCAGGATGTTTATTCCTATAATGCTCTTGCAAATACCTATTTAAAACTCGGCCGTTACCATGATGCCCTTAACAATCACAGAAAAGCTCTCCGTCTCAGTGCAAAAGATGCCTTTGCTTTTAAGGGTATGGGAGATGTTTATATGCATCTCGGTAACTATGAAGAAGCTCTGAATTATTACCAGAAATCCCTGGAAAATTCTCCCAATTTTTCTATGGTTTATTATAATCTCGGCCTTTTGTACGGTAAACTGGAAAAATATGAAGAAAGTATAAAAAGTTTTGAAAAAGCTATATCAATTGATAAATTCAGAGCAGTATTTTATCTTGCTCTCGGAAATGCCTGCAGAGAAATAAAGAATTTTAAGAAAGCTCTTGAGAATTATGAAAAAGCTATAAAGTTGGAGCCAAAATCAGGTGAAGCCTACAGATCTCTTATAACATTATTATGCGATCAGGGAAATTATAAAGAAGCTATAGAAAGAGGAGAAAAACTGGCAGAAATTTATCCGAGTGAAGGATGGCCTTTCGGTATACTGGGACTCCTGTATTTTCTTAAAAAAGATTACCAGAATGCAGTATTTTATTACGGTATGGCCATTGATTATGAACCTGAAGAAAGTTTACACTATTCAGGGCTGGGAGATATTTATTATCATCAGTACGAACTTACAAAAGCAGGGAATATGTATGAAAGGACAATTAAGCTCAGACCTTCTCCGTGGGCTCATAAACAGTTAGCCCGTGTTTATCAGGAACAGGGACTCTGGAATCTTTCTGAGAGAAACTACCAGGAAGCACTCAGAATGGCTCCCGGATTTTATGAAGTTCACATAGAACTGGGAAGGTTTTATGCTCTTACAGGAAAGCTGGATCAGGCAATAAATAGCTTTGACAGTGCCCTTTCTCTCAATCTTTCTTTAGTTCCCATTTGTGCGCTGGAGAAAGGCATAGTACTTGTGAGGCAGGGAAATGAGCAGAAAGCGAGAGAAGAATTTTTAAAAGGTATAAATTTTGTATCTGACAGGATAAAATCAGAACCGGATAATATACAGAATTATCTTCAAATAGCTCTTCTCTACAGAGAATTGAAAGATTATGACCATGTCATTGAATATCTTTCACGGGCTATAGAAATAAAACCTGCAGCAGAGATTTATTATCACCTTGGTCATGCATTCCATGAAAAAAATATTTCAGACAGGGCAGTCGAATTTTATAAGAAAAGTCTGGAACTTAACGGACGTTTCTGTTCTGCTTACGAAGGCCTTGGAATTGTAAGCCTGAATGAAGGAAAATATAATGAAGCAATAGATTATTTCAATAACATCCTTGAAATTAATCCCAGACATTTGTATGCAAACTATCATCTTGCCAAAACCTATGAGGTTATGGGAAATTACGATAAAGCAGAAGATGAATATCTTTTGAGTCTGAAAGTAAGTGATTTCAACCATAAAGCCCATCATGCCCTTGGAGGTTTATATTCAAGAAAAGGGGATTACACCAGAGCCATAAAACATTATGAAAGAGCTATAGGTTTGAATCCGGGAGAACCGATATATTACAGTGATCTCGGAGATATGTATAAAGAGAGGGGTATGACCAGAGAAGCTGCTCACTCCTATCAGAAAGCCATGAGATACTGTGACAGGGATACACTGAAACATCCCTATAAAAACCTTTATTCTGCTATAATGTGGCGTCATCTTAATGTAACCCAGTCTGTTCCTTTTCTCTGTCAGGAAACATCGGAGCAGTTTGAAAAATCAGAAGAAGTGTTTAATATTATTCCTCTTGAACCTCTTACAATAGAATTAGGAAAAGAGCTTCTTTCTCTCATAGATCCCAATTACGGGGGAGAACTGCAGGAAAGACTGGCAACCCTTCGACGTCATATAGCTCTGGAACTCGGATTTGCTTTGCCACGAATATGTTTCCGTGATAATATGCTTATCAATCCCGGCATGTATATCTTAAAGGTTTATGATGTGGAAGCAGCAAGAGGAGAACTGAGACCGGGGAAACTTCTTGCAACCCATAAAGCAGAACTTCTGGATATTTTAAAAGGCGAAAAATGTAACGATCCTGTTTATTCCCTTCCTTCTGTCTGGATTGAACAGTCTCAGAGATATGAAGCAGAAAAAACGGATTTTATGATCCTTGAACCGGTAAATATCATTATAATGCATCTCTCAGAGGTTATAAAAACACATGTAGGGGAACTATTCGGACTTCAGGAAAGTGCCTCACTGATTCAGGCATTGAAAAAGCTAAATCCTGTAGTGGTTGATGAGATTTATCCTCATAAACTCTCTCTTACGGAAATTCATCTCGTTCTGAGGAATTTGTTGAAAGAAAGAATACCTGTAAGGAATCTGAATGTTATTTTTGAAACTATGGCAATCTATGCTTATACCAGACATCCCGATACAATATCCGAATATGTTAGAAAATCTCTTAAAAAGATTATATGCAGGGAACTTCTTGATCATTCGGGAGAAATTGCCGGATTTATCCTTGAGAGGGATTTCGAAAAATTCATAATGAGGCTTCTTAAAAGCGCGAAACCTTCTTCTCCTGTCATAAAAAAACTTCATGGTTATCTGCTTGATGTACTTAATAAAAAGCTTGAAGAAGCAAAAGAGTCGGATTTTTTAAATCCTGTAATAGTTTCTTCTTCCGAATGTCGTCTTTCAGTAAGACGATTACTTGAAAAAGATTTCCCGGGACTTTCTGTTCTGGCTTTTGAAGAAATTGATTCTGATATAAATTTCAGAAATCTCGGTTCTCTCGGATTAACGAGAAAAGATATTCAGAAGCTTGAAATACAGCTTTCTCCCGATGAAGGAGATATAATAGAAGGACTTGCCAATTCCATAAGAGAAGGTTCTCTGGAAGTCAAGATTTCCGCTCTTAAGAATATGGTGAAAATCAATAAAGATAAAGCTCTGCTTCATGTTATGAGTGCTCTTCGCAGCAATCAACCGGAATTACAGATAGAAGCGCAGAATATTTTAGGCGAGTTTTATAAATAACCCGATGCAGGGGCAGTTCGCGAACTGCCCCTACAAAACATCTGCATAATGGGGTCTCAGTTTCCTGAATATGAGTGCTCCCAGGATAAATACGGTAATTGTAAAGCCCCAGAAATAAAGCATAAGACAGGGATGTTCCCAGAACCATACTTTATATATAAAAGTCTCTCTGTATCCTTCCGTTATATAATAAACAGGATTCATTTTGAAAAACCAGTGCATTTTTGCAGGTACCATCTTGAGTGACCAGAATATGGGCGTAAGCCAGAAAAAAAACTGTAATATTACACCTATTACCTGTGACAGATCCCTTATAAAGATAACTATTGATGATGTAATCCATGAAAGGCCCAGAAGTAAAACAATTGTTGCAAATAAATAATACAGAACCTGTAATGTATATATATCCGGTTTATAACCATATATAAAGAACATAAGAAATATTATTACAATAAAAAAGAGGTGTATAGACAGAGCTGACAGTACTCTTATTACAGGTAATATACTTACTCTGAATACTACTTTACTTACGAGATATTTATTATCCAGTATGGAACCTGTGGCACTGCTGAGGCCTTCAGCAAAGAAAAACCAGGGCAACATGCCACATATAAGCCAGAGTATAAAAGGGAAATTATCTACAGGCTGTGATTTAAATCCCACCTGAAAAACAAACCACATAATGAGAATATTTACGGTAGGATTGACAAAAGCCCAGAGGATACCGAGATATGAACCGAGATATCTGGTCTGAAAATCCTTTTTCGTCAGTTCGAAAATGATTCTCCTGTCCTTTACCATCTGCCACAGAAAAACACAGAATTCCCTGAAATATCCTAATTTCCTTTCTACAGGTTCACTTAAATTAAGAATAATCAGAAAGAAATTTAATAAAATAGATAAGAGAAACGATATGAACAGTGCCGGTATATAGAAAAATAATTTTTTATACAGAATAGTTTTAGATATATGACTGTATATATGTTCAGTGTTTCCTTTGAAGATTATGGCACAATCGTTACCTTTAGATAAAACATGGAGCACTTCTTCTTTTATGGTAAAGCCTGTGAGACTATTTACAGGACTGAAGGAGTTTTTTATATTGTCAGGTGAAAAATTATAAAGGGTGATTTTTAGGGATAAACTGTTGAAATAATGAATAAATTTTATAGATTTTATTATTATTTCTCCCTCTTTTGTTCCCGTATCGATTCTTATTGTACTGAATTTACCGGGAGGTAACTGGAAGAATTTTATATTATTTTCACCTTTTTTTACTTCAGTTTTAATCGAATCCTCTTCGTTAATACCTCTGTCTTTATCATAAAACAGTTGATATACATCATCTTCAGGTGAGATTACATTCATTGTAATACAGTTTGGTTCGAGATTTATTTTATTTATTAACAGAATAAAAAGTAAAAAAAACCCTGCTGTCAGAGGCAGTTTAAGGCTTATATTTGATAATATGTTCTTTCTCATTATGGTTTTGTACAGGTTATTTCCACTGCATTCAGAATTTTATTGTCTTTTCCTGTATAACCGCATGTTTTACCGTCTTTATACCACTGAGTCCATCCTGAGCCATAAAAATGAGCTCTGTAGAAAACGCTTATTTTGGGCACTCTTATTTTAAAAGCTCCCCAGGGCTGTCCGCCGTTAATGAAACCGCATACATCTCCATTGCCGTACCAGTCTGTCCAGGACAACCCCTGCAGATATGCTTCATAAGAAGCTATACCTGCCCGAAATTTGATTGCCATAGCTCCTATAGCTCTTTTATTATCAGGTGTGCCGCAGATTTCTCCGTCTTTACACCAGTCAGTCCATCCATTTTTCTCTATATGGGCAGTATAATATATGATTCCATCCGGGTTTTCAGGGAATTTCGGCATTGAACTGAAATATTCCATTGCCTGAACACCTGATATAATAGAAGGAGCAAGTAATATACCTGCAATACCGCTCCCGAGTTTAATAAAATCTCTCCTTGTTATGTTTCTGTCAGAATTATTTTTCATATTTGAGTCTCCTTAAGATAATTTATTATGAGAATAACGGAATCCGATGCTGTATGCCAGTTCTCATATTCAGTCGTGACCGCTCCGGTCATGTAGTTTATTATGAATTTCCTAAATTCTACAGACTAAAGAGGAATCCTTCACTATCTTGAAAGGTTAATTTGGAAAGAGTATAATATATGTGTGACATTGTCCATAACGCGTGACCGGTAAATAAAGGAGTGATATTATGTTCAACTCAGGTCAAAAAACAGATCATTCTGACCAGAATAATTTACTTAACAAACCACTCATTAAAGGAACTCCTCTGTCTGTAAATTTTATAATGAGTATTCTCAATAAAAGATGCAATAAAAATAATAAACCGGAAAACAGGGTAGCTATGGAACTTATAGGCTCAATATTCAGTAAGATTATGCGTAAGTAAAACAGAATAAGAATTACAGATTATTTTCCCGGAAGTTCCTTTGCTTCTTTATTTCTTCACATATTTGAATTTTTGAACTCTATTATTTGTTTTATCCACAACATAGACATTTCCGTCTTTATCCAGGGCTATCCCTTCAGGACATTCAAATTCTCCCTCTTCGGAACCTTTTGTTCCGAATTGAGTCACAAATTTCCCCTGAGGCGTAAATTTCTGAACCCTGTTATTGAAATCCGTTACATAGATAAATCCTTTGCGGTCTGATGCAATACCTGCCGGATAATAAAACTGTCCCGGCCCTTCACCTTTTTTACCGAATTTTTTTACAGGTTTTCCTCCTGTATTAAAGACCTGCACTGTGTGATTTGAAATATCTGTTGTGTAAATATCACCTTTTTCTCCGATACATATGCCGAGAGGGCCGTACAGCTGAATGACTCCATCAGAATTTCTCAGTTTCCACTGGTTTATGAATCTGCATGTAACATCAAATCTCTGAATGGAATGATTGAACGTATCTGCCGCATATAGATAACCTGTTCCGGATACGGCAATGCCTGCAGGGCCGTACAGGGCGTAAGTCTGGTTGTTAGTGTATCCTTCAAGTTTTCCTTCTGTTATGAAATTACCTTTTCTGTCATATTTTTCTATCCTCTGATTCCATCTGTCCATAATATAAATATTGTCTGCTCTGTCTGTACTTATCCCGCTGGGAGCCGTAGATTCTCCTTTATCCGTCCCATGGCTCGGCCAGAGTGTTATAAATTTGCCTTTTGAATCAAATTTCTGGATTCTATGGTTACCTGTATCTGTGACATAAATATTTCCCGTTCCGTCTACTGTTATCCCTTCCGGGTAGGAAAACTGTCCCTTTTTATCTCCTTCGCTTCCCCAGGACATGACAAATTCATAGATTTCTATTTCTTTATTTTCCATTTTTGCCATAGACGGAATGAGTAGTATTAAAGGCACTATGAGAGTGATAAACAGAAAATTTTTTTTGAACATTTTGTTAAAACCTCTTTCAGTCGTGACGCGTAACGCGTAACGCGTGACGGGTATTTCTAATGACTATCTATATTAATTATATCAGAAAATTTTTATTTCTGATATAATTATGATAATTTCATATCTATTATCTGGTAAAAGGGGTGATACACATGTTTGGTGCCATAGCAGGAGATATTATAGGTTCTCCTTTTGAATGGAATAATATAAAAACAACTGACTTTGAGCTGTTCTGCCATAAATCAAGATTTACCGATGATACTGTAATGACTGTAGC
Organism: uncultured Synergistia bacterium; assembly: GCA_964431735.1. GTDB lineage: Bacteria > Vulcanimicrobiota > SpSt-956 > SpSt-956 > JAKJGF01 > CALARM01. The sequence goes on along the minus strand of CAYSLJ010000077.1, from coordinate 2,617 downwards.
AGTGGCTGATGCCATATTACATAATAAAGACTATGTTACTGTGTTTAAAGAATACGGACGGAAATATCCCGATGCAGGTTACGGCAGTGGTTTTAAGAAATGGTTTATGTCTGATGATATGACAGGTTATGGTAGTTTCGGAAACGGTTCTGCCATGAGGGTAAGTCCTGTCGGTTTTGCTTTCAATACGATTGAAGAAGTTCTCTATACGGCAAAAAAAAGTGCAGAAGTCTCACACAATCATCGTGAAGGTATAAAAGGCGCTCAGGCCACGGCATCTGCCATATTTCTTGCCAGACAGGGAAAGAGTAAGAAGGAAATTAAGGATTATATTCAGGAGTATTTCGGATATAATCTGGAAAGGACTTTAGATGAAATAAGACCTCACTATAAATTCGATGTGACCTGCCAGGGCTCTGTTCCTGAAGCCATTATAGCTTTTCTTGAGTCTGACGATTTTGAAGATGCCGTGAGAAAAGCTGTTTCTCTGGGGGGTGACAGTGATACTATTGCCTGTATTGCCGGAGCTATTGCCCAGGCTTTTTATAGAGTAATACCGGAAGAGATTATTTATAATACCAGTAGGATATTACCTGTTGAACTGTTAGGGATTGTAGAGGAGTTTAATGAAAGATTTGGCATTGATTATTGTTCCTGAGGGATAAAAGTTAAATTATATTTATCTGTAAGTTTTTTACTGTATATCCACCGTCATCATCATTCCATTCAAGAATAACCTTGAATCTCTGCTTCATTCTACTCACCTCAACATGATCTCATAAAATATTTGACACCTACATGAGTATAACATGTTTTTACAGTTTTACCAATTAGTGATTATATGATTAAAAATCCACCAATAAACCAGCCTGACTACTGGGATTAAAACAGCCATAGCTTGCGGCAGATTAAATTCTGTCAAAAGAAAGCAAAATATTACTTTTTGTAGAAAAAAACTCTCTTTTGTGATATTATAAAGACAGGAAGAAGGTGATTTTATGACCACTTTACAGCAGATTGAAAAAATGGATAAAGAAGAGATACGTCAGAGATATGAAAATTTTATAAAAAAACTTCATGAATGGCAAAATGATCCCTCCGATTTTGAAGAAGAGACATGGCCTTTAGTTAAAGATATGTTCAAAAGAGAAGGGGATGATTAGTAATTAATCCTTTACCTTTATTATTAGATTCTAATATATTAAGTAAAATCGTTTATCCTAAAAAGAATTGTGATATTTTATTATGGTTTGAAAAAAAAATAGAAGTAATATTATTAAATAAATCGCAGGTAAAAAATATAGACTTTGATATAATCCTCCCTGAAATATCAGATTATGAAGTAAGGAGAGGTTTACTTCATAAAGATATACTTAAAGCTGTTTATAGATTAGATGAACTTAAAGAATATATAACCTATCTTCCTATTACCACAGAAGTTATGTTGAAAGCCGCTGAATTATGGGCGATGGCAAGAAAACAGGGTATTCCTTCCTCTGATCCAAAGGAGTTAGACTGTGATATTATATTGTCTGCCCAGTGTTTGAGTATAAAAGGCATAGTTATCACTGAAAATGTTAAACATTTCCATTTTGTTGATGTTATAAGCTATAAAGATATATAAATATTTACGATGATATGTGTGAACATAACTCGCCGAATGGATAAGGCACTGTAAAAGAGCAGGGCTTTATGAACAGGGTAAACTCCTTTACGAAAAAGGCGGCCTTGACCCTGACAGCCTTTCAGAAGAAGTTATGGTGAACGTGGAAGAAGATTATCAGGTCTGCTGACAGATGGTTGACAGGGGGAAGGCGGAAAAAGAAAAGAAAAAGAAGAAGAGTAAAGTTCAGCCGGATTTCTTTAATTGGTATATTTTCTATTTGCCTGCTATAATACTTATAAAGGTGGGATGTTATATGCTTATCGAATACATTGAAGAGGCACTGAAAAGAGCAAAATATGAAATCATAGATGATGAAGAACCATATTATGGAGAAATTAAAGAACTTAAAAGTGTATGGGCTACAGGCAAAACTCTTGAAGAATGCAGAGATAATCTCAAAAATGTTATTGAAGGCTGGATATTATTAAGTATTAAGAAAGGCATAGAGATCCCGAAGCTCGGAAACTATGAGATAAAAGAAAGACAGGAAGTTATAGTATAATGCCAATTTTTTTTAGATAAAGAATATGAAATATAACTCAGATATACATCATAGAAAATCAATAAGATTGAAAGGATATGATTATAGTCAGGAAGGTTATTATTTTATAACAATCTGCACTCAAAATCGTGAATGTTTATTCGGGGATATTGTGGAAGGTAAGATTTTATTGAATGATGCCGGTTTTATGATAAAGAAGATCTTGGAAGAATTAAATATTCACTATACAGGGGTTGTTACAGATGAATATATAATAATGCCAAATCATATTCATGGTATCCTCCAATTAACCGTAGGGGCAGGCCCCCGTGCCTGCCCCTGTAAGGGTATGGCCATACAGGGGCAACCACGGGGGGTTGCCCCTACGATGAAATTATCTGAACAGGGGCAACCACGGGGGGTTGCCCCTACGATGAAATTATCTGAACAGGGGCAACCACGGGGGGTTG
>CAYSLJ010000076.1:0-33279 GCA_964431735.1 uncultured Synergistia bacterium | reverse complement strand
CGCGTCACGATATAGACTGTAAATATGATGAGGTTATTTCTTGACAACCCCTAAGAACCTGAATAATTTTTAGCAGGTCCGTAATCGGCAACATGGTTTGGAAGAGTTCCCGATGGCATTTCATTCATACCCTGCTGAGAACCGGCGAAATGCACCGTATTATTAACCGGTGAAAAAACTGCATCCTGACCGTTAAAAAAGCCTGACATAGCTCTTAAATGAGCCGACTATATTGACAGCATCTGGGCATAGGTCACGGGAGGAGGAGTAAAAAGTTTCACATAAAAAATAAATTTATATTTTTCTGAAATATTCCTGATTCATACAGATTTCATCAATGATTTTAAAATAGACTTTTTTGCTCTGAAGAGATAGTTCTTTACCTGCCCGGTGTTTGTATTCATTATAGAAGCAATATCTTTATAATCAAGTTCTTCTATATAACGAAGATTTATGGCGGTTTTGAAAGGTTCTTCCAGGGAATCAACCATAGATTGTATTAAAATTTTATCTTCAATAGCTTCCTGCCAGTCATTTTCCATAGATAAATCTGCCCCGTCAAATGCCAGTTCTTTATTTAATTTATATTTTTTTATCCCATGATTATTTGCCACATTTGTAGCAATCTTGAATAACCAGGAAGCAAAAGATATGCCCTCGAAAAAAGTATAGGAATCAAGATATAACCATACTCTTAAAAAAGTCTCCTGCATGAGTTCCATGCTCATTTCATAATCGCCGGTCATGTTATATAAATGCTTCAGTACAGGTTTTTCATAATAATCCATCATCTGTTCAAAAGCATGCTTATCTCCCTCTCTCACGATTTTATGTATAACACTTCTGTCATCAAGAGTATTTCCGGCAGAAAATTCATCTATTTCCACGGTGAATATATCTTCTGTTTCATATCTGCCTTTAAGATTTCTGGCAAGGAATTTTTCTGCCATTGCATAAAATCTGATCAGATTTTTTTTTCTTATAATCTTATGTCCTTCATCCGGGAAAACAACATGCTCAACATCAATGCCTTTACTTTTCAACGTACTCACAATCTTATAAGGTTCCGACGAGACAATTTTATAGTTTTTAAGTCCGTACGCAATCAACAGCGGTATCTTTATATTATCCAGTTTATAAAAAGGGGAACGGGATATTAACAGGTCTTTATCTATATCAGGGTCTCCTATCTGTTTAAGCAATTGTTTCCTGTTACAATGCCTGTATTCCGGAATTTCCCTGAGTATTGTTATAAGATCGCCGGTACATCCTACTGCTATGGCACAGCAAAAGAGATCAGGAGTAAAGGTTGCTCCTGCCAGTGCGGCAAAGCCTCCGTAACCATGACCATATATGGCAATTCTGGCAGGATCTGCTATATTTTTTTCTATGACCCACCTGATTCCGTCTTCAAGATCTTCCTGCATTTTTCCTCCCCACTCTTTATTTCCGGCATTCAGGAAATCCTTACCATATCCGGTAGAACCGCGATAATTAACCTGTATACATACATAACCTCTGTTTGCAATCCACTGTACAGTGGGATTATATCCCCACATATCACGCTTCCATGGCCCTCCATGGACAAAGAGAACTGCAGGAAGATTTTTCCTTATATTTCCGGGCGGATAGGTTATATATCCGTGAAGAGTCAGACCGTCTCTGGAGGTAAAAGTCAGTTCTTCCATAGATGCCAGAGTATAATCCTTAAAATATGGCCTGTCATGAAAAAGAAAGGTTGCTTTTTTTGATTTTCTGTTAAACATATAATAACTTCCCGGACCATTATCCAGTTCAAAGCTTACTATCCAGTTTTCATTATTGCTATCACTGCTTGTAACGGAAAAATCTCCCTCCTGCAGTTCCTTTATAACAGAAAAATCTTCTCTTATAGTTTCGTCCAGAATAATCCACTCTTTTCTGAACTTATTAATACAGAGTGCCTGAAGATTCAATGTATCGGGATCAAATAAAACAGGAGAAAATCCATATGTATAGGTATTGACTACTGAATTTATATCATATTCAGGATTACAGACCATAACTTCTCTTTTCCCTGTATTCAGTTCTATCCTGACAAGACAGCTCGTATTTGAAACACCGGGATCGATCATATAAACATATTTGTTATCGTTCGAACATCTGACAGACCGGCACATAAGCACATCGTCTACATCCCATGAGATGGCTTTTTTCCATGTGTCTTCTTCATTATCTCTTATCATGAACTCTATTTCCCGGTCATCTTTAAATGTCATTATTCCTCTCAAATTACCTCTGTTATCTATTACCCAGTCATGGATATTGCCCGGATTCCTGTAAAGCACAGTAACAGTATCTCTCTCTAAATCAATATTATAAAGACTTATTGTATTACCAAGAGGCATTGCAACTATCAGTTCACAAGGAAAATCTTTATTGTAATCAAGATCTATAATTCTCACTTTTTTAGATTTGTTCAGAGCTTTATTTTCATTCTTTTCTATATCGTATCTGTAGAGTATATGGTTATCATTTCCATCTATATCATGGATATAAAAAATGTATTTATCACCTGTCCATATATAGTAAGTTATAGTTCCTCTTTTAAAACATGTAACCGGCCTGTCATCATCTCTGTCAATAGTTTTTATCCGGAGATTCATTATATTATTTTCCATCGACAGATAAGCCAGTTTCTTTCCGTCAGGTGATATCTTCGGCATACATTTTACAGGAGCGCTGAACAACAGTTCTCCGGGGATAAGTTCGGGAAGGTTACATACACAGTTTACAGAGAGATTCACAAAAACCACCTTGTTATGCCTTTTCAGCCAAACTGCATTTATTTGGATAAAATGTATTACGACAAAAAAATAAAAAATCCTTTAGAGAAATATTATAAAAATTCTACTTTTCTTCCGTTTGCCAGATGTTTTTTTACGGTTTCATCGAGGGATTTCACTATTATTTCCCATTCAGATAGAGATTGAATAGACTTTACTCCTGCTATATCGGGCATACGAATGAAGGAAAGAGGCTCATTCATGATTTTTTCCTTTTCAAGTTTAATGGTTTCTTCCATTTCCCTTACAAGGCGTTTTGCTTTTGCAGGGAAGGTTGCTATACGGGCCATATCCGTTTCCGTATCCAGTCTGGAGATAAATTTCTCCAGTGGTTCCGAAAGGAGTGAGTGAAATTTTTCAGAAGGTAATTTATTTTTAGAAAGATATGAGGGGAGGTTTTCAAGAGCCTCTTCTATCTCTTTTCTGGCTTCATTACGCCATGTATTTATAAGTTTATTGATTGTTTCTGTTTTATCCATTAAAATTTTAAATCGAGAGAAAATTTTTTATAAGTACTTCCATATAAATTCATAATTAAGGAGTGAATAGTGAGTAATGTCCCATTCTTTTCACTTTTCACTTTTCACTTTTCACTATAATTATATAACTTTTTATACAACCAATCAATATATAAATTTCACAAAGAATTTCATGATTGCGTTTAAAAATGACAGGTGATTTTACATACAAGGGAAAAAGAAATTTGTTATAGAATATTCAGAGTGAAAAGTGAATAAAATAAGACATTGCCTGTCATTCACTATTCACTACTCACTAATTACAGATTTATATGCATTATAGTTAGTTTCATAACTTATTAGAAATTAAGTGCTTCGTGACGCGTAACGCGTGACGCGTGACGCGAGGATTATCTGTAATTTGTTGTGAACTACACTATAACTATAATTTTCAGTAAAGGTGAGTTTACCTGTCGTAAAAAAACGCAATTGAATTTCATTTGACCTTACTGTAACTCTTTGATATAATTTCAGGATTAATCATATTGTGCATTACGCGGTTACTGAAGGGGGAAATTATGAGTATATTCGAAGAATTAAACAAAAGAAATTTAATAGCCCAGATAACCCATGAAGGGCCTATAGAACAGATGCTTAAAGAAAAAAAAGTTACTGTCTATGTGGGGTTCGATCCCACTGCAGACAGCCTTCATGTGGGACATCTTATAGCATTACTCGGTTTAAAGAGATTTCAGCAGTACGGTCATCGTATTATAGCCCTTGTAGGAGGAGGAACTGCCATGATCGGCGATCCTTCCGGTAAAACCGAATTGCGGCAGATGATGACAGAAGAAATAATTAAGAATAATAAAAAAGCTATCAGAAAACAAATAGAGAGATTTGTAAATCTTGACGATCCTTCAAACGGAATAATGGTGGACAATTCAGAATGGATAAGAGACATGAACTATATTGATTTCCTCAGAGAGATTGGAACCCATTTTACCGTAAACAGAATGCTTGCAGCAGAATGTTATAAAAGCCGTATGGAACAGGGTCTTACCTTCATAGAATTTAACTATATGTTATTACAATCCTATGATTTTCTTATGTTAAACAGGAGATATGATTGCACCCTGCAAATGGGAGGAGATGACCAGTGGTCAAACATACTGGCAGGAGCAGATCTTGTCAGGAGACTGGAGAGGAAAGAAGTATACGGATTAACCATACCGCTTCTCCTTACTTCGGACGGAAAGAAAATGGGTAAAACAGAGAAAGGCTCTGTATGGCTTTCTCCTGGCAGGACCAGTCCTTACGAATTTTATCAGTACTGGCGCAACGTGGAAGATATAGAAGTAGGAAAACTCTTAAAAACACTTACATTTTTCTCTATGGAAAAGATTGAAGAATTATCCGGTCTTACAGGGAAAGATATTAATATAGCCAAAAAAGAACTGGCTTATGCCATAACAGAACTGGTTCATGGCAAAGAAGAAGCTGAGAAAGCCAGGTCGGCGGCGGAAGCTCTGTTTGAAGGAGGAGGAGAAAGCAGTTCCATACCCGTTACAGACATATCAGGTGATAAAATAAAGGAAGGTATACAGGTTCTGGATGCTCTTCTCCTGTGCGGATTAATATCCTCAAAAGGTGAAGGCAGAAGACTTATAGGTCAGTCAGGTATTCATGTAAATGATAATGTTGTAACAGATCAGACCATGATGTTAAATGATAAATATGTGCAGGATGGAAAGATAAAATTCAGAAAAGGGAAAAAGGTTTATCATTTTCTCAGGGTAATTTAGAAAACAAAGTGAAAAGTGAAAAGTGAAAAGTGAAAAGAACAGGATATTATACACTATTCACTTTTCACTACTCACTTTTCACCCCTTCTTAAATTACAGATTGTTATGAAAGTAACTATAATTTCATGGCTTAAAATAAAATAAAGACAATTTATCCAAAAATTTAAGCAGGAAGTTTTCTTATCTTTGACGAACCTTCGAAATAAATAATTGTAAAAAGGTTCTTTTATCGCGTTACGCGTTACGATTACATATAACAGTTATCAAATAATCATTTATATTATACAAGGAGGCGGTAAAGTGGCAGACAGAGATCCTTACAGAGTTATGGGAGTTCCTCCTATTTCCACTGAGTCAGAAATAAAAAAAGCCTACAGGGCTAAATCCAAAGAATATCACCCGGATCTTAACCCTGATCTTCGTATCTGGGCAGATGAAAAAATGAAAGAACTTGTAGAAGCCTATAACGTACTGAGTGATGAAGAGAAAAAGAAAGCCTATGATATGACCTTTCATCTTCAATACAGAAGAGAAAGAAGGAAAAAGAAACAGGCCAAAAAAGGGACACAGCAGAAAGGCTTTATTGAGAAATTAAAAGACTTCTTTACAGGCCAGGGACAGCCTTCGAAAAAACCTTCAAAATCTTCCAGAGGTACGGGAAAAGGAAAGAAGAAAGAAGTCGAATATAATCCTAAAGAGGCAGAAAGTCACTATGGTATCGGTATTTCCATGTGTGATAATAACAGTTTCCTGAGCGATACGATAAATTCTTTTAAAAAGGCTACAGAATATGACCCGGAACATCTTGAAGCTCATTATAATCTCGGTATTGCCTGTTACAGAAAAGGTGAATGGGGAGAAGCTACAAGCTGTTTTCAGAAGGTTCTTAAGCTTGAGCCGGGAGATGAAGGGGCAAAACATATACTCAATATTTTAAAAGAAGAAAGTTTTTAACCGGTGTTGTCTTAAAAGGGCACGGATTACCGTGCCCTTTTAAATTGGAAAGGAGCAGTACATTGAAAAAAAGTATTTTTATTATATCTCTGATGTTTATGATGATTATATTTCCTGTTATGGCAGAAGAACAGACAAAAACGGATCTTCCCTCCATGACTGTAGACGATGTAATTAATCTGGAAAGGCCGTATCAACTCAGGCTTTCTCCTGATAGCAGAAGACTCCTCTGGGTCTGTAACAGTTCCGATGAAGACAGTAACAGATATATCTCAAATATCTGGATGGCATCTGTCACAAACGACAAAGAACCTTTACAGCTAACGAGAGGTAAAAATAAATCTCATTCGCCGGAATGGTCTCATGATGGCAAATCAATAGCTTTTCTGTCAAATAGAATGGATGATACAGTTCAAATATTTACCATTTCTCCCTCAGGAGGTGAAGCGGAAAGGTTATTCGAATGGGACAAAGATATTGACGGATTCAAATGGAAAGACAATAAAACAATTATATTTCTTTCCAGGGAAAAGACCTATTATTATGAACAGACTCTTGAAGACAAACAGGATGACGGAGAAATTATAGATGATAAAGAAACATTTGTTCCTTACAGGCTGTTCTCCTATTCACTGGAAGACAAAAAAATCAAAAGAATAACCAGTAATATGGATCAAATAGAGGATTTTGTAGTATCGCCCGACGGGAAATGGGCAGTTACAATCCATATAGACAGTCCTCTTTACGGCCTTGATGCCAGATATTTTAAAAAATATTTTCTATTGAATTTAACAGATAAAACTACAAAACAGATCTTTAAAGATCCTTATTTTGCTCCCCATAATTTTGCCTGGGCAGAAGACGGAACTCTTTATATGCTGGAAGATAAATCCAGTTATGAAGAAAAACAGGGACCCGGCATGCCCCTTCTTTATGAATATGATATAAAAACAGATACTGTTAAAGAAATACCTTTAAATTCTCCGTGGGGTGCAGGTCTTTCAGAAGGGAAAATGCTTGACTGCAGAGGCAATTCTGTAGCAACAACCATTGCAAAAGGTGTGATAAATCCGCTGGTAATTTTGAATAAAACAGGTTCACAGTGGACAGTGACACAAATAGAAGACGAGAAATCTGCCAATATGGAAACATTTGATTTTGGCCATAAAGGAAAATCCATAGCTTTTGTATATTCTACGGCGAGCACTCCTCCTCAACTCTATTATGCAGACATAGAAGGAAATAAATTCACTCATGTTACTTCCATAGGAGAATTCAATAAAAATTTCAAAGATATGTTTCTTGCTAAAAGAGAAATAATCAAATGGAAATCCGATGGAGGAAGAGAGATAGAAGGTATTCTCTATTATCCAAAAAATTATAAAGAGGGGCAGAAATATCCTCTTATGGTTCAAATTCACGGCGGACCTTCATGGTATGACGGAGATATTTTCGACACAAGCTGGGCCTATTACCCTCATATTCTTGCTGCAAAGGATAGTTTTGTCCTTGCCGTAAACTATTCAGGGAGCGCAAATTACGGCCTTCCTTTTATGGAATCTATTATAGGACATTATTATGAACTTGAAGTGCCTGATATACTGACAGGTATCGATTATCTCACAGGTAAAGGCATGGTAGACCCGGCGAAACTGGGCACTATGGGATGGAGCAACGGTTCTCTCCTGTCAATTGCTCTTACTGTGGAGTCTGATAGATTTAAAGTTGCATCCTGCGGCGCAGGAGATGTAAACTGGATAAGTGATTACGGCAACTGTGCTTTCGGAGTATCTTTCAATAATCTCTATCTGAAAGGCCCATACTGGGAACATCTGGACCACTATCTTTCCAAATCACCACTGTTTAAAATGAATAAGGTTGTTACTCCGACTCTTATAATATTCGGAGAAAATGATACTTCCGTTCCCACACAACAGGGTTATGAACATTACAGAGCACTTCAACAACTGGGGAAAGTTCCTGTAAAATTTCTTCTGCTTCCTGACGAACCACATTCTCTCAGACAACTGTCACATAAAAAAAGAAAAATGGAAGAAGAACTTGCCTGGTTTGATACCTATCTATACAAAGAAAAAAAAGAAGATAAGAAAAACAGATCCTTTAAAGAAGGCTCTCCTGTTGACATCAAGCTTAAAAAATCAGATTTTCTTTATGATGAATCAGGCAATCTCGGCATAAATAAAGATGGAATATTAATACCTGAAACAGTGGAAGTGGAAGGATTACAGACAGGCAGATTTGAAGTTACAAGGGCACAGTTCGCTCAATTCTTAAAAGAAAATGAAGATATTTCTATAAAGAATCTCACAGGATGGTCTGAAAAAGGATTTAAGGGTGGAACAGAAAATTACCCCGTATCAGGTATTAAACTGGCTGATGCACAGAAATACTGTCAGTGGCTTTCAAAAAAAACTGGCAGTAAATACAGACTGCCGGCATCAGATGAAATGGATAAATGGATAGAAAATTGCGGAGGAGAAGAAAATACCCTTGATTACTGGGCAGGTTATGCTATATCTCCCGATGAAGCCATAGAAATAGAAGCATATATAAAGAAACTGGAAGGAGCAGGAGGTCTTATAGTTCCTGCAGGAACTTTTGAGGAATCATGTGACAGGCTTTACGATATAAACGGCAATGTTTCGGAAATATGTTCAGACGGTTCCGTAAAAGGGCTCAATGCAAGAAATATAAGTGACGAAAAAGAATTTTTCAATAGCGCCGGTCCTTTATATACCGGATTTCGGGTGGTGAAAGAAAAGTAAGTGACGGCAGGTTTTATAAATTGACAGGGACTCTGGCAAATTATGGTGATTATCATCCCGTCACGCGTTACATGTCACATCTAAAAAGATTCAGGGTGGTGAAAGAGAAGCAGGTAAAGGTAAATGGTAAGGGTAAATATCCCTTCACCCTTCACCCTTCACGAACTTATGAAATCAAGCATAGGTATCCAGATAATATGGTCTGTTGCGTCAAAAGAAGCTTTGATAGCAGATTTTGAGCATATAGAAAGAGAACATTTTTTTACAGGCCTTCTGAAATTTGCAGAGATGAAAGAAAGCCAGTTTGAAATAATTGCACAGTATCCGGAGCTTATACAGCTTCTTTCGGAAGAAAAGAAATCCCTTTTAGAAAGACTTCTGTCATATGGTATCACTGTTCCTGACACAAGCACTTCCATAAGGAGAAAATTGAGAAAAAAACTTGGCTATGGCGGTTATCCTTACGGAGACAAAAGAACTCTTCATAGATCGAAAGATTCAAGAAAAGATTTTGAGAAACTGGAAGAACTTGCAAAAAGTAAAAACATGGAGATTTATACATCTATTAATTTACTGGAACTTTTGATGACAGAGCCTTCTCCTATGATTACCGAGGTATTGAAAGAATCAGAGGTGGAAATAAAGAAAAATGAACCGGTTATTTCTGACATACTGTTTGTAGACAGGTTTAAAGCAGGCCAGGAAAAACATGAAGCAGACAGGGCACAGAAAGTAACATCCATACCGCTTCTGGTGAGAAAATTACAGAATTTAAGATCTGAACTTTTATCCAACATATTCGGCCAGTCCCATGCTGTACAGGATTGTATAGAAGGATTTTACAATGCCTTTCTTGTTTCAGGAGATAAAGACAGAAAAAGCCCTCTGGCAGTCTTTGTTTTCGCAGGCCCTCCCGGTGTGGGGAAAACATATATGGCATCACTCTGTGCAGGCCATCTTTCCCGCCCTTTTAAAACCTTTGATATGACTCTTTATTCCGACCATCAGCAACACAATCAACTTACAGGTTTTCCCAGAACCTATGCAGGAGCAAAACCGGGACTTCTTACAGGTTTCGTAAAAAACAATCCCGATGCATTTCTTCTCTTTGATGAGATAGAAAAAGCCCATTTGAATACAATTCATCTGTTTTACGGAATTTTAGACAGAGGAATCCTTGAAGATCATTATACTGGAGAAGAAGTCAGTTTTACCGGTACTGTTATAGTATTTACGACCAATGCAGGCAAATCACTCTATGAAAATCAAAACCGTACCGGTATCAGTGTAGCCAGTTCATCATATCACAGAAAAACCGTTCTGAGTGCTTTAAGTCAGGAAAAAAATCCTGTTACAGGAAACAGTGTATTCCCTTCCGCCCTCTGTTCCCGATTCTCCCGCGGCTATCCTGTTATGTTCAATTATCTGGGTGTAAATGAACTAAAAAAGGTCAGTGAAGAAGCTATTATCGGCACAGAAGAACTTCTTTCAAAAGAATATAATAAGAAATTTTCTCATGATGAGCTTCTTCCTCTGTCACTTGTTCTCAGGGAAGGACATCCCGTTGATGCAAGAGGACTCAAAGCAGAAACGGAAAAATTTATAAAAACGGAACTTTTCAAGTTTTGCAGTCTCTATGAAAAACATAAACTGGAAGACGTACTGAATGAAATAGAAACTATCAGATTTGAGCCGGAAAAGAATCAGTTCCTTATGAAACCTGAGATAAAGTCTCTTTATGAACCATCAGAAAAATTAAAGATCCTTTTTGTGGCAAACAGTGACATAAGTGATATGTACAGGACAGATGAACTGGAGTGGTTCAATGTTTTTACAGAAGAAGAAACAGTAGATGTACTGTCATCACAGGATATTAACATGGTGTTGCTCGATCTGTGGGTAAACAGCAATAATAAGGAAGAAACAGGTCATATAAATACACTGATACAGGGACAGGATTTTACCCCTCTTTCTGCAAGATCACTGGAACATGGAAGACATATTCTGAGAAAAATTCACAGCAAGTTTCCTCAAATTCCCGTTTATCTTCTGTCTATTATACATAAAAAAGAAAAAAAATACAGGGAAGGAGAAACCAGAATCATAACACCCGGATATGATCCGGGAAAAATACTGAGAAAATCGGTAGATGAAGAATTATTTTTCTCCTGTCTCCGTTCCGGCGGTGCAAGAGGGGTAATAGAAACAGACATTATAGATAGTGCCTGTCCTGACAGGGAGATAAAGAAAAATCAATTTATAACAAATCTCAGATCTGTAAATATCCGTCTTTACCGGGAGAAAAAAGCATCAGAACTCGTCAGAGAAAAAAAGGTTCTTACTTTTGATACTGTGCCATATCTGGACAAAAAGAAGAAAAAACTTTCCGTAAGACTGAGGGATTTTCGCCTTGTCCGTGTCATGGAAGCTTCCGATGCATCGGAATTAATAAATGATGTGGAAAGACCGGACATAAAATTTGAAGATATAATCGGTGCCGCATCTGCAAAAGAAGCAATGCAGTTTATAGTAAAATGGCTTAAAAATCCCCGGAAATATAGCTCTCTGGGGATAAGACCTCCGAAAGGAATTCTTCTGACAGGCCCTCCCGGAACTGGAAAGACTATGCTTGCAAAAGCCCTGGCAGGTGAGTCAGACTGTGCTTTCATAGAAGCTTCTGCCACAGGTTTCGTAACAATATGGCAGGGCAGCGGCCCCCAGAATATAAGAAATCTTTTTGACCGTGCCAGACGTTACGCTCCTTCCATTGTATTTATAGATGAAATAGACTCTATAGGCATAAAACGTGCCGGCAGCCAGGGAGGGGCCGGAAGGGCAGAAGAATCTGCATTAAATGCACTGCTTACGGAAATGGACGGTTTCAAAAATGTTTCCGACAGGCCTGTAATTTTACTGGCTGCAACAAATCTGATAGAAAATCTGGACCCTGCTCTGAGAAGAAGATTTGACAGAGAAATAGTAATGGAAAAACCCGACAGATCTGCCAGGTTGCTTTATATAGAAAAATCCCTCAGAAATCGTAAAAACAGCAACATTTCCGGAGCATTAATTGAAAACATGGCAAAACAATCGGCAGGCATGACTCTCTCGGATCTGGAACGTATCATTCAGGAAGGTGCTGTTATGGCAGCAGAAAAGGGAAGTTTTATTACAGATGAATCATTGAAAGAATCCTTTGAAAAAATTCGTATGGGAGATGTAAAAGCCATACCATCTCCATCAATATTAAAAAGAATTGCCCGTCATGAAGCAGGTCATGCCCTGATAGCATGGCTCGGAGGTAATCCTCCTGTGCAGGTTACCATTATAGGCAGAGGCTATGCAGGAGGGTATATGGAAAGAGAAGCAGATGAAGACATGGTAATCTATACGAAACCGGAACTGGAACAGAGAATCTGTGAAGCCATGGGAGGGAGAGCATCTGAAATACTGTATTATGGTGAAGAAGAAGGCTTGTCTACAGGAGCATCGGAAGATCTCAAAAAAGCAACTTCTCTGGCCAGAATGATGGTTTTAGAATTTGGTATGAGTAAAGATTTTGGATTTTTGTCGATAGATAAAAATTATGATGGTAATCTTTCGATAGAGATAAAAGGGGTAATAGACAGAATCATAAGAGAACAGCTTGAAAAAGCAGTCAAACTGCTGGAAGAAAACAGGAAATATCTGAATAAATTATACAGAACTCTTCTTGAGCAGAACCGCCTTACCGGGGAAGAAATGAAAAAGATATTGCCGTAAAGGTTGAGATTTTACTTGATTTTCACTCTTCACTATTCACTTTTTACTAATTAACAGATATATGGTAGCAAGTGCAATTTCCAGTAAAAGTGAATTTACCTGTAATACCAATTCGCTATCAATTTTAGTATTATAAATCTCCTGGCTTTGCCTGCCTGGCGCTCCTCCGAAAAAAATCTAAACTGGAACAGGCATATTTGTTAAAACTTACATCATGCCACTTTGCATTATATTCTATTCAAATAGACTTGTGCTGCCGTGATATTTTTTTCTCCGGAGCACCAGGCAGGCAAAGCGCTATAGTTGATAGCTAAATGGTATAATGACCAGGAAACTTCGACAATATTAGCATAAAGAATTTTTTATTTATTAATTTAAAACTTAGTACCACACCAGGTAAATAAGTATCCAAAAAACTATAAATAGTGAGTAGTGAATAGTGAGTAGTGAATAATGAGTATAAAACCCACTCACTACTCACCACTCACTACTCACTAAATAATTTATAAATGGTTACGAACTTACCTGTTACGGTACTAAGTAGCTATTTACCTATTGCGAGTATGTAGAGAAACTTTAGGACAAAACTTTTTTTTAGAACTACTCTAATATAAAGACAGGGCAATTGGAAACTCTCCTTATGCCGACATCAAATACTGAAACTTTTCAAGTGTTCTTGGACTATTTCAATACCAAAATCAGTAAAACTAATATATTTATTTTGGATAACGCATCCTGGCATAAAACTGGTAGACTTAACTGGGGCCGTATAAAACCAGTTTATCTGCCTCCATACTCTCCCAATCTTAATCCTATTGAAAGATTATGGAAAATACTCAAGGATATGATGCCAATTTTTACAGAAATTATTAATATTGATAAACTGGAAGAAGCTGTTATTACGAATTTAAAGTATTTTTTTGATAATCCACAAGAGGTGAGGTCAATTTGTAATATTTAGGACAAGACTTTTTAGAATTACTCTAATGATAAAATTTTTACTTTTTTTGATTTTTTAGATGACTGGAGAGTGAAAAATATACTCCCAGGAGACTTGAAAAAATTTTACTCTTCATCGCTGTAAACAGGGTACGCTATATAGCTCATTAAAAAAATTTTTGCTATAATTAACAGGGGTGTAAAATTATATGGTTTATATGAGAAGGGTGAAGGGAGGAAGAGTTTCTCATTCTTCGTTGTGACCACCCGGTCATGGCCGTTGTTATGAAACTAATCTGAAAAAGTGTGGTGAATTGCTCTATGATAGAACAAAAAACAACCAGGGATGAACTTATGTATCTTGTTAATAACTTACCTGAGACTGAAACTATAACGGCAAAGAAGTTTCTCGAATTTCTTATAGCTCAGGCAGGAACCCATTTTCAAAGTGATATGGAAAAAGAGAAAATAACTGTATTAGAAGAATTATGTGGTATTTGTGCCGGATGTCCCGGCGGCAGTGAAGAATTTATGAGAGAAAAGCAGGAAGAGCTTGACAGAGAAGAAGAAAAACTAAAGGAGAAATTAAGTTGAACTATATATTAGATTCCAGTGCAGTGATAGCTTACCTGTGGAAAGAAGAAGGATTTTCTCTTGTAAAATCAATTGTAATGGACAAAAAAATAAATGTTTTATTCATGCTCTGAATTTTTGTGAGGTTTATTATGATCTTATTCGTAGAGTCGGAACATATAGAGCAATAGAAATAACAAAGAAAATCAGTAAGGGAATAACTGTAAGGTATGATATAGATGATGATTTCTGGCAGCAATCCGGACAGTACAAGGCTGATCTCCACAGGATTTCCCTGGCAGATTGTTTCTGTATTAGCCTGTCACAGCGTATACAGGCTACGGTTCTTACTGCAGATCATCATGAGTTTGATAAAATAGAAAAACAGAGTATAGTTTCTATAAAATTTATAAGATGAGACCTGCATGGATAATGAATTTATAGTGTATTTCATAACTTATTAGAATTTAAGTGAGTAGTGAGTAGTGAGTGGTGAGTAGAATAAGTCGTTTTTACTCACTATTCACTACTCACTATTCACTCCTTCTTAATTATGAATTGTTATGAAACTAACTATAAAGACTTTCTTTATAATTGCTATCTGTTCCTATATATGATATATTTATTTTTACACAACATTTTTACATGCTGAAAGGAGCTATATATGAAACTGGAGTATGACCTGAAAAAACTCTACATGGATGCCTTTGCGCCACAGACAGGAGAAAAAGTCATCTTTATAAATGATTTCCCGAAAGAGGAAGCAAAGATTACAGATGGACACAGACACCGTGCAGAGATGACTCTTATATGGCATAAAGTTATGGCAGAACTTGCGAAAGAACTGGATTTTGATCTATCGCCGATAGTGACAATAGATCTTCGCAATCCTGCGCCGGGCAAATTTGATGCAGATGCTTATATTGACGGAAAAACTGCAGAACTGACAAAGATTATGGACTCATGGGGAGAAAAAGATATTATTATAGCAATTACAGGCCCTTCTATTACAGGTGAACTTCTCAGAAGACTTACAAAACAAAAATTCCGTTTCGCCACTGCTCCCAATGTAACAATAGATTTCGAAGGTTTTAAAGCAGATTATTCGCTCATACCGCTTCGTTTTGAAATACTCACTGCTAAAATGGGCAAAGCAAAAGCTGCAGAAATGATTTTCCGTTATGAAGGTCAGACATGGAAATGTAATTTTGACCTGAGAGGTCAGCGTTACCAGTATCTGGAAAATGGTTCCGCCCAGAGACCCGGTGAATTTATAAATCTTCCTTCAGGATGTGCCAATATTCCTCCCTATCCGGGCATAGAAGGAGACAGAAGAGGTAAAAGCCGGACGGAAGGTGAAATACCTGCCATAATTAATGATGAACTTGTTATATATAAAATTAAAGAAAACCGTATAGTTGAAATAACAGGAGAAGGATCTGCTGCAGAAAATGAAAGAAAACATATCCTTGCTCCTGCCCACCCGGAAATGGCTCTTATAACAAAGCTCGGCCTGGGTGTAAATGATGAAGGACGTCCTAACGGAACTCATGTAGGTGATGAAAAAACCATGGGTATGCACTGGGGTTATGGGCCTCAGAAACATTTCCCCGATACCATATGGGCAGAACATCCCATAGCTATGGATATGGATTTTGTCTATCCTGATAATTCCAGAGAACCAATATTTCGGAGTAATTTCTATACAAAAAATCTGGGAGAATTATTTTAGGAGGTGAAGAGTGAAGGTTGAAGGACAATGCCTTCAACCTTCACAATTTATGTACTGGTCAGAAGAAAATCAGAAGGTTCAGAACCAGAAACTTGAAGAAGTCATAAAAAAAATAGAAGAGAAAACTGCACTGCAGCAATCCAGCCTTGCTATTTTTGACCTTGACGGGACGTTATTTGATAACCGTACAAGAACTCTTTTTATACTCCGTGAGATTTCCGAACAGTTTGATATAGAACTGCCGGAACTTTCGGCAGTAATGGAAAGATTTCATGATCATTCTGTAGTGGAATATGTTCCTGAAAATACTCTCAGGAGAATGGGAGTTAAGAGTGAAAAAGAGATAAAATTTATTGAAAAAGAATGGGCAAAGAGATTCTTTTCAGATGAATATCAGAAATTCGATCTTCCCTTAAACGGCGCAAAAGCCTATGTCACCAGGGCTCATAAAGCAGGAGCCACTATTATATATCTTACGGGAAGAGATGTAGGCCGTATGCTTGTCGGAACTACGGATTGTTTGAGACTTTACGGGTTCCCCGTAGGTATAGTAGGCACAATGATGCTAGTAAAAGATGATGTAACAGTGGAAGATGAAATCTTCAAAGGTGATGTAGTGGATTATTTAAAAAGACTGGGTGAGGTAGTGGCTGTTTTCGAAAATGAACCTCTGAACAGCAATATTTTACATAAAGCCTTTCCTGATGCCATGTCATTTTTCGTCCTCACACAGCACAGGCCCGATGCGCCTGAACTGAATGAAGGCATATATAAATTACGGGATTTTAAAGTCAGGCAGTTTTTGATTTAGTGAGTAGTGAACAGTGAGTAGTGAATAGTGAGTATAAAACCCACTCACTACTCACCTCTCACTATTCACTAAATAATTCATAAATGGTTACGAATTGACCTGTTACGTTAATTAGCCTGTCATACCTGTACCGCTTTTTACCACAGTTCGGTATTACTCGAAATTTTATTAAAAATCCATGACTTTTTCAATAAATTCTTCATATTGTATCTTCAGCTTCTCCAGTTCCTCTATTTCATCTTCCGACATTTCTTCTTTTAGAGAGAGTTTTTTTATTGAAGCTGAAAGATCTCTTTCATCTATAACCCATTGTTCTATAAGCCGAAGTTTTGTATCTGATATTGAAAAAGCACTGCATATTTCCTTTATCAACTCATTTTCACTGGCACAGAAATCATCATCCACATAACCGATTGATATAAGTTCAACAAGCAGTATTATCCTGACTTCTCTTGCGGTAAATATCTGCCATGCTTTATTTATATCTTCTAATTTAACGGCATCCTTCATACTGAGACCCATTTCTTCAGTTAATTTCTTTAAAAGAGCTACTTCCACAACTTTTATTTTATTATCAATCTTTATAAGTTTCTGGGCCAGATAAAGGAAATGCTTCTTTTCTCTCTCATTTAATTTTTGTAAAAACATGATTTTAACTCCTTATCAAAATTGTGACGCGTAACGCGTGACGCGTGACGGGTGGTTCGTAATGCGTGATGCGTAATGCGTGATGCGTTATAATCGTGACGCGTAACGGGTAACGCGTGACGCGTGATGAGTAATGCGTGATGCGTAATGTGTGATGGGCGTTTAATTAAACGCCCCTACTGCTCACGACTCACCACTCACGACTCACCACTCACCACAACATAGTATATCACAGAAAAGGGAAGTTTCAATAAGGGGAGAATTATCCGTCAGGAAGAAGATTTTATCTATGAAGAAAACACAGTGTGACGTAATATTAATAAATATGCCTTTCGACTATTTTTCCTGGCCTTCCATAGGGCTCGGCCTCTTAAAGGCATCCCTCGGAGGGAAGGTATCATGTTATATCAGATATTTTTCTCTGGATTTTGCAGAGAAAATCTGTTCTCCCCGCCTGAATAATATGATAGCCAACAATTACCCTTCTGCCATGTGCCAGATCGGAGAATGGATTTTTTCGTCCACTTCAACCGGTGACACTTATATAAAGGATGTATTACAGGGAGGGCTCAGTGGATACGGAAATATCAGTGTTCCCGGAGATATTATCGATGAAATAGTCTCTGTCAAAAATAAGGTAAATGATTTTCTTGAATATTGTGTTACGGAAATCCTTGAGTGCAAACCTTCCATAGCTGGTTTCAGTAGTAATTACGGGCAGCAGTTATCGTCTCTGTCTCTTGCCGGAAAGATTAAAGAAAGAGCGCCTGAAACATTTATATTATTCGGAGGATGTAATTGTGAAGGTATTATGGGAGCAGAAATTATAAAAAATTTTCCATCTGTAGATGCTGTTGTATCAGGAGAAGGAGATATTGTATTTCCCTGCATAGTTGAAAGAGTGCTTTCAGGTAAATCCATATCAGACATTCAGGGGGTTTATACAAAAGAAAATATAGAAAATATCCGTTATGCCAGTACAGCACCTGTGACAGACATGGACTGTCTCCCCTGCCCTGATTACGATGATTTTTTCGAACAATGGAACAATAGTTCTCTTTCTAAAAATCCCGATATAATAAACAATAAATACTACAGGCCTGTCATACATTTTGAGACATCCCGCGGCTGCTGGTGGGGTGAAAAAAAAAGATGCACTTTCTGTGGTTACGGACAGGATATTCATTTCAGAAGCAAACATCCCGGCAGAGCACTTGAAGAATTTTCACATCTTACTGAAAAATATCCCGAATGCCTCGTCGTTCATGTAGATAACATAGTTGACATGAAATATTTTAAAGATTTTTTACCTTATATTAAATCAGATAAACTGTTACTCCACCATGTGAAGGCAAATGTGACAAAAGAACAATTACAGATTGTATGTGCCAGGGTACAGAATCACCTTCAACCCGGTATAGAGAGCCTGTCGACCGGTGTGCTGAAACTTATAAGAAAAGGAGTGACGTCTCTTCAGAACATACAGTTTTTAAAATGGGCCAGGGAATTCAATATAGATGTTCACTGGAATTTATTATGGGGTTTCCCGGGAGAAAAACCTGAAGATTACAGATGTATGTCAGAATTAATCCCTCTTTTAAGCCACCTGGAACCTCCTAAAGATTACGGTTCCATATACGTGAGCCGTTTCAGCCCCTATTTTGACAATCCTGAAGGATTTGGTTTTTCAGAGCTTATACCTTATGGCGCATACAGATATATTTATCTGGCCCTTACGGAAGAAGCAATAAAGAATATAGCTTTTTTCTTCACTTTTAACTATAAAATTCCTCAGGATACGGAGGAATATACAAAACCGGTAAAAGAAGCAATTGAGAAATGGATCCATGTTTATCCTGAAAGTAGCCTTATATATATGGACTACAGAAAACACCTTATTATAAGTGACAGAAGAGCCGGAGCAAAAGAAGAAATTACAATTATTTCAGGTCTGGAAAGACTCCTTTATCTTGCCTGCGATTCTATAAAATCAATTTCTGAATTAAAGAATATAGCAGAAAAATATAGAGGAAAAAAATACAGTGAAGAAGAAATTCTGGAGATAATAAATCCTCTTTCAGGCAGAGGTTTTATCAGAGGAGAAGATGATAAATATCTTTCTCTTGCAATCAAATGGAAAGAGTAAGGATTATTTTATGAAAAAACAATTATCTTCCGGTCTTGTTCAGATATATACAGGAGACGGGAAGGGTAAAACCACTGCAGCGCTGGGGCAGGCTTTGCGTGCGGCAGGTCACGGTTTCACAGTAAGATTCATACAGTTTTTAAAGTCCATTGACTCAGGTGAGTTACATTCAGTAGAAAACCTCCATCCCTGTTTTATTATTTATCGTTTCGAAAATCAGAAAAAATTTTTCTGGACGTTAAATGACGAAGAGAAAAATGAATTAAAAAAAGAAATATCTATTGCCATGGATTTTGCCAGAAAAACCATAGATAAAGAAGAATGTAACATACTTGTACTGGATGAAATTCTGGGAGCACTTCAAAATAAACTTGTCTCTCTGGAAGAAATAAAAGAATTAATAGATAGAAAACCTTACCATATGGAATTAATTCTCACAGGAAGGAATGCCCCTGAAGAGCTTGTCCGTCTGGCAGATCTTGTAACAGAAATGAAAAAGATAAAACACCCTGCAGACAGGCAGATAAATTCGAGAGAAGGGATAGAATTGTAAAAAAGCTATCGATAATAATTTTTTTATATTAACATTCTTTACTTTTTTTAAAATGTCGTGATATATTAGTATCAAAATTTTTAATTATGTAATCAGGAGGTCTTTTTTATGATAGGAATAGGCGCTTCATTTAACGTACAGGGTATGTTCGGTTCATTTGGAATGTCAGCCATGATGGGTCTTGGAATGCCTTTTCAGGCAATGCAGATGATGATGATGATGGGAAATATGGCAAGAGGATGCTGCGGCGGTATGGCCGGTATGATGTCAGGTATGATGATGCCCGGTATGATGGGCATGGGCTCAATGGGCATGGGGGGCGGAATGATAGGCAGTCCTATGAATATGGGCGGAATGTTACCCGGATATATGCAGGGGTTCAATCCTATGTTCGGAGGAGGAATGTTCCCCGGAGCAGACCAGTTAATGCAGTGCATGGGTACCATGGGTAATTATGGTATGCTCGGTATGGGCATGATGGGTATGCCCGGCATGGCAGGTATGATGTTAGGCGGCATGATGGGCGGTCTCATAGGCGGAGCTATTTCAAGAGGCATGATGGGTTCAATGGGTCGCATGATGGGCATGGGCGGCATGATGGGTATGGGCCAGGCTCAGAAGCTTCACGGCGGAATGGGCGGACTCAGACGTCAGGGTAACGAAGTTACTACTCCCGGAGGATATAAAATAAGCTATAGCGGCACAACTGTTAATATCAGCGGAATGGGAAAGGTAGGAGGAGGTTCCTTTGCAATGGCAGCAGCAACTCCTTTCGGTTCCTTTGCAATGGCAGGACAGATGCCGGGATACCAGACAACAGGTAACACCAAAGTATGGGGCGATCCTCACGTAGATCAGAGCAATGGCCAGAGATGGGACTGGAAAGCAAAAACAATGAGCTTTAACTTACCTGATGGAACAAAAATTACAATGAATGCAGAGAGTGCAAATGGTGTAGTTAAAAGTATTGACATATATAATGGCAATGATCATGTCCATGGTGAAGGAGGTCAATATACCGGTTCATCTTATGACGGATATATGGCAGATGCCATGCAGGCCGACGGAGATTCCGTATATGCAGCCAATAATGATGTAGGTACATGGTATAAGAATCCTTTCGGAATGGGCCAGACAGTGGCAAATATGTATAAATAGTTATTAAAAATAAAAAAATATGACCTGTTCTAACAGGTCATATTTTTTTTCCCGCCAGTTCCAGAGCTTTTTTATAATGCTGAACGGCAAGGTCCATTTTCCCATCTTTCTGATATGCAAGACTGAGCATCTGATGGATCCAGGATCTGTGAGGTTTTAATTCGAGAGATTTTTTATAGTGCTTTATGGCAAGTTCAAATTTACCGTTTTTAAGATAAGTATTACCCAGAAATTCATGTAAAGCTACATTCTGTATGCCAAAAGCTATTGATATTATACCCCATAAAACTACTACAGGAATAAGAATAGTAAATTCCAGTATGGTAACAATAAAACCTGTAATGATACGAAGATTCTTATTATCCGGTATTATAGTTCTTATAAATATATTAATAGAAAAAATCCCTTTGGAGAAACACAATATAAACATAACAACAATAAGGTTAAGTCCTGCGATTTCAAGTATTTTTATGTGAGTATAAAAACTCGCCAGAAGAAATACAAAACCGGAGAGCATAAATACAAGACTCCACGGCGGTATAATAAGAAATATTGGAATCTCACCTAGCAGGGCATTTGAAGGAAGAGGTATATTTAATTTTTTTATAATAAAAAGATTAAATATCCATAAATATACAACATAATAGAAAGCCAGAAATACAAGTAAAGAAGGTAATAATTCCATAAGTTTTTCTGTAAGCCATTCCGATTTTATCCAGTTCTGATGGAGGTTTAAATTGATAATACCTCCGGTAATAGCCCATGTAAGACCTGATACAATCCATTCAGAAATTTTCTTTAAATCTTCTGTTATTATTTTTGTACCCATTAACAGTATGTAAAGAAGAAGATTTAAAGTAAAACCGAAAAAAGCTGCAAAAAAAGTACAAAGAATCGTTTTAAAAGCATCAAAATTTTTCTTAATACATAATCCAAGACTCAATCCTATAATACCTGTAGAAAGAAAAAAATCAGCTCCTGCAAGAGGAGAATAAAACATACACAGAAGTAATGCTGTCGCAACAGCCATTTCCAGTCCCTGATAAAAGCCGTATTTCATTATACCTATTACGACAGGTGTTACACTCAAATATTTAAGGATATCCAGGAAGGCAAGGTTTAATCCTGTAAAATAAAATATAAAAGCCAGACAGACAAGAAGTCCGCCTTCTGCAATACGTCTGGTAAAATTCTTTTTTTCCATTCCAATCACTATTTATAAGCCTTCAGCAGTTAGCTATCAACTAAAGGTTATAAATCCTCACTATGTAATCAGTCTTAATGAGAGTGTAATTACCATAAAAGCTGACTGCTGATAGCTGAAGGCTTACCATTATTTAATAAAAAATTCTTTTATTTTGTTAACAAGTACGTCCCAGAAGCCTTCTTCTTTTTTTGACTGAATAGACCTGAGCTGTTCAAGAGCAAGGCCAACCTTGAGATTACCGGTACTCTTCTGTTCTGTTTCCAGCAATTCCATAAGAGCAGGTATTGCTGCAGGATCGCCTATTTTGCCCAGTGCAAGAGCTGCTTCACCTCTGAGAGCAGAATCACTGTTTTTTAATACATGTATAAGAGGATCTACAGCTTCTTTTATCTTTTTTTCTCCCAGCAGAAAAGCTGCTTTTTTATTTCCTTTCTTTAATTCTTCCAGTAACTGATTGCTGTTCATACTCATCATATATCTGGCCTCTTCAAGATCATACATAAATTCAGGTTTTTTTACTTTTTTTGCTACAGAACCGATTTTATTGGAAGCAAGAAGGCCGAGAAGAGCGCCCTGCATTTCTTTTGCTGTTTGAAATCTTGCAGCAGGTTTGGGTGATAAAGCTTTTATTATTATATCTTCCAGCTCAACGGAGATTTCCTCTTTAATAGTTCTTACAGGAGGGAATTTAAAAGGCACAGGATTTTTTGCAGTAAGTAAATGATGCATAGTTGCTCCCAGTGCATATATGTCGGATCTGGGTTCTGCTTTGCCCTGATATTGTTCCAGAGGGGCATATTCCATAGTGCCTATGGCCGTTATAGTTCCCTTTGGCTCAATTTTTTTGGCTATGCCAAAATCAACAAGAATAATCTTGTCAGTTCCTTTTCGTAACATAATATTTGCCGGTTTTATATCCCTGTATATAATAGGTGGATTCTGACCGTGTAGATAATCCAGAACATCACATAACTGCACTGCCCAGTTAACAACCTGTTCTTCCGACAATCCTTTATAGTCGCTTTTTCTCAGGTGTGTCTCAAGGTCAACGCCTTCAATAAAATCCATAACCAGGTAATAACGAATGCCATCGATAAAATAATCACTTACTCTGGGTAAATTCGTATGATAAAGTTCTGCCAGAAGTTTTGCTTCTTCACGGAAACGTTTGATAACGTAATCACTTTCTTCAGGTTCATCTGATTTATCAATAAGTTCCTTGACTGCACAGATTTTATTGAGCCTTTTATCCTCAGCTTTATAGATATTGCTCATACCGCCTATTTTCACAAGAGTTATTATACTGTAACGATTATCTAATATTTCCCCTACTTTTAAATGCAAGATTATTCCCCCTAACAATCGTGACGCGTAACGCGTGACGCGTGACGCGAGGAAAAATTTCATAAATGACAGGCTGTATTTTTTACAATCATAACCCGTGACATGTAAAGCGAGAGATTAACAGATTGTAATTTTACAATATTATACAGGAATTTTATCACAGTTACAAGGTGATAAATGGTATTACCTGGCGTATATTAAAATTTTCATATAATCTTGACACTCCATTGTATAATATAAATTATGAAAATAATAGCTACATGTGATCTTCATTACGGTATAAAAAAATGGGGAAACGACTCTACAAAAGAAATAGCCGGACATGTGATAAACTCGGATGCAGACGTATTTATAATTGCAGGCGATATAGGAGAAGGCATTCAAAATTTCCAGTCATGCCTGGAATTATTTAAAGAATTCAGAGGATATAAACTCATCGTACCTGGCAATCATGATCTCTGGAGTAAAGAGGGACAGTCTTTTCAAATATATTCGGAAATATTAAAAGAAATATGTGAAAACTGTGGCTTCCACTATCTTGATACAGGCCCTTTTATTCTGGACAATATCGGTTTTGTAGGAAATATCGGATGGTATGACTATTCGTTTAAACTGGAAGAACTGAATATTCCTATAAAATATTATGAAGAAAAATGCCTGCCTAAAATAGTACGATGGAATGACAGAAAATTTATAAAATGGGATTATAATGATTATGAATTCCTGAGTATTCTTCTGGATAAAATGGAAAAACACATAAAACACATATACGAACATGTAGAAACCATCATAGGCGTAACTCACCATATGCCTTTTGAACATATGATAAGAAAAACAAACTATATGTCCTGGGACTTTGCCAGAGCCTACCTGGGAAGTAAAAAAATAGGAGAACTGTATTTGAATTATAAAAAGATAAAACTTGCCATATGCGGACATAATCATAGATACGTAAGGGCCACAAAAGAACATGTGGAATGTATAAGCGTTGGAAGTACATACCAGCAAAAAGAATTACTCACTGTTGAAATGTGAGTTATCTATTGACAGATAGTCTGAAACTATGTAAGATGAGATTTAATAAAATTATTTATAATTAAGGAAAGGATTCTGGTTATGAGATTATCTTTCAATGTAATTTTACTTATAATCGCAATATTCAGTCTCTTGGTATATCTTCCTGTAATGTTATTCGGATGTGGCTCCACATCCGATATAGATGTAGGCAGTGTCCAGGGAACACTTGTTGATACGGGCGGTACCATAATGGCAGGGAAAAAAATAAAAATTCAGGGCATAAACGGAATTTACGGGTTAGGTATTGTAGATACAAATGTATACGGTAAATTCAGTTTTACAAATATTCCTACAGGCACTTATACTATTACCGCATCAGAACAGGACGGTACATTTATTGCAAGCAAAAATGTGGATATTACAAAAAATGAAACTGAACAGGTAACTATCCAGCAGGGCGAAGTGGCACCTCCCACTCCTACCCCGTCTGCTACAAATACACCGGGCGGCACTGTAACAGCGACACCAACGTTCATTGAAATTTTTTCACCAACTCCTACTTTTACACCTGCCTATTTTTAATGGAAGGAGTTTTTATGGTAAAGAACATATTAATCCTTTTAGTGGTTATATTTATATGTAATATACCGGTAAAATCACAGGAAACAAAAGAACAGCCGTTGCCGAATTTAACAGTGAGTGATGAAGATTATATGAGTACAAGAACTAAAATACAGGGAAACACTCAGAGTAATCCCTATGATGGCTATTATGATCCTGCCAGAACTCACGGATCTTTTAATTTCAGAAGTGATAAAAATGTAAATAATTATCCGGGAAATAATGAAGGCGGTAACGGTTATTCCGGCTATTACAATGATCCCGGCTTTAAAGAATACCAGTTTCCTCAGGCACAGGCAACACCTGTTCCTCCTAAAGGCAATGCCATAGAACTCTCGGACAGTGATTTATTCAAAGATGTTGATATAAAATCCGGAGGTATACCTGTATGGAAACAGTCTAACAATGCAGTTGTAGACGTTGATAAAATTCAGGACATGAATGTATCTGTTTTTCTGCTTACACAGCAGAAAAATAACAATGTAATAGGTTATAATATCGAGTTTCGTTCAAATAGAGATATCCTTGCTTTCACTTCTTTTATACTTGAAGGCACTTGCCAGGTGTATTTATTGAATAAAGAAGACAAAAACCAGCAGGAGAAGATAGGTACCTTTATAACAGAAGGTGATCCTTCCGGTATATACAAAAAGATAATGACCTTTTCTTATAAGGATAAAGAAATAAAGCTGAAAATATTGGAAAAAGAGCAGAAACATCCTGTAACCGAACAGAAGGAAGATATAAAAGAATGGGTGACAGAAAATCCTGAAGGTACAAAATCCAATACTGTCATAGAAGTAAATTTTTAAACGTATAATAAATAATGGGTGACGATCTCGTCACCCATTATTTATTATACAGGCAAAACTATATCAGGAGATACCGGTTCACACCATTATAGAACCAATAAGATTATTTAAAAAAGCAATTAAAAGACCCGTATCATAAAAACCTGAACCGCCGGTCAGTTTTGGCAATACAAATTTTATCACAATATATCCTATGGCAACTAATATGATAATAATCAAAACCATATAGATTGCCATATTTGATTGTGACGGTACTTCTTTCTTTTTCTTTTTTACCTTCTTTTTTGTTCCTTTTTTCTTTTCCTGTAGTTTACCTTCATCGTCTATATCAGAGCTGAGAGCTTCTTCTTCAGCTTTTGATATGCCTTTCCCGGTAGATTTCTTTTCCGATTTACGGGTATCACCTTTTTCCAGTTCATCTTCAGGCATAACAATAGTCTGTTTTGGTTTACTTAAAGCCTGTATTGCCTGTGCATCTATGGTTTGAATGGATGAACTGCCGGAAGAAAATTGATCTGTCACGTCCGACGTTCTGGAAGTTGCCTGAATCTCTTTAAGAGTCGTCATCATTTCCGTAGCAGATTGATATCTGTCTTCTTTGTCAAGCTCCATAGCCTTTAATATTATACCTTCCAGTTCCAGAGATATGGATTTATTATATTCCCTGCAGAACTTTAGAGGGACATTATTCATAGATCTGTCTATAGCATCTACCGGCAAAACCTTTGTTGAAATATAATACAGAGTAGCTCCGAGAGAGTAGAGGTCACTTCTTGCATCTGTAACCATAGCATATTGCTCTATAGGAGAGAAATGAGGGGTAATTGTTTTGGCTACGGCAAGGGTTCTGGAATGAGGGTCAAAAAGTTTAGATATACCAAAATTGATGAGTTTAATAGATTTGTCTTTTGTAAGGATTAAATTTTCAGGTTTTAAATCTCTGAAAATTATAGGATGCGGTTTCTGACTGTGCAGGTATTCAAGCACTCCGCCAAGCTGAATTGCCCATCCGATAATTTCTTCTTCAGCAAAAAAATCTTCTGTTGTTTCTATAAGTTCTTTAAGATTCTTTCCGTCTAAATATTCCATTACCAGGAAATGTCTGGCATTTTCTTCAAAGAAATCTTCAACTTTGGGCAACTGGGGATGATCCAGTTTATTCAAAATTTTAGCTTGCAATTCAAACTGTTGATAGGCCTGTTTTGCTTCAATAGGATTACTGAATTTACTTATCAATTCCTTAATTACCCAGAAATCAAATTTTTTACGATCCTCTACAATATAAAGATTACTATTTCTACCACTGCTCAGGTGTTTAACTATTTTAAATCTATCTTTCAGCACAGTACCTTCTGGTAAACAGTCTCTATCTTTTGACATAACTTTTGCAAAAGCCCTTCTCAAGAGTTATTTCGTATAATAAATCATTACGAGAAACTCCAAATCTTTCAGCTTTTTCCTCCTCTATAATCTTATTTGTTTTTTATAGCACCCTCACAAAATTATAATTCAAGAAGTATATTCTCTATTTCCTCTAATTTATATCCTCCACCCTGCACAAAATCAGGAGTGCCTCCGCCTTTTCCGGTTAATTTTTCATTAAAATTTTTCATTATTTCAGAAAGATTTAACTGTAAATCCTTTGATCTGGCAATAATTAAACTGTATGGTTCAGGTGAAGTAGCAAGGCATACAATCATATTATTAGATTTCATAATAACATTTTTTGCCAGACCTTTCAACTCTTCAAGAGTTTTATCTTTATAAATATGTTTTATATAAACAATATTATCTTTTATAATTTTCTCAGAATTTAAAAGCTCTACCTCCTGTTTCATACACTTTTCTGTTAATTTCTTCAAAGCCTTATAATTTTCCTTGTTTTCTGTTATTAATTTATCTATTTTTGTAACAACATCATGAGAACCTACTGAAAATCTGCAGGAAATGTCTCTGAA
Organism: uncultured Synergistia bacterium; assembly: GCA_964431735.1. Taxonomy (GTDB): domain Bacteria; phylum Vulcanimicrobiota; class SpSt-956; order SpSt-956; family JAKJGF01; genus CALARM01. The sequence goes on along the minus strand of CAYSLJ010000076.1, from coordinate 5,170 downwards.
TACAGAAGAATATTCTCTGAAAAGTTTTAAAGCTCTATAGCCACATAGAAATTCTATTCTGAATTTTTCTTTCAATTTTTCCCAGGCCTTAATAACTATAAGTCCTGTTTCTCCTGTTGCATTACAGTGAGTCCCGCCACAGGCAGAAGAGTCAAAATCATGTATATTAATTATCCTTAACAGTCCTGTTCTCTTTGATTCTTTACGAAGGACTGTATCTGGATCCTCTTTATCCATATATTTTATGTAAACAGGTCTGTTTTCAAATACCATCTTATTTGCATATACTTCACCTGCAAAAATTTCCTCTTCCGACAGACTGGAAATATTTAAATCTATAGTTGAAATATCTTTACCAAGGTGGAACCCTGCTGTTTCAAGATTATAAAGTTTGAAAAAACACTGTGAAAGAATATGCTGCCCCGTATGCTGTTGCATATGATCAAAACGTCTCTGCCAGTCAATGATGCAGTTTACATTCATACCTGTTTTTAAAATATGGCCTTCAGAGGAAGAGATTACATGAACAATTTCTCCGTCTTCTCTTTCAAAAACATCAATCACAGGGATGCCTTCTACAGTTCCATAATCACAGGGCTGCCCTCCAGACGAAGGATAAAAACCTGTTTTATCAAACATTAAATATAAATTATCTTTATCGGAATATAAATCAGTGATATTCCCTTTAAAGGTGGATATGTATGAATCATTATAATAAAGTCGTTTTTCTGACATCAGACCTCACAAATTTTCTATTATTCAACATCTTATTCGACATATTATCTTTTTTTCCCTCTTGACTGTACAGTTAATTTATATTTTATGCCAGGCTCAGCAGTGATGATAGCGATAATTATCCCACTGATTCTGTCAAATTATAACCGACAAATCTCTACATGGTGTTCTTACGTAAAAAAATATCGCCTTCGTATATTTCTGTTATAAATGGCATCACAGGATTATATTATAGTATATTTCATAACTTATTAGAATTTAAGTGAATAGTGAGTGGTGAGTAGAATATGGCAATGTCACTCACTATTCACTACTCACTCATTACTGAGGTGAGCATAAATAATAAATATCTGCTCTCGCGACGCGTAACGCGTGACGCGTGACGGGAGGATAATAACCGTTCTGACAATTTGCAAGGGTTATTTCTTTACAGTTTCTAAGAGTTTTTTTGCAAGAGGATTATAGATTTTTCGGAAGAGCCTCACACACCGGAAGGTATTTAATGACTTTAGATAAAAAAAACGCCTCAGAGGCGCCTTTTTATTAAACAGAATTACTGTTCTTTTTTCTTTATTTTCTCAGAGATCACTATAAACTCTGCTACTTTAACAGTATGGATCTGACCGGTAGTAACAAAATAATCTCTTTTTTCAAACTCCTCTTTTAAAGCCTGTTGATTCTTATAATCCATAGAATGTTCTTTAGTGGAATCTAAATTCATATCATGTTCTTTTTCACAGCCACTGCTCATTTTATCAACCTTCTTTCTTAAGAAAAACTGTTCTGTTATCTTCTTTCTTGCCTTATCTGCAAAACCCTTTATAGTGTATTTCATAACTTATTAAAATTTAACTCGTCGTGACGCGTAACGCGTAACGCGTGACTGGTTCAATCCCTGCGCATCATGCATTACGCATTACGTATTACGAGATCATTATTTATGGATAGTTATGAAACTAACTATATTTATAAAAAACAGTGGAGGCGGCCAGTCAGTCGCCTCCATTCTATTTAGTTTGCTCTGAACTCTGCATCCACTACATTATCGCCGCCCGGAGGTGCAACGCCTCCCGGAGGTGGCCCATATCCTGGGCCAGAATGCGGCCCATAAGCTCCTCCCTGACCTGTTCCACCTGCTGAATAAAGACTTTCCGCCATTTTATAGGAAGCCTGTTTCAAATCTTCTTCAGCTTTTTTTATCATGTCTATATTATCACTCTTTATGGCATTTTTAAGTGCTTCTATAGCACGTTCAATATTCTGCTTATCGTCAGAAGAAATCCTGTCTCCGTAATCTTTAATCTGCTTTTCCATCTGATACAGGAGCGAATCAGCTCTGTGCTTTATCTCAATCTCTTCTTTCTTTTTTCTGTCTTCTTCTGCATGAGATTCGGACTCTCTGACCATTTTATCCACATCTGATTTCGAGAGATTCGTACTGGCCGTTATGGTAATATGCTGTTCTCTACCTGTAGCCATATCTTTTGCAGACACATTTACTATACCGTTTGAGTCAATATCAAAGGTAACTTCAATCTTCGGCAATCCTCTGGGGGCAGGAGGAATTCCGTCAAGACGGAACATACCAAGAGTTTTATTATCCCTGGCCATAGGCCTTTCTCCCTGCAGAACATGAACATCAACAGATGTCTGCCCGTCTGCAGCAGTACTAAATATTTCACTTTTCTTCGTCGGAATAGATGTATTTCTCGGTATAAGCACCGTAGAAACACCTCCCAGTGTCTCTACTCCGAGAGACAGAGGGGTAACATCAACAAGTACTACATCTTTCACTTCTCCGCCCAGTACTCCTGCCTGAATGGCTGCTCCTACTGCCACTACTTCATCAGGATTTACTCCCCTGTGAGGTTCTTTTCCCGTAAGTTTCTTTACCAGACTTTCAATACATGGCATACGGGTAGACCCCCCTACAAGGACAACTTCATTGATATCTTTTTCCGTTATACCTGCATCTGACAGAGCCTGACGGTATGGTATAATTGTTCTTTCCGTTAAATCTGCCGTAATTTCCTCAAACTTCGCTCTCGTCACCTTCATTTCCAGATGTTTCGGTCCGTTCTGATCTGCCGTTATAAAAGGAAGACTTATTGTAGTTTCAAACATAGAAGAAAGTTCGCATTTTGCCTTTTCCGCTCCTTCAGTAAGTCTCTGCATGGCCTGTCTGTCTTTTGTCAGATCAATTCCCTGTTCTTTTTTAAATTCTTCACATATATACTTTACAAGTCGCTCATCATAATCATCTCCTCCGAGATGAGTATCTCCGCTTGTTGATTTCACTTCAAACAGTCCATCTCCCACATCCAGAATAGATACATCAAAAGTTCCTCCTCCGAGATCCCATACAAGTATGGTCTCAGAACCTTTGTTGTCCAGACCATAGGCAAGAGATGCAGCAGTAGGTTCATTAATAATCCTGAGCACCTCAAGGCCTGCAATCTTACCTGCATCCTTTGTGGCCTGACGCTGTGAGTCATCAAAATATGCAGGTACTGTTATCACTGCTTTTGTAACTTTTTCACCGAGATAGGCTCCTGCATCATCGGCCAGTTTCCTCAGAATCATAGCCGAAATTTCCTGCGGTGTATATTCTTTCCCCTTAATATTTACTCTTTCACTGGTTCCCATTTTTCTTTTTATAGAAGACACTGTATTTTCAGGGTTTAACACAGACTGTCGCTTTGCAAGCTGACCTACCAGCCTTTCTCCGGACTTAGAAAAACCTGCGACAGAAGGAGTCAGACGACTTCCTTCGGCATTCTGTATAACAACAGGCTTTCCTCCTTCCATAACTGCCACTACAGAATTTGTAGTACCAAGATCTATACCTACTATTTTAGACATATTGACACCTCCATAATTTCTGTTATTTATTATCTCTATTGCTATTATAAAAGTTTAGTCTATTATTGTCAAGTATTTTACAAAAAAAATATAAATTAAAATATCTTAATAATCATCAATTTCTAATATAAACCCTGGGATTATCCCTGCGGATACAGGCCATTTCAGTAAAAAGCTCCTTTTCTCTCTCAGTAAGACCCTGTGGCATTACAATCTTTACCTCGACAATCATATTACCGGGCAAACCTTCTTTAAGATTTGGCATCCCCATGCCACTCAGCCTGAATTTTCTGCCATTCTGAGTTTCCGGCGGTATTTTCATCTGCAAATCTTTACCGTTAAGACTGGGCACCTTAATTTCCGCGCCGAGAGCCGCTTCCGTAACAGTTACAGGAACGACACAGTAAAGGTCATTTTCTTTAAGTTCAAAGAAATCGTGAGGCATAAGCTTTACCTTTAAATACATGTCACCTCTCGTGCCATCTCTTCCGATTTCACCTTCTCCTCTTAATCTTATTCTTGAACCGTTTCTTACGCCTGGCGGGATTTTAGTTTCTATCTGTCTGCTCGTGGAAATCATTCCGCTTCCTCCACAATTACGGCAGAGATTATTGTTTTTTCTTCCCGTCCCATAACAGGAAGAACACTTTTCCTGTCTCTGCACCTGGAATGACTTTTCCGTCCCATTATAAGCTTCTCTCATTGTTATCTCTATCTGATATTCTACGTCTCTCCTTCCGCCGGTACCGGTATCGTTTAAAAAATCGCCTCCAAAATTATCTGTTCCATTACGAAAGAAGGTATTAAAGAAATCGCTGAAATCACCGAAACCGCTGAATGATGTGGCACCGCTTTTCCCTGATGAAGTTCTGAAATTTCTGAAGAAATCAGACACTCCTTCTCCGCTGTATCCGCCCTTATTAAAGGTACCGTTTTTCCAGTTTTGTCCAAGGAGATCGTATTTTTTCCTTTTCGCCGGATCTGACAGCACTTCATACGCTTCATTGAGCTCTTTAAATCTCTCCTCTGCTTTCGGATCACCCGGGTTTATATCAGGATGAAGCTGTCTTGCAAGTTTTCTATAGGCTTTTTTTATATCTTTATCTGTTGCATTCCTGTCTGTACCAAGAATTTTATAATAATCCTTAAAATCCATATCACTCACCTGCCCTGTCAGAATATATTTTATACCTGTATATATTATAAAAGTTTAGTCTATTATTGTCAAGTATAAGGGTATTAAAAAATAACGTTTGATTTTAAATATAAGCGATAAGGGGTTGTCAGAAAATAACCAGAAGGTTGTAAAAAAATAACCTTAGGGGTTGTCAAGAAATAAGCCAATCATATTTACGTCTATATCGTGACGCGTAATGCGTAACGCGTGACGCGAGGATGATAACCGTTCTAACAATTTGCCAGGGTTATTTTCTTACAGTCCCTTATCATATGTGTAATCGTGACGCGTTACGATAATAAGATTTCCTTTACTTAATATCGCAACAGGCAAATTGGTACAAAAAAAATATGGAACACGCTCCTGTCCCTGGCCGGGCTCTGGAGGAAAAGATAT
>CAYSLJ010000075.1:0-33539 GCA_964431735.1 uncultured Synergistia bacterium | reverse complement strand
GGATGATAACCGTTCTAACAATTTGCCAGGGTTATTTTCTTACAGTCCCTTAATTGTAATTCCTTATAATAATTAACACCATTTTTATTACAGGTTAGCAGGATTCTTCCATGAGAAAGAGAAAGTTATTGAGGTCTTGTTTTTTTATGTACTCTAGAAAGGCAGGTAATTTGTTGAAATTTTCTGTTGACTTACCGGCACAGATAAAGTTAGATTTACTTCAGATAGAAGAACTGAATAATCCTAAATTTGCCTTTAATTTTTGCTGGAAATTTAAAACAGGTGATGCAATAATTTCTTCTCCCTTTGTATGGAAAAATACGGTGTTTGTTAATTCTTCAGATGGTTATCTTTATGCAATAGACGGAGAAAAAGGTGAAGAGAAATGGAAGAAGAAATTACTTAAGGACGAAAGAGATCTTTCTATTGAATGTTCCCCTGTAATATCTTGCCGCGATATATTATATGTTTCGTCTTTTCGAAATCTCTATGCCATAGATGTAAAAAAGGGAGATACGATTCTACAAACAGATGGTTTTTTTAACAGATCTTCTCTCTGTCTTACAGAAAAAAGGCTTTTTGCCAGCCAACGTGACCTGTTCTGTGCCTATAATCCGGGAAATTTAGAGAAGATATGGGAATTTAAGGCGGAAAGCTATCTTGAAACTTCTCCTTCTATCAGTAATAATATGGTTTTTTTCGGCTCCGAAGGTTCTAAAATATATGCCCTTGATATGGAAGATGGCAGACTTTTATGGGAGTTTCAAACAGGTAATTCGGTAGAAGCCACTCCTTTTGTATATAAAGATATATTATTTGTCGGTTCAAGGGATCAGAATTTTTATGCTCTTAATCTCTTTGACGGAAGTAAAAAATGGAATATTGAACTGGACGGAGAAATTTGCTGCACATCACCTGTCTATAAAGGTATCGTTTATGTAGCTACAGTACTCGGAAATATTTATGCTTTCAATGCCATGACAGGTAATTTGAAATGGAAATCCGATGTCTCAGGCACTATTTACTCATCCCCTGTAATAGATAATGGTATAATTTATCTCGGAACTTCAGGGAGAATTAAAAAACTTAATGCTATTTCAATATCTACAGGACAGGTAATATGGGATTTTGATATAGATGGAGAGCTGTTTTCCTCTCCTTTTTTAGCTGATAAAAACATATATATAACCTCTATGGACGGTTACGTTTATGCTTTTTCCTCTAAAGCCCTCTTTGATTACATTGAACAGGAGGATATGGAAGCAGAAGAAGAACAGCAAATGCCTGATAGAAAAGAAAAATCTTTACATAAAGAGAAAGTGCCGGAGCTAAAGGACAGGTCTTTCATGTATCAGGAAAAACCTGTTTGTAAAGATAAAATACCCGAAGAGAAAGGGGAAATCGGGAAAGAAGACCATGATGCCCATAAAATGGAACTTCGTAAAAAAAGGCAAGAAATGGAAGATAAACTTAAGGCCAGGGCAAAAGAGGCAAAATTACAGGAAAAAAGTAAAGAAGATCTGAAATTAAAAAAGATGGAAGCCATTGAAGAAAGGCTCAAAACCCAGAGTCAGACAAAAAGAATTGATGATACCTTTAAATTTGAAGTTTTGAAAAGACTTGAAGAGATGAATAAATCTCATGAAAACGTCGTTTCTGCACCTCTGAGAGATGATAAAAAGAAGTCAGAAGAACTTGCGAGAAAAATAAAAGAACAGCTCAGTAAAAAGAAAAAAGTCAGTGAAAACAAATTACAGGGAGCAAGTGAAAAACCTCACGAAACTCCTGAAGACAAGGCAGGGAAATTTTTTACCATAGGGAAAACCCAGCTTGAAAAGAATATGGTCGATGCAGGTATATCAAGTTTCAGAAGAGCTCTCGAACTTGTGCCTGATCATATTACTTATTTGCTTTCCCTTGGCGATGCTCTCAGAGAAAAAGGTGATATTCAGGGAGCCTGTGAGTGTTATGAAAAAGCTATTAAAATTTCTCCTGAAAGACAGGATATAGCTTTAACCCTTTCCAATATGTTCATGGTACTTGGCAGAAAAGCACTTGTTGACAGGTTATATGATAATAGTTTCGATTATTTTACCAGGTCTCTCCTTGTAAAGAAAAATGCCGGTGCATATTTTGGCCTTGCTGACGTATATATTGTCAGGGGAGATACAGAAAATTGCATCACCTCCCTTTTGAATGGATTGGCCTGTGATAACAGTGACTTTAACCGTCTTGTAGATCTTGCCGAACTTTATTCTTTTATCGAATCCGATCTGGAAGGCTGTTATAATAAAATTTTATCTCTTGCCGGATTGAATGAGGATTCTTCCAGGGGGGCTTTTCTTAAGGGTGTACTGTATGAGAAAGATGACTGGGAGGAAGCTGCAGGTTTTTATGAACATGCAATTTACAAAGATCAGAATTTTCCCGAGTCATATTACCGTATGGGTATATTGTTTTTACAGGAAGAACTCTATGAGGAAGCAGAAGACATGTTTAAAAGGATTATAAAAATTAATCCCTCGTACGGTAAAGCCTATACAGGTCTCGGAAGGTTACTGATTAGAAAATGCGACTTTGTAGAAGCTGAAAAGAATATAAAGAAAGCTATTTCTATTGAACCAGTATGGTATCAGTCCTATTGCCTGCTTGCCAGAATCTGCCTTAATAATGACCACCTGGATGAAGCTCTCAATTATATTGAAAAGATTAAAGGACTTCACAGAACATTACCGGATGTTCATATAATTCAGGGGGAGATTTTCCTGAAAAAGAAATCTCAGAAAGATGCCTGTAAATGTTTTTTTGCAGCAACTAACTCATGGGCCTCTACATGGGAACACCGCAGAGAGATAGCACTGTTAAGTCCTTTAATAGACGATGCTGACGTTCTCACTACTTTAATTGAAGCTTTTAATGAAGAAGATGACAGTGATTTATTGAAGGTTATGTATGAAAGATTACTTTCTTTAAAACCATGTGATAAAACAGCAATATTAAAACTTGCAAGGATTTATAGAAGTAGTAATAAATATGATAGTGCCATAGAGCTTTTCCGTGGTTTACCTTCTGTTACAAGGGAGATGAGCATTGAACTTGCAGAGAATTTTTACAGGAAATCCAGAAAAGAACTGAAACAGGGTAAATATAAAAGTGCCCTTATATCCATAAAATCAGCCATTAAATTTGTAAAGAATAATGGGCCTTATTATGCCCAGTCAGGGGATATATATTTTAAAACGGAGAAATATCCTGAAGCAGTAGAAGCATATCTGAACAGTATCGATATTGAAAAAGATGGTTCTGTATACTTTAAGCTCGGTCAGACTTATGAGAAAATCGAAGATTACAGAGAAGCCATTAAAGCCTACGAAGAAGCTATTAAACTTGATCCGGAAAAAGTATCTTATTATGCCAGTCTTGCCAGAGCTTCTTATAAAGTAAAGCATTATAACAGGGTTTTAAATCTTACAAGAGAAGTGTTATCAGGGTTTTATGAACTTGACGGGAAAGTTAAATCCAGACTTGAAAATTTGTATGAGCTCTCGGAAAACAGACTCTGGCTTTCTTTCAGAGGTAATAATGGTGCTTTTCAGAAGAATGAAGAGAACTTGAAGATTTCCAGTTTAAAAGATGAATATAATTTCCTTACTCTTAACTGGACATTAAATCTTAAAAAAAGAATTACTTCATCACCTGTTATTGCAGACGGAAATGTTTATATAGGTGATGAAGGTGGAACACTTTATGCTATAAGCCAGAAAAAAGGTAAACCTCTATGGAAGTTTAGCAGTGACGGTGAGATCAGAGCCACTCCTTTCGCCGGAGTCAAAATGATATATCTGGCCTGTAGTGGATTTGTATATGGTATTGATATTTCCCAGGGAACAAAGGTATGGTCTTTTAAGGCAGATTCAAAAATGAATTCTTCTCCGGCAGTTTATAACGATATACTTTATACAGGATCCGATAAAGGGGTATTCTATGCCCTGTCTATGGAAAAAGGAGAACCTGTCTGGTCTTATAAGACAGGCGACCAGATTACTTCTTTACCTCTTATTGTTTCAGAGCTGGTTTATTTTGGTTCCTGGGATGGTTCTGTTTACTGTCTTAACAGGACTACAGGAGAAAAAGTATGGTCAAAGAATTTAGGCGGTAAAATACATTCATCACCGGCATTTCTGGATGGTCTCATATATACGGGTCTTTTAAATAATAAACTTGTAGCCCTTGATGCATCAAACGGAAAAATAAAATGGGAATTTATGTCAGAAGGACCTATCATATCTTCGCCTGCTGTGGCTTATAAAAAGGTATTTATAGGTTCCAGGGATAAGAACGTTTACGCTCTGGATGCCTGTAAAGGGACAAAAATATGGCAGTATAAGACGGGAGATACTATCTATTCATCCCCTGCTGTGGCAAACGGTTTCGTCTATATAGGCTCTACTGATAAGATGTTTTATGCCATTCATTCCGAAAAAGGCAGAGGATGCAAATATAAAACAGGCGGGAAAATAATGTCTTCTCCTGCCATTGCAAACAGTATGGTTTTTATAGCTTCTGATGACGGAAAGCTTTATGCCTTTGGCAGTGAGTAGTGAGTAGTGAGTTGTGAATGGTGAATAGTGATTAGTGACCGGTTAAAAGTATTTTATCCCCGACTGTTATGTTATTTTCTTTAAACCATCCTTTATTTACTTCAAGGGCATATTTTACGGGATATTTCGATGAATGAGACATTTCTGTCTGTGGTTCCATGTCTTCTATGTGAACTATTGTGCCGTCTTCTTTTATAAAGGCAATACTCAGAGGTATAAGGGTATTTTTCATCCAGAAAGAGTGAATTTCTTCTCCGGAGAATATAAAAAGCATTCCTTCATTTTTGCCCAGGCTTTTTCTGTACATGAGGCCAGTCATTCTTTTTTCCGATGTATCTGCTATCTCTACTGTAATAGTTCTGTCTTTTACTGTTAAGGTCTTTTTCTCAAAAACCATTGTAGAAACAGGTGGCCTGGCTTCACTTTTACAGCCTGTTATACAGAGCAGAAATAATATTAAATAAATAATATATCTTTTCGTAATTATTAAATTTTCACTTTTCACGCTTCACAACTCACGACTCACGCTTCACGAATTACCGATTTATACTGTTCATAAAGATAGGTTTTTTCCCCTGTGATTAATTTTTCTTCATACCATCTGAAGGGGTTTATTGTTTTATTTCCTGTTTGTACACAGGAATCTATAATGTTATCCTCTTTAATCCATTCTCCGTCGTGATTTTTTATAATGATTTCACCTATAAGGGAACCTGTAGCATATTTGAATTTTTCAGGGTCTGCCTTTTCAGGGATGCCGGCCCATGATAAGGCCTTGTCAATTCTTTTTATACTTATATCTGTTCTGTCGATTTTTATACCTGCCGATAGATCTATAAGTTTTTCTCCTGTTATGGCAAGTTCCTGAAAGGTTAAATTTTCACAGCTGTTAAGTTTCTTTATTTCTTCTTCAAGGGGATCATAGGCTTTAAGAATCTTTTGCGATAGCCCCATACCCTGTTTTATCATATCTTCTATTTCCGGTGTGTAAAAGGATGAACTTCTCAGTTCCTGTGTAATTTCTTTTTCCAGTGCCGTAAGTCTTTGATAGTGAGGATGATTTCTGAGTTCATCTCCTTTGAGTCCCTGTTCTATAAGAGGTTTTGCCAGCCCGGCCATTTCCTGGGCTTTGTTTAAGAGAGGAAGGAACTGTAAAACATCTTTTCCCAGTTTATCCCATATTGGTTGAGTGAGTCTGTCCATCATTTTATTGAAAAATCCACTTTTTTTCTCTTCTCTGTAATCTTCCAGCTCAGGCAAGTCGTCTGTTAAATCTTCTTCCTCAGCAATTACTTCTTTCCTGAAAGCTATATGAACGAGTTCATTTTTATTTAAAGTTACATTATTTCTTATTATTTCTTCATAGGTAGCAGAAGGAAGCGGTATATTAAGGGTGTTCATAAATTTTATAAGTTCATCTTCATTATAACAGCTAAAGTATTTTAACTGTCCTTTTTCATCGTAATCATAGGCATCTCCGCGGGTAAATTCTTCTGTAACTTCTCCTTCATCAAAGATTGTATAGAGGTAATTACAGGTAGAAGCAGAGCAGTTAGTCCATATGGTTTTTCTGTTGAGCACACCTGAAATATATCTGGCAAGCTCTTTCTGTGCACTGGTTCCCCCGTCTTCAAAGATCCCTGTCCATCCTTTAATTGACCCTGTTATAATGAAAAATCTCAGGCTTTTTTCTTCTATTAAGCTGTAATCAACATCAGGCAGTTCCGGTATATGTTCCTGAGGGTTTACCTCCAGAAACCCTTTATCTTTCATAAAGGCTTTTATTGTTCTTACAGTATCGTCTCTGTCTGCTGTAGTATATATGTGGGCAAAATTTATGCTCATTTTCATCACCTTTCTCTGTCAGTGAGCAGTTCACTACTTTTCACGATTCACAACTCACTTTAACATTTCTATAGCTTTTTTTAACTGCACATCATTATTTCTGCTTACAAGTGCTTCGTCCATATCGACAGTAACATCAGGTTTGAGACCTATATGATGTATGGCTCTTCCCTTTGGAGTGAAATAATTTGCTATGGTAATTTTTACGGCTCCTTCCGATTTTAAATCTGTTATTGATTGAACACAGCCTTTTCCGAAGGTATTTTTTCCTATAATTGTGGCTATACCGTAATCCTGCAGAGCTCCAGACGTGATTTCCGATGCACTGGCTGTATAAGCATTTACAAGTATTATAACAGGTTTATTTACAGGAGTCAGCCCTTCAGATACCTTAACGTCTTCTTTATTTTTTTCTTTTATCGTTACTATTGTTTTACCACGGGGGATAAAATGACTGCATATCGATACAGCAGCCTCTACAAGTCCTCCTCCGTTATTTCTGAGATCTATTATCAAACCTTTTGTTCCGTCTATCTGACTCAGAGCTTCTTTAAATTCGTCTTTTGTAGTTTCTCCGAAGATTCTTATACGTATAAACCCTATATTACCATCCAGTGTTCTGGCTACTACACTTTTTGCATGGATTTTCGTCCTTGTTATTTCAAATTCTATGGGGTGAGATGCTTTTTCTCTGCTTATCTTTATGACTACTACAGTTCCTTCTCGACCCTTTATAAGGTTTGCCGCCTTATCTATATCCATACCTTTTGTTTTTATACCGTTAATCTCTATTATTTCATCTCCTGCCCTGAGGCCGGCTTTATAGGCAGGATAGTCTTCTATTGGTTCTACAATTGTAATTCTGTTATTCTTTTTTGCATTAATTTCTATAAAAATTCCTATGCCGCTGTAATCGCTTGAACCCATAGTCTGGTTATACTGTTTATAATAGGCAGGATCCATATATATAGTATAGGGATCATTCAGGGATGAAAGGATACCGTCAAGAGCAGCCCTTAAAATATCTTTTTCCCTGAGCCCTTCTTTACTGTAAATATTTATAGTTTTTGTGATTATATTCTGAAATGAATCTATATCTCTGTCTTCGTTGCCTGTATATTGAAAAGAAGGTACCCTGTCAGGATTTTTTCCTGATTTTTTTATAAAATTTTTTACTTCTTTAATACTGCCTTTAAGAATAGTAGCTCTGTCGAAATGACCGTAAAATTCTTCTTTTGCTATGGCATAGACTTTTCCCAGCAGGGTAAAACTCATTTTGCTGTTATCATGTTCCGTAGATCCTGATGCGATAAAAGTAATAAAAAAAAGTAAAAATATTACAAGAGGTATGTTATATAAATGTTTATGTTTCATCTTCATACATCCTAAATTTGCTACACCTTTCTTTTAAGCCTGTAACGTGAGATTATTCTTCTATTTCTCGTGGCCACATGTCTCTTTCCATTTTACCCCTCATATCCTTCATTTCCCTTTCCATGGCATCCTTCAAATCATCTATTTGATCAAGTAATTTAAGAATTACTTCTACTCCGGCAAGATTTACTCCCATGTCTCTTGTGAAATTCTGTATCCTTCTGAGACGTTCTACATCTTTCATTGAAAAAAGTCTTATATTACCGTCGCTTCTCTGAGGCTCTAAAAGACCCATTCTTTCATAATGTCTGATTGTTTGAGGATGCATCTCTACCATTTTTGAAACTATACTTATTGTAAAACACGGTTCGTCAGCACGTTCTTCTTTCATAAAAATATCCCTCATAATCGTAAATTAAAATCGTAAAATCATAAAAGAATCAATAAGAGTGTAATTACTTTATAAAGTTTTGTCAAGATCATAGAAGGATTTAAAATTTAAAGGAATTTTACATAATAAATAGAATTATATCTATTACTGAAGTAAGTAGAAATAATACATATATGCTCTCATGACACGTAACGCGTTACCCGTGACGGGGAGGAAAACGTTTATTAAATGCTTATGCTCAGTTCGGTAATTTATTCTTTTTATGATGTAAAATGTGGAACAGGTAACAGAAGAATTATTTATGAATTGTTATTATATAAACTATTATTTTATTTAATAAAAATTTTCAGGGTGATTTTTTATGGATACAGGTTTTGTTCTTGTCTGGTTTATCTATCTTCTGGCAGGTACTTTGTTGTTTGGAATTTTAGGTATGGCTCTTGATGTATGGACACTTCATTCGGAAAAAAGAACAATTAAAATTCAACCTATGTTAACCAATTATATAAATATAGTTCTTGATGTTATGGTTCGTTTTTTAAGCATTCCCGTTACATTTATTCTTATCTCGTGGCTTGAAGTTATTATACCAAGCGGAGATATGCATAATATAGATGGGTTTTTGAGTTTTATATTAAAACTCGGTGCTATTGTTACTATAGTATTAATTGCTTTGAAAGTAAAAGTACCTTTTATAGGTAAAGTTAACAGTATTGAAAGAGTCAATACACGATCCGGCATAGGTTTTGGTGCAATAGTTTCTACCGTATATTTTTTCTATTTAAATTTTCATGAACTGAGAATGTTCTTTAATCTCTGTGCAAAGAAATTGGGAATACCTGTTCATATATAAATTGTTAGGAGGTCTGATGGAGTGGTTCCTTTTATGAAAGAGGAACAGAATTTTATGAATAAATTACAAATTGATATTTTACCTGATTTTGGAGACATTCTGGGCGTACAGGATGACAGTGCCCTTTCCAGGAAAATACTTGAGCTTGCCGTAGTCGAACTTTTCAGGGAAGAAAAGATTACTTTTGACAGGGCAGCCGAACTTTTGACAATACCAAAAATAGAATTTGTTTATCTTCTTCACAGGCTGAAAGTACCTTATTTTAATCCTATTCTGGAACAGTATGAAAAAGGTGTGGATGTGCCGGAGATTTCCGATTTGCCTCTGGAACTGGATGATCTTTTGCAGGTTCTTGTAGAACATAATGCATCTGATCTTCATCTTAAAGTGGGAAGTCCTCCTATAGTTCGTCTTGAGAGAGAATTGTTGCCTATCGGAGAACAGTCTCTTACGGAAAATGATACGAAGCGTTTAATACTCGGCGGAATGGACGAAAAACAGAGGACAATGTTCCATGAACATTTAAGTTTGAATTATGCCTATACACTTCCGGGCAATAAGGTACGCTTCAGAGTAAATGCTTTTTATGAAAGAGAAAGAATAAGTGCAGCTTTCCGTATGCTCGGTATGGGAGGTAAATCCTTTAAGGATTTAAATTTACCTGAAAGTTTAAAATACTTCGGCGAACTTAAAAGTGGCCTTGTCCTTGTATGCGGACCTGCAGGAGCCGGTAAATCCACAACTTTATCGGCTATTATAAATCAGATAAACAGAACAAGAAAACTTCATATAATTACTATTGAAGACCCTATAGAATTTGTTCATGAAGATAAAATGTCTATCATATCTCAAAGAGAAGTCGGTATAGATGCTCTCTCTTTTGCCGATGCACTCAAACAGGCTTTGAGGCAGGATCCCAATGTTATACTCATCGGAGAAATGAGAGATCAGGAAACAATTGAAACAGCAGCACTTGCAGCTGAAACAGGCCATCTTGTATTCAGTACCATTCACTCATCAAATGCCGTTCAGGCAATTGAAAGAGTTCTCGATGTTTTTACCGGAAAAACACAGGAACAGTTCAGACAGGTTCTGGCCAATACACTTAAAGGTGTTATAGCTATGAAACTTCTCACTAAAATAGATGCAACCGGTATAGTACCTGCAACTGAAATAATGTTTGTTACTCCTACAATAAAGAGTTTAATTTCAGAGAATAAAATCTCCGATATATATGAATTTATTGTTGAAGGACAGCAGGACGGAATGCAGACCTTTACCGAAAGCCTTATGAGACTTGTAGATTCAGGCCTTGTAAGCAGGGAAGATGCTCTCTTTAATGCAGAACAGCCTACTGAATTGAGACTGAAACTTGACGGCCATACGTCTGCATCCGGTGAAGGAGGCGGAGGTAATGCCCTTTATGACTGGTTATAAGGGTAGTATTGCCTTTAGCAGACATTATTGTTATAATATTTTGTCATTGACTGTGTACCCGGTATGTTATTACGCGTGTCACGCGTCACTAATATAAATAAAGAGCTCATAGTTTTTATAAAGGAAGTGATGTAAGTGAGTAAAAAGGGGAAGGGACCTAAAAAAGGTGGAAAGAAAAAATCTGATGAAAAATATAAAGATATGGATTCCGTATCTGAAGAGAATGATGAGAGTGATGATTTTGATGATATAATTGATGATATAGATGAAGACTGGGAGGATTTATCTTTTGATGAAATGGCTGATGAAGATCTTGTATGGGATAATTTCGGCGAAGGTGATGAACCTGTACCTTCGGTAGATGTCGAAACAGGTATGGTTGTAGCCCAGACATCAGAAGTCGAATCTCCTGCCAGAAAGGTTATAGAATCTTTGAAGGCCAGAGCAGGTCTGGGTGATAAATCTTCTATTGTTGATGAAAGAACTGCCTTTAAAAGTGTTAATCATGTGGAACTGGAATCTATAGAAGACAGGGAAGATGTCTTTGACGTACCTGCTTTGCAGACAGATGAACTTTTATCTCAACTTTCCGATAGTATCATAGCAGAAGTTGAAAAAAGAACAAGAGATATAGAAACAAGATTAAAAACTTCTCTTTCTTCATCTCAGCCACCATCTCAGGTGGATGAAACGAAAATATTATCTTCTATAGAAAATAAAGTAAATGAAAAAATCAACAATATTGAAGAAAAATTTATGGCTATTGTTGAAAATATTAAATCTTCATCATCTTCCGACGAACTCAAACATGCCAATCTCAGGACTGCTCTTCAAGAAGAAATAGCAGGTATTCAGGAGAAAATACCTGTTAAAGATGAATTTTTATCCTTCTTGAAAGAAAAGATAGAAGAAGAAGAACAGATGTTAATAAAACTTATGGAAAGGGGTATTTCTGACGGACTGGCAAAAGTTGAACTGGTAAAAGGTGTTACAGATCCGGTTTCAAAAGATTTACTCATAAGTAATCAGGATAAATTTAATAAAGCTCTGGAAAAGGCAAAAATTGCAGAAAAACAGTCTACCGAAGTTATTACAAGAATAGGATTTGCTATTGTTGAAGCTCAGAGAGCAGCGTCTACTGCTACAGATGCATCTGCCAGAATGGATGAAATAATGGCAAATACAGGCCAGATCTTTTCAAAAAGTGAAGAGATCTTATCATCTATTGATAATTATAAAAAAGAATTGAGTGATATACTTCAGAACGGACAGGATGTTCTTTCAAAAATCGAACAGATTTCCATGGAAGCTATGGGTAAATTTCAAAGTGCTATGGATGCGGCCGATGGTGCCTGTAAGAGAGGGGAAGAATTTGCAAAGCAAATTGATGAATTATCACATGTTATAAAAGAAGCCCATGTCAGTGCCAGTTCATCATCTAAAGAAGTGGCAGATATAAAACTGGAACTGGAAAAACTCCATGCCAGAAAAAATGATTTTAAATCCACTATTGATAAGCATTTATTAAAGTCAGAACAGGCTTTTGCCAAGTCTAAAGCTTCCGAAGAAAAGGCAGAAAATTCTTTGAAGATTCTTTCCGATGTGTCAGAAAAGATTTATTCGGCAGATAAAAACTCTTCTGAAATTCTGGAAAAAATTAAATCTTTTGAAGAACGATGTTCAGCTTTAGAAATTACGACAGGAAATATACAGGAAATTACCGGCAGAGCTTCAACGGAAGTGACAAATACAGAGCAAAAACTTTCTGATGCGGTAAATAAATTTAATGACATTTTAAGTAAATCAGAACATGCTTTTGAACAGGCCAGTCACGCTGAACAGAATTTTGAGAAACTTAACAGCGCCAATTTAACTGCTCTGGAACGTTCACAGAAAGCTATGGAACTTTTGGAAAATCTTACGGAAAGAATAAATTCTACAGAGGCCAATATAGGTAAGGTTGAAAATAAAGCAGAGGTTTTACTGGAAATGGCGTTACAGAAAGCTAAAGCCGTTGATGTACCGGAGGAAGTATTCGAAAAGATAAATAAAGCTTCAATTGAAGCAAAACAGTTTATTTCCAGAATAGATGAGCTGAAACAGGAAGTTTCCAGTATAGATAGTAAAATAAAAGATAGTTATGGAAGGATTGGTGCGACTGCTGTATCTCCTTCCGTTCAGCCTGAAGAGCTTGAATCTCCTGATGAATCAGAGCTTCCCCTGGATTTAGATGATCTCCTCCTTGTTCTTGTAGAACATAAAGCATCTGATCTTCATTTGAAGGTAGGGAGTCCTCCCTATGTTCGCCTTGAAGGCAGTCTTATACCTGTAGGAGCTCAGGCACTTACAGAGAGAGATACCCTTCGTCTTATAGCAGGTGTCATGAAATCTTCTCAGAGGTCTACCTTTAAGCAGGACAGGAATTTAAGTTTTTCCTATTCTATTCCCGGAGGAATGCGTTTCCGTGTCAATGCTTTTTATGAAAAAGGTATGGTCAGTGCAGCTATTAGAATGATGCATGTTGAAATGCCGACGTTTGAAAAATTGGGACTGCCTGTAGAAGAAATAAAGAAGATATTTGACATGAAATCAGGAATTATTCTTATCAGCGGTCCTACAGGAGCCGGTAAATCTACAACTGTTGCTTCTATAGTAAATTTCATAAATCAAACGAAGAAACAGCACATAATAACAATAGAAGATCCGATAGAATTTCTTTACAGAGACAGAAAAAGTATAATATCTCAGAGAGAAATCGGAGTAGATACGCCTTCTTTTTCCAGTGCTCTGTATGAGGCCATACAGCAGGATCCCGATGTAATAGTAGTTGGAGAAGTTAAAGACAGCCAGACTGTAGAGCTTGTCAATGTTGCTGCAGAAGCAGGAAAACTTATTATTTGTATGGTTCGTGCTACAAATTCCGTTCAGGCAATAGAAAGATTTTTAAGTCTCTATACAGGCAGAGATCAACATTATTTCCGTCATATTTTTACTTCTAATTTTAAAGGAATAATCAGTCAGAAGCTTGTAAGGCTGGATAAAGCAGATAGCATGCCCATCTTTGAAGTAATCTGGCCTGACCCTGATATGAGAGGTCTTATATTCAAAACAAAATACGGACAACTTTATTCTATTATAGCAGAAGGCCATAAGGAGGGGATATTGAGCTTCTCAGATTCTTTGAATGAACTTGTTAAATCAGGTAAGATAACCCCTGAAGAGGCTCTCAGGCATAAAGAACTTTTATTACCTAAAATGGATGTTCCTGATGATGATAATCTGCCTGAAGATAGTATGCTTAGCTGGCTTTAGAGGTAACTAAAAATAATATGTTCAGTTATGAAAATCTCTGTCCTCCCGTTACGCTTTATGCGTTACGATTTTCATATAAATTAAGGACGTGATTTTATTTGATAATTCGGAAGATCAGTGAGAGGAGGCGGAAAGCCCGAAAAACAAGAAGAAAAATTTTAAAATGGGCTATAATTACTTTCCGTCTTATACTGGTATTGCTGGTATTTTTTCTCGCTTTTCTTCTGGGGAAATTTGCTCTGTCGAAGTTTATTCCTGCCAGGAGTATTGCCGTGGTAGAAGCTCATTTCACAGAAGTGCCTTTCACAATCAGTTGTCGCGGACTGATTTTCCGAAAAGAAAAAAAATTTACATCCGGCCTGGAAGGTGTATTACATCAGATAGCTACTGACGGCCAGAAGGTTAAAAAAGGCGATACAGTTGCTAAAGTATATAATTATGAACTTGAAACTACATTGAAAAAAAGAAGAATGGAGATAAGGCAGAATGGTGTAAAACTTCAGTTGTCCCGGCTCCGTCATATCAGTCGATGGAAAATAATGGATAGGATCTTAATATTTTCTCTGAATAAACAAATTGATAAACTCAGAGAAAATTTACTGAATTTTAAGCTTGATGAGAGCAAATCAATAGAAAAGGAAATAGAAGATGTAGTTTTAAAGAGGAAGGCCTTAAAAGAAGAACACAGGAAATATCAGATGGAAATGAGTAATAAAATCGATATGCTGGATAAGGAAAATGGAAATATAATTAATACATTGCAAAAAGATGTTTCTTTGAATTTTGCTGCTGAATATGACGGTGTCGTAAGTTATTATTTTGATGGTTATGAGGAGAAACTTTCACCTGACAGTATGTTGAAATCTCCTTTATGGGAAACTCCGAAAATAGAGCTTTCCCCTATAAAAATAAGAAATGGCCAGAAGGTAGCAGCAGGGGCACAGATTTTTAAATTAATTGAACTACCCTATTACATACTTACCAGGGTTTCGAGTGATAATAAAGATTATCTTGAAACCAGGGAAGACAGGGTTATAATGTTTCCTGAATATCATACACAGATAGCAGGTTCTGTAGAGAAAGTTTATGATAAAGGTATTCAGAGTTCTGATCTTCTTGTAGTTCTTGCGTCCAAACAAATGGAAAATCCATTGCTTATTAAAAGAGAAGTTTCTATGGAAATACTTCTTTCGAAGGTAAACGGAGTATCTCTTCCAAAGACTTCCAGAGTGGAGAAAAACGGTGAAGTCGGAGTATATATAGTTGACCATGACAAAAAAGCAAAATTTTTACCTGTAAGGGTCAAGGTTGAAGACGGAAACCAGTTTATCGTAGAAGGTCTTAAAGATGGTGCTCTTGTTATTGTAGCTTCAAGAGATATTACAGAAGGAATGGCGGTGACTGTGAAACAGTAAGCAGTGAGTACTTATTACTGCAGGAAAAACAACTCCGGTAAATTGTTAGAAAAATTAGTATCCTCGCATTATGCGTTACGCGTCGCGATATAAACTGTAACTATGATGTAGTTATTTCCTGACAGATCCTTACTGATAACTGAAAAAGATGTCTATTAAAGAAAATATTGAGAGAATAAAACATGATATAGAGGTTTATAAAACATGTCCTGGCAAAGTGCTCCTTCTTGGAGTAACCAAAGGCGTTTCTTCAGAAAGGATAAGAGAGGCCTATGATTGCGGTATAAGGGATTTCGGAGAAAATTATCTCCAGGAAGCAATAAATAAAATGGATGAACTCAGGGATTTGCCTTTAAGGTGGCATTTTATAGGTCATCTTCAGACAAATAAAGCCGGTAAGGTTGCAGAGAGATTTTCCATTGTTCATAGTGTGGATAAATTTAAACTTGCCTGTGCTTTAAATGACAGGGTAGAAGGCAAAATTCTTGATATTTTATTACAGATTGATTTTACCGGGAGGGATAACAGAACAGGATTTAATCCGATCTATCTTGAGGAAGTGGAAGAAATTTTAAAACTTCCTCATATTAAAGTAAGAGGATTGATGTCTATGGCTCCTTTTTTACCTGATCCCGAAGATAGCAGACCTTATTTTCGGAAAGTAAAAGATCTTGCCATAGAATTAAAGGAAAAATTCGGTTTAGAGGCGAATTATTTATCTATGGGCATGACGGGAGATTATAAAGTTGCTCTGAGTGAAGGTGCCAATTTAATTAGAATAGGGAGTGGTATATTTGGACCTAGAACCTATTAGGAGAACCACCACATCAAAAGGAGGGGAAGAAAGTATGGCAGATAATAATGGTATTTTGAGTAAGATAAAAAAATTCTTTACCCTGGAAGATTTTGAAATGGAGGCAGATGCCGAGGAAGAAGAAGAAATAGAAGACGTTCAGGACTTTCAGACAAACAGAATAAGACAGAAATCCAATGTAATAAGTTTACCTTCTGCAAAACAGCAGAATATAGTTATTATGGAACCTATGGATCTTAATGAAGCAAGGGAAGTAGCAGATAATCTTAAATGTCGTAAGCCTATAATAGTCAATCTGCAGAAAGCAGAAAAGGAAATGGCAAGAAGAATTGTAGATTTTATCAGCGGTGTAACCTATGCTTTAGAAGGTAATGTCCAGAAAGTCCAGGAAGAAATATTCCTGTTTACTCCCAGCAATATTTCAATAATTCCTCCATCCAAAAAAGAACAGAAAGAACTTCAGGAACATTTTTTCTTAAAGTAATCTGTTGATTTTTTTATCTGACTGATGTGAAGATGCTGCTCTTTAAAAAGCTTCGATTTTTTCTCATATTTGAGAAAGTCAGGTTTTCCTTTTATACGGGACCTTTTTATACGGGACCTTTGATTTCCTTTTTCAGAATATTTTATATATAGTTTTGCAGATTTTAAAAACTATAAAAAAATAATCTATTCAATTTTCAGGTGTCAGGTGTCAGGTATTGGGTCAGGAAGATTAAAATCCAGAACCCGAAACCTATTTAACTATAAAGTCAGTAAAAACAAGGAAATTATGAAAAAGTGCAAGTATAGTCATTAAAATAGTTAATTATAATCTTCGCGTCACGCGTCACGCGTCATGCGTTACGAAAGAGATTTACTACGAAAGAGATTTACTATGAGATTTGGCATAATTGGCGGTGGTATAACCGGTATTACCTGTGCCTATTATCTGGCACAGTTAGGACACAGTGTGGTATTAATAGAAAAGGAAAAAGAACTTGGAGGCTTTTCCGGCTCTTTTCTCTTGGCAGGAGGCTTTTTAGAAAAATATTATCATTATATCATTGAGTCAGATGAGGATATACTGCAACTTATAGAGAGATTATCTCTTTCTTCGGAACTTCTGTGGGCTGATATAAAAAGAGGCTTCTTCTCCAGAGGTGTTTATCCTTTTAACAGCAACAGGGATATATTCTCTATAGGCAATTTAAATTTAATTGATAAAATGAGACTTTACCTGTCTGTGACAGGTCTCAGACGTATAAAAGATTTTAAATCTCTTGAAGGTATAAGTGCTGAAAAATGGCTCCGTTCATCAGGCGGTTCGGGAGTGTTCCGGTCTTTCTGGACTCCTGTTCTTAAGAATAGATTTGAAAATGATTACAGTCAACTGGGAGCTGTTTATTTATGGGCCAATTATAGAAATATTCATGGAAAAATAGGATACCTGCGGGGAGGATTTCAACGAATATTCGAAATCATGAGAGAGAAAATATCCGCTAAAGGCGGTACAATAAAAACCTCCAGTGCCGTTAAAAATATTTCTATTACCCATGATGGAACTATAAGAGTTTCCACTGAGAGGGATTTTCTTAATTTTGACAGAGTTATTGTAACAGTTCCTCTGCCGGCATTTATGAAAATGGTAAAGGACCTTCCTGTAGAATATGCCATGAATTTAAATGCGATAAAATATATGAACGTCCTCTCTGTCATTCTGGAATTAAACAGAGCTTTCAGTGATAATTATATCATTCAGAGTTGCGATCTTTCTTATCCTTTTTCTGAAATTGTAGAACATACAGGATTATTTTCTTCCGAGTATTTTGATGGTTCAAATATGATTTATATATTAAAATACCTTGAACAGGGAAATGTTTATATGAATTACTCCATACAGAAACTTCTGGATGATTATATACCATTCCTGAAGAGAATATGTCCTGCCTTTGAACGAGATTGGATAAAAAAGCAATATGTATTCAGGCTTGATTACGCCTATCCTGTAATTACTTATAACTACCAGAGGCTCGTACCTGAAATAGTATCACCTCTGAAAGGTGTATATCTTGCTACAAGAGCTCAGATTTACCCGGAGGAAATAAATATAAATTCCTGTATCGGTCTGGCAAATAAAGTTATAGAGAGGTTTATTTCAGAAGGTAATTCTAAATGATAACGTTCCTTCCTTATATTCTTTCATGGTGGTTTATACTGTTTTATCTCGGTTTAATAATTTTCCCATGTGTCTTTGTTTTATTCAGAAGACATGG
Source organism: uncultured Synergistia bacterium (assembly GCA_964431735.1). GTDB lineage: Bacteria > Vulcanimicrobiota > SpSt-956 > SpSt-956 > JAKJGF01 > CALARM01. Next base: position 15,242 of record CAYSLJ010000075.1, on the reverse strand, counting down.
CGGAAGAGGTATATTTTTTACTAAAATATTTTCTTTAATGACTGTTACCTATCTTTCCTGGATTACAGGAAGATTTCATATTATGTCCTTTACTAAAACCAGTCTCTTTTTCCTTACTGTTCTTATTATTTTGATGTCATTATACGTATTTTTCAGAAACAGTAAAGACATTGTGACATGGTTAAGAGAACAGTGGAGACTTGTATTTCTGACAGAAATTGTATTTTTTCTTATTTTTCTTTTCTTTTCTATCATAAGGGTTTACAATTCTTCTATAATAGGGGAAGAGAAATTTATGGATCTTGCCTTTCTTAACAGCATATGTCGGGCTTCCTATTTTCCGCCTCCTGATCCGTGGATGAACGGTTTTCATATTAATTACTATTACCTGGGCTATCTTATGAATAGCATTATTATCAAGATGACCTCTGTAGATATACCTGTGGGATATAATCTGGCTTTATGTTCTACTATGGCTCTTACTTTTCTGGCATGCTGGGGTATTGTATACGGTATTACTAAAAATCATGGTGCCGGTATCTTTTCCTCTATACTGCTTGTAATATCCGGGAATTATGACGGTTTTATACAGGTTGTGCGCTTACAGGGTTTCAATGGTTTTGATTTTTTTAGAAGTTCCCGTATTATTCCGAATACTATAAATGAATTTCCTTTTTTCAGTTTCATCCTTGGAGATTTACATCCTCATTATACGAGTCTCCCTGTGTTTATATGTGCTCTTTCTGTATGTTTATTATGGCCCTGTGAGATTTTTTCCCGGGAGAATTCTATTTACCATAAACTGACTTTTATGTTTTTTACTTCTTTTTCCATCGGTTTTTTATTTGGCTCCAATTTCTGGAATGTACCTACATGCTTTTTTATTATATGCCTTTCTTTTATTTTTCAGAATATGTACAACGAGAAATATAATGAGAAAGTAGTATTATTTATAGCCGGTGCTTTAATGTGTTCTGTAATATTATTTATTCCATTTTTCATTGACTTTCATTCTCCGACCAGGATAATTATAAAAATTGTTTCTTCCGAACAGAGAACCTTTATGTATCATTTCCTTATATGTTTTTTTATGTTTATCTTTATGTTTATTTCTCCGTTATATTTAATTCTGAAAGATAAATTCCAGAAACTTAAAGAAAGTCAACAGATGGCATGGATTTACGGAATTTCAGCTACAGCAATAATTTTATACTGTATATTTCAGGCAGGGCCTCTTATGTTTTTAATAATTTTCGCAATCTCTGTCTTTGCTGTGATTAAATTTGACAGTAATAAAAATATATGGTTATGGTCATTATGGTTTGCCGGTTTTTTTATTCTTATTTGCTGTGAGCTTTTTTATCTTCATGATAATTATGGCCATCCCTATGAGAGGATGAATACGGTATTTAAATTTCATTATCAGGTACTGGTTTTATTTTCCATTGCTTCAGGAGGAACCTTTCATTTTATGAAAGAAAGAAAGGCTCCCGGAGTTTTCTGGTTATTGTTCTGTCTCTTTTTTATCCCTACTTTATGTTATCCATGCGCTTCTTCTTATGTAAAACCTGACTGGTCAGGGGCTGAATTAAACGGTATGAAGAGGTATATGGAAAAGGAACACAAGTCGGATTTTGAAGCTATAACGTGGCTGAATGAACATTATTCGTCTTTGCCGAAAGGTTCTGTAATAGTTGAAGCAACAAAGGATGCCTATACTTATTACAGCAGAGTGTCTACCAATACAGGTATTCCTGCAGTTCTTGGCTGGGGTAATCATGAATTTGTATGGAGGGGAGACTGGGCTGCTGTTCAGAAACGCCAGGAAGATGTAAAATTATTGTATGAAACTCAGGATCTTAATGAAGCAATGGAGTTGATTAATAAATATGGTATTTCTATAGTTTACTGGGGAGAACTGGAAAAAAACACCTATTCTGAAGAAGGACTGCCTAAATTTTATAAAATAATGAATGTTATTTACGATAAAAACGGCACGGTGATATTTCAAAAAAAATGATTCTTTGTGCTTATAACGGTAAAGATTCCACCGGTTATAGTCGTGACACGTTACGCGTCACGGGAGGAAAATTTTTATTATATACTTATGCTGATAAAATATAGCTAACAATGAAGATATATAACTGCGCGTTACGCGTCACGCGTTACGCGTCACGATAATAAAGGTGATGTATTATGTGGCGAATAGATTTTCATGTTCATAGCTGTTATTCAAAGGATTCCGCTATGACTCACGAAGAAATAATAAAATGTTGTAAAGACAGAGGTTTAAACTGTATTGCCCTGACGGATCATAATGAGCTTGACGGAGCTCTGGAGATGGAAAAATCAGGTCTTTTCAGGGTTATAGCAGGAGAAGAAATTAAAACAGCAGATGGCGAGATTATAGGACTTTTTTTAAAAGAGAAAATAAGAGGAGGTCTTACGCCCGAAGAAACTGTAAGAGAAATTAAGGCTCAGGGCGGACTTGTATATATTCCTCATCCTTTCAGCAAGTGGCGAAGAACAAAACTTAAATTCTCTGCTATTGAAAAGATAAAACATGATATAGATATTATGGAAGTCTTCAATGGCAGGAATTTTTTCAGAACAGATAATTTAAAAGCCGAGGAATATGCCATGAAGAATAATATAACTATGGCAGTCGGTTCAGACAGCCATATTACCTGTGAACTTGGTTCATGTTATGTTGAAGTAGAGGATTTCTCTTCACCGCCAGAACTTCTTACTGTATTAAAACATGGCCACAGAGTGACCAATTTAAGCAGTGCTTTCGTCCACTTTGGTTCTGCCTGTGTAAGGATTAGAAAAAATCTGGAAAAAATTCTTTATAAAAAATAGGACCCCATCAGATAAATGTTTAAAAATTTGGTAATGGCTATGAGGCCAAAACAATGGACAAAAAATTTTTTAATTTTTGCAGCTTTAATTTTTGCTGAACGCCTTTTTCATTATCATGATATATTGCTGGTAATGATTGCTTTTGTTATGTTTTGTCTTTTAAGCAGTTCTTTATATATCATTAATGATATTATAGATGTAGAACAGGACAGAGAACACCCGAAAAAGAGTAACAGACCTTTTGCTTCCGGTAAAATAAGTAAAGGTACCGGTATTATATTTTCTATTCTTCTTGCCATTATTTCATTAATCTCTGCTTTTATTACGGGAAAATTTTATTTTTTTATTATAACTCTTATATTTTTTATATTGAATCTAATTTATTCTTTTAAATTAAAGAGATTACCTATTCTTGATGTGTTGAGCTTATCCTTAAGTTTTGTTCTGAGAGCAGCTGCAGGAGGTGTCATAATAAATGTGTTTGTATCTCCGTGGCTTATAGTATGCACTTTTCTACTGGCTCTTTTTATGGCTATAGGAAAAAGACGGGGAGAACTCATACTTCTCGAGGAAAACCATGCAAAACACAGGCATGTTCTTTCTTCTTACAGTGTCAGACTGCTGGATCAGATGATTTCTGTATCGACTTCTTCCATTTTGATAGCCTATTCTCTTTATACCTTTACTTCAGGTAAATCTGTAGCACTTATGTGTACAATACCTTTTGTTATTTACGGGATATTCAGATATCTTTATCTTGTCTATCAGGAAAACAGAGGAGATAATCCTACATCCATATTTATTTCAGACAGACCCATGCAAATAAATATAGTCTGCTGGCTTATAACAGTATTGATTATTTTTTACTGGAAACATTTATATACAGTGGTCAGTTATCAGTAACGGGAAGTTTACCGATAGCTGCTCACCGATAACTGTAAAAGGGGAGATGAACATGGCAAAAAAAAGCAAAGAAATTCAAAAAATATCAGAAAGAAAAGATTTTCAAAAAGTATCAGAAGAACAGCATAAATTAAAGGAAAATGATACCACTGCAGGTGGATCTTTTAAGAATACGGATATTCTTATTCCTTTTTTGTTTATTCTGGCCTATACGCTTTTTACCCATTTTTATGACCTGGGAAGCAGGGCCTTTCACCATGATGAAGGAATTCATGCTTATTATTCCTGGGAAATTGCTACTAAAGGTCCGGGGTGCTATAAGTATGACCCGACATATCATGGAACGTTCCTTTATTTTGCAAATGCTGTCATATACAGAATATGGGGAGGTGTCCTTCACGCTGTTGCCACCGATGTTAATGCAAGGGTTGTTCCTGCCCTGTGCGGGTTAATTCTTATTTTTCTCTTTTTTGCCCTGAAAAGATTTCTTGACCCGAAAACGGCTGTTTTTATCACATTACTGGGGGCAATATCACCGACTCTTACCTATTTTTCAAGATTTATAAGGCATGATATTTATATAACTGTTACAACACTCGGTATGATAATCTGTTTTCTCTATTACTGGAGGGAAAAAAACTCTGATTATTTATCCTTTTGTTTTGCTCTCTGTGCCCTGTCTTTTGTAACTAAAGAGGACACTTATATAATCTTATTTATATTTCTCTCCTTTATATTCTTTAAATGTATGATAGAAAAAGCTACAAATACTGTGTTGCAGGAACAGGATATTATTTCATATCTTGGAAAATCCTTTTCTGAAGTAGTAATAAAGAAAAAAGGCTATAGACTCGCTTTATCCATCCTGTTCCTGAGAATAATTACTGTAAACAATCTGTATTATTATATTCAGAATAAAAAAACAGGAGATATAAATCCTGCAGACAGTCTGAACACTTTTATCCAGAATATAAGGGGATTTTTTGTAATTAACGATGAAGCTATAACTAAATTAAGAGAAGTAGATTTAGAAAATCTAAAGAATTTTAATGAAAAATTAAATTCTCTGAACCAGTTAAAAAATAAAGTTTTTTCACAATCAGCCCTTACAGTAGAGCTTGCTAAATTATCTTTTCACGAAGAGGAAATAAAGATGATTTTGCATCATACATATGTAAACAGGGATTTTATGGCATTACTTAATGGATTTTTTTCTTTTGCCGTTATATTTTCTGTATTTTTTACTTCTTTTTTTACAAATCCCCGAGGCCTTTTTACGGGTATATTCGGGTTTTTTACTTACTGGGTTTTCAACCAGCAGGTAAAACCACGAATTCCGGGACCTTTTTATTATTATATTTCCAAACTGTGTCTTTATGAATTTGCTACAGTGTTATTTGCTCTTATAGGCATATGGTATTTACTCAGAAAAAGAGACAGACTTACACCTGTACTTTTTTACAGTTCTCTCATTTTAATCTATCTTTATTCTTTTGCACAGGATACAGTTCCTCTCCTTTCACAGAAATTTGTCCTTTACCCGGCATGTATTGCAGGGTTCTTCTATGTTTTATGGGCTATATTACGTATGATTTTTTATCTTGAAGGAAAAGGTACCTTTGTGTCTTTTGTTATTTACTGGTTTCTGAGCAGTCTTTTTATATATTCCTATGCACAGGAAAAGGTTCCGTGGCTTATGGTTCCCATAGTTTTACCCATGACAGTTATGGCAGGTATGACTTTAGGAAAGATTTTTCAGGAAGGAAAATCATATGTTAAATACGCCACAGGTATAATACTTGTAATTCTTTTATGGTTTAATGTATATACGAGCTTTCGTTTGAATTTTAAAATGGGTGATAATCCGGTAGAGCCAATGGTCTTTACCCAGACTACAAGAGATGTTGTTGATACGACAGAGAGATTATCCGATATTGTGAATAAGTTAAATAAAGAGGAAAAAGAAAGTGGACAGAAAAAGAATTATGTTATTTTTGTGGATAATGAAGTGTCATGGCCTTTTGTATGGTATCTCCGGGATTTTACTGTTCAATATTCTCTTCCTTCTTCTGCAGAAGATGCACAGAGAGGTATTGCCATCCTTTCATCTCCGGAGAAACAGAACAGTGTCGAGCCTTTTCTTTCAGGCAATTTTTCCAGAGAACATATGAAATTAAGAGCCTGGTGGATAGCAGATAACAGAAAACTCCTGTCTTATTTATGGAAAAAAGACCTGTTTAAGATTGATGATAAAACACTGGATATGTTGAAAAATAATATATCGGAAGAGAAATTGAATCTTATAAAACCGTTTAAATTTCATGTTTTTACCGGTGATGAACTTGCTGACACTCTGAAAAACATGCATTTATCACCTGACGAGATTCAATTGATTTCAAAACGTTCTGTGAGAAATGGTTTCGAGGAATTTTTTAACATTCTTTACAGATTTGTGTTTTTCAGACATGTATGGAATGATACAGGTTCCACTGATTATATATTATATATGAAAAAGGATTTCTCAAAACTTCCTCCTCTGGAAGCTGTACCTCTTATGGGGTTAAAAGTAGCCCACGAAAGAACTCCTTCACTGCCATCTACACTGGTGGATAACGTAATGGTTACAGGCTCCAGAGGCACTTCCGGCGGCCAGTTCAACTGTCCCAGAGATATAGATATAGATTCAGATGGTAATATATATGCAGTGGATTCTCTCAATCACAGAATAGAAAAATTTTCTTCGTGCGGCGTATTTCTTTCTTCATGGGGAGAACAGGGAAGTAAAGAAGGTAAATTTCAGGAGCCATGCGGTATAGGTGTTGACAAAAAAAATGGTTATGTTTATGTAGCAGATACATGGAATCACAGAATAGAGCGTTTTTCTCTGGATGGAGTCTATCAATTTTCCTGGAAAGGAGAATTTTATGGACCGAGAGATGTGGCAGTAGATAGTCAGGGTGATATTTATGTAACTGATACGGGGAACTGTTTTATAAAGAAATATAATCAGAAAGGTGAATTATTGAAACAGTTTGGTTCAAAAGGAAGCGGAGACGGCCAGCTTCAGGAGCCTGTAGGACTTACTGTGGATAATGAAGAAAACATTGTTGTTGCCGATACATGGAATCAGAGGGTTCAGAGATTTAAGCCTGACGGTAATTTTCTTGATAAGTTTGATGTTCCCGGATGGTATGGTAATAATATAAGAGAACCATACCTTACCATTGATTCTTCTGATAAACTTTACCTTACAGATTCGTCTCAGGAAAAGATACTCATATATGAGCTAAAGGGAGCTAAATTAGTATCTGTTCTGACTACAAAGTCTGCCATGGGCAGAATGAGTGCTCCTGTAGGAATAGCCTGTAATGAGAAGGATGCAAAGTTAATTATAAGTGATTTTAACGGTAATTCCCTTCAGATAATTGATTTAAAGCAGTGAACAGTTTTTGTCTTGAACAGGCATAATCTGTTTACCACAAAAATAAAAATTAAAAGAGGGCAGGAAAAAAGCTTTTTCATATAGAAAGTATTATAAAAAATATGACGGCTATTATTTGCCATTAAGGAGTTGAAAGTTTTTGAAAAAACCTTCATTACAGTTTTCTATTCCGTGTCTTGAGGTTGATGAATCTGGTAATAAACCCCCGAGTTTTAAGTATATCTTTTATGAACTGCCTTTTCCGGAATTTCCTATTAAAAGTCCTAATTTTTTTATAAATAACGGATGGTGCTATGGTCTTGGCCCTCATACTGAAAGAACAAAGATATTGAGACCTGATAAAAAGACTGTTCTTACAGATACAAAAGATCATGAATTTATGCTTGAAGATGACGAAACACCTTTTATGGCTATCAATATGTATCAGGAAATAGTATTTCCCGAACCGGGTACATACTGGGTACAGATTTTTCTTGATAATCAGCAGGTAATACAATATCCTTTACCTATTCGCCAGGCCAGTGCAAAGAAGAACGTTTAATTTTTCAGTTACAGATTTTTCTGTGCGAAGCAGGGAACAGGCATGCCTGTTCCCTGCTTCTATAGTGAGGTTTTTTTATGAAATTCGGCTCTAAAATTTTTATTTCCCTTGTTTTCATAACTGTTCTTATTTTATTTCTGGCTTCTTTACTGATAAACAATTATATAGTAAGCAGTTTTTTCAACAATAACAAACAGCTTGCTTTAAGTCAATCAGAAATACTGGCCAGACAGGTTAATCACCTTGTAGAGTCTAAAGAGCAACTGATTATACTGCTTGGTACTTTCGCTCTTACAGATTATATATCGGTAAGAGATGGAAAAGATAAAAAGATGATTGAGAAAAAAAGAAAAGAAGCTGAATTGAAATTTAAGCTTTTTTCAGAACAGTACAGCTCCTTTAATGAACTCAGGTTTATAGATGAAAAAGGTGATGTGCTTATAAAGATTTTAGATGGGAAAATCGTTGATAAACCAGGTGAAAACCTGAGTGATAGAGACTATTTTAAATCACTTCTTGCCTCCGGCGAAGAAAAGAAAAAAAGATATAAATATATTTCTTCTGTATTTAAAACAGAACAGGTGTCTATGAATATGGCATGCCTGGTAAATTATAAGGGACATGACACAGGTATTATAGTAGGTACCTATAATCTGGAAGATATTCATGATCTGTTTAATGAAACTAAATTTAAGAGAATGTGGTTTGTAGAAGATAGTTTTCCCTGGCTCATAGGAATAGATAATGAAAAGAAACCTCTTCTTATATCTTATCCTGAAAAATATAATTCTGATCCCAACATGATAGGATTAATAGAGGAAGACAGAGACGCCTCTTTAAGAAATGGTTTGTTGACATATGGATATGGCTGCACATCTTATGTCTCACGGGATGGTAAAAAGCGTATCGTAGCTTTTGCTCCTGTGAATAAAACACTTGGCTGGAGTGTTTCTCTATCAATACCATATAATAAATTTATTTCCTCAGGAAAAGAATTACAGATTAAGATTACTGTTATTTTATTTATATCATTATTACTGCTCATCATATGTTTCTGCAGTGTGATTTTTTATTTTTCCAGAGGTTTAACACTGCTTGCTTTTGATATTGATACCTTGATAGATATGGAGCAGGAACCACAGATTCATATAAAAGGTAACGATGAAGTCGCTCAAATTGGTGCCGGTGTTAACAGATTAAATCAAAAATATCTGGATGTAAAAAGCAATAGTTCTATGGATATGAACAATATAACAAATCTGCCTGGGAATTTTACTGTACAGAAAAAGCTTTTTGATATAATAGACAGTGGTAGAAAATTTGCCGTTACTATGGTTGATATAGATAATTTTAATGTTTATAATCAGCGTTACGGTTTCCCTAAAGGTGATAGTGTTATAAGGATGACTGCCACACTTGTGACAAATACTGTAAAGGAATCCGGAAATAAAGAGGATTTTGTAGGACATCTCGGAGGAGATGATATTGTTTTTATTACAACTCCCGATAAAGTAGATAAAATATGTGAAGAAATAATATCTTCCTTCGATAAACAGATACTATTATATTACACGGAAGAAGACAGGCAGAAAGGCGGTTTTGCCTGGAGGGATAAAGAAGGAACGATAAAAAAATTCCCTCTTATGACTCTTTCTATTGCAGTATCAACAAATGAGAAAAGACAGATAATCCATCCCCTTCAGATAAGTCAGATATTTTCGGAACTTCTTGTGTATTTGAAAAAACGTCCTGGAAGCAAATACTTTAGAGATAGAAGGATCAGAGATAGAAAACCTCTTTCTTCGGAAACTGCTTCTATTATGAGGCAGGATGATAGCGAAGATGCTGCAGATAATGAGTCCGTGAGTTTATCAGAGTCGGAACATGAAACTGTAGAAGATGGAAATAAAACAGACGTTTTGCCTGAAGATAACCATGAAGTTTCTGGCGGGACGAATGACGGAGAATAACCTGATAGTCTGGAGTAACTTATGTCATTATATTGTGATAATTGCAACCATGAGAATGATGATAAAGAAACCTTATGTAGTAAATGTGGTTATTCACTTCTGACAGAAAAGAAATTAAAACCTGGTTTGATTCTTCATGAGAATTATGAAATAAAAAGATTGATTAAATCGGGTGGTATGGGAGCAGTTTATGAAGCTCTGGATAAAAAATCCGATACACTCTGTGCCGTAAAAGAAATGCTCGGACAGTCCTGTGAAGCATTAAACAATAATCAGTATATGATTGACAGCTTTAAGAGGGAAGCCAGAATTCTTCGTTCCCTCCATCACAGTAATATACCTGTCGTAAGAGATTATTTTATAGATGATAATCGATATTATCTTGTAATGGATTATATAGAAGGTAAAGATCTTGATGCAGTTCTTCATGGTTATGAAGGACGTGGTGTGCCTGAAGAGCTTGTAATAAAATGGGCAATAGAGATACTTCATGCTCTGGAATATCTTCACAGCCAGGATCCTCCTGTCATATATCGTGATATGAAGCCGGAAAATATAATGTTACAGTCTTCTGATGAGAAGGTAATGCTTATAGATTTTGGTCTTGCACGGACAATAAATCCACTGAGTCAGGATACAATGACAAGTGTCGGTACTCCTGCTTATGCACCGAAGGAATTGTTTCAGGGACAGCCGCAGGTAAGGACGGATATCTATTCCCTTGGTGCTACCATGCACTGTCTTCTGACCGGTGTTATTCCTTTAATTCCTTTTGATTTCAGCCCTGTAAGGGAGCTTAATTCAAATGTATCGGAAGGTCTTGAAGCAATAGTAATGAAGGCCCTGTCCATGGAGCTGCGAGACAGATATGGAAGGGCAAAGGAAATGAGAGAAGCTATTGAGAATTTATCCGGTCAGTCACCTGAAATGATGAAAGAAAAACAGGAAGATAATGAAAAGAAATCGTGGTACAGGAATTTAATATCTTTTTTCTTCCCGGAATGATAATTTAAGTGAGTTATGTGAAATATGAAGGGTGAAGCGTAAGGAATACGCTATAATGATGAACAAATTACGAGTTGGTTGTGATAAGGATAATGTCCTTGCCCGTTATGCAGAGAGATTCTGTGAAATTCTGGAAGAAAAATACGGTATCTATCTTCCTGTAGGTGAGATTTCCCGTTATCGCTTTCATGAAAATCACCCTTCTCTTACAGATGAAATGGCCAGAGAGATTATGGATAAATATATTACAGGTAAGGAGCAGGTTGCCTTATTGCCGATACAGGAAGCTATAGATTATCTCGGTGCAATAAAGGATAGAATTGAACTTTATATTATTACAAGCACCGTAAATTATGGAACGGAACAGGATGATATAGAAGCATGGTGCAGGACAGTTTCACTGGATTACTCAAAGGTCATTATATCTAAAGAAAAGGAAAAATATGTACAGGAACTGAACCTTCATTTTATGATAGAAGACAGAGGAGATACTGCTCTGAGTATTGCCAGCACATGCCCTTTCTGCAGGGTTTTACTGCTTAATAGACCATGGAACTGCTATGTAGATACAAAATTTTTCCCCAACCTTCAGAGATGTAATGACTGGTATGAAATAAACGGAATTTTATTGAGAGCTTCAAGGGAATATGTGTAATCGTGCTATGAAATGCTTTAAATTGGTTTATTTAAAAGAAATTATGTTTTATTTTGTTTTTATTTGTTTTTATTTTGCTTTTGCAAGAAATGATATTGATTTCCGTCAAGAGAAATATTAACAAATTATTAACATAGAACTATTGTAAAAGCAGGTCATCAGTATGTATAATATATCAGATATATGCTCTGGCGAAAGAATGTCCGAAAAAATATTGAAGTGAGCGTAAATAATTACTGAGGTGAGTATAAATAATGCATATTTTATTCTCGTGACGCGTAACGCGTAACGCGTGACGGGAGGATGCAATTTATTACATGCTCATGCTCAGGTCAGTAATGTTTGAAATGGTGAAGAGTGAAGAGGTTTTATTAAATAATTAAATATTTATATAAAAATGATGAAGTTTTATGCTCCACTGTCTATTCATTTTCATATTTGGTTGTGACCGATACGGTCATGCCTGGTAGTAAGCGTTCAGCAGTTAGCTATCAGCTATCAGCTAAAACTTACAAAGCCTGACTGTGTAAATTAGTCTGAGAAAATATTTAACGACATTTATTATGTAATTCCTGTAAAAGCTGACTGCTGTCTGTTGATAGCTGAACCCTTACAAATATTAATGCTTAAATCAGTAAATGAAAGGAAGAATATCTTTGAACATATCAGATAGAAATTTAGCCATATGTGGAGATAGAAAAACGTCTGTCAATAATAAAAAAATCGATGATCCTATTAAGGATAAAGTAGAAATAACATCGGGCAGAATAAAAGAGAATTTTTTGTCAGATCTCTCAAAATTTCGCGATAAACTTGCTCTTCAGGAAAAAAAAGTAGCTCTTGATACAGGGTTTAAAAAAGGGTTCGTTAAAGATTTTGTGGATGGGAAACAGGTAGACGAAAAAGTAATGGAACTTGCAAATAAATACCCTCAACTTGTAAGTGTAGTAACAAGAGATTACACGACTTCAGGTTATGACGGAAAAATGAAAAATCTTCAGGGGCCTGCCCCTCTCCGTTATATGAAGATAGGTAAGAAAGACGAAGATAAACATGATAAGACAGGAATTCTTTTGCTTGCCTCGCCTCACGGCAGAGAAGTAACCAATCCTCTTATACTTCTTGAAACAGTAGAACAACTGCTTGCAAATTATAATCCTGACAGTGACGACAGTCATATTAAAGAAATAACACAGCTCATAGATAATCTTGATATATATGCAGTTCCTGTTACCAATCCTGACGGACTCAGTTATGCCATGTATGATGACCCTATGTGGAGGAAAACCCGTACCCCTGTTAAGGGAACAGAATATCATGGTGTAGATATTAACAGAAATTATGATTATCAGTGGCAGAAGGGAGATCCTTCTAAAAATTCCTACGGCGGTTCTGCTCCATTTTCCGAACCGGAAACACGGCATGTGGCATCTATTGTAGATGAACATCCTAATATAAAGTTTGTCTGTGATTTTCATTCAAGAGGTAATGAAATAAGGAGACCTGCCGATATTAAAGATGAACATGATCTTGAATATTTTAAATATGTTCAGCAGAGAATGCATGATGCCATAAAGGGAACTCGAGGTAAAGATTATGCTATGGTTATATCCAATGTGTCTAACGGTTCTTCTGACGATTATTTTTATTTCAAAAAGGGAGGCATAGTTTCCCTTGTTGTTGAAGATGGAACTGAATATAAACCTTCTTTACCGGAAGCTCTGTCTATTGTAGATGAGTGTACGGAGGGAGCAAAAGAATTATTACGAGTAGCAAAGGAGTATGGAGAAAAAAATAAAGTATGATAAAAAAGTGTATTATTCCTGCATCAGGCAGAGGGACTGTGTGGTCTCCTGTCTCTGAATTTGTTCCTGAAGAAATGTTACCTCTTCTGAATTATCCTGTTATACATTATACCTTTCAGGAAGCTTTCAGGAGCGGTTTTAATCAGATAGCAATAGTAATAACATATGATAAAGAAATTATAAGGAATTATATATACAAAAATTTCGGAGATTTTATTCAACATGGTCTTACTCTGGAATTTATCTATCAGGAAGAAGCTATGGGAGAAGGTGATGCCATATTAACATGTGAGCATTTTATTCAGGGTGAACCTTTCTGTGTAATTATACCTGATGATATTTTCTTTTTTCACAGTCTTCCCCTTGTAAAATTAAAAGATATTTATCAACAGGAAGGAAACCCATCTGCTGTTTTAGGCCTTGTTTCGGTTGATAAGGATTGTTTAAGTGATTACAGGGCTTTTAATTTTCAGAAAAAATCTCACCATGTTTGTACTATAAATAAATTATATTCAGGTAAAGAAGAAGATATAAAAAATGCTTCCAGTTATAAAAATTCTCTGAGAATTGCTGGAAGATATATTTTAGATCCACTGGTATTTGAATATCTTACAGATATGAAACGGGTGGAAAAAGAGATCACCGTAGAACATCTTTTCAGGAATATGTTGGATAATGGTGAGACATTTCTTGCTTCCCATATAAAAGATCAGTGTTTTAATATAGGGAATATTGAAGGATTTGTGAAAGCAAATCATACATTTTTCTATTTTTAAATTTTGTAAGCCATTAGCTAGCAGCACTCAGCTTTTATGGGAATTACAAAACTCGACTCTGGCCATTTTATCCAGTTAAATTAGGTTTCGGATTTCGGGTTTTCTAGCCCAAAACCCAATAAATTTAACCTCAATTATAAATTTTTATCTTTCTTTCCGCCCAATATTTTACGGATGAATATTTTTATTGGAGGGATTACTATGAGAATAAAGCATTTTTCTCTGTGTCTGTTACTCTTTTGTTTTGTTACAATTGTAACAACAGGAGTTATTAATGCAAAAGATTGTATCTGTAAAGAATGCAATGTAGCCGACAATTCCGGTCAGATGGAAAAAGCAAATGACGCTGCAGGAGAAATTGTAAGGATAAGGATGGAACAGCAGGATCCTGAGAAATATAGAGTATGGCAGGAAGTGGAAAACAGTGATATTGTAGTGGTTACCGGTGTATATGACCATTTGCAGGATGTGCTTGATGCCAGCAGAACTCCTTACAGTCTCATATCTCCGGACGATTTGTCGAGAGTTAAACTGGATCCAGGGCAGATTCTTATGATAAACTGTCCCGGTAAAGTGGATAGAGCTGCTATAGAAACGATAAGGACTTTCGTAGAAAAGGGAGGTTATCTCTTTACTACAGACTGGTGTCTTTTAAATATTCTGGAACAGGCCTTCCCGGGATATGTAAAATATAACAATACTCCTACAAAAGATGATGTTGTGGAAGTTCAGGTAGCAGATGCATCAGACCCTTTCCTTTTAAATGTCTTTGATAGAGGATCCACACCATGCTGGTGGCTGGAAACAGGCAGTTATCCCATAAGAGTAGTAAATAACAGAAAGGTACGTGTCCTTATTACAAGTAAAGAAATGGGACGTAAATACGGTGAAACTCCCATAGCTATTACCTTTAATTACGGTGACGGAAAGGTTATTCATATGACCAGCCATTTCTACCTTCAGAGAAGTGATACAAGATATGAACGACAGTCAAAAAGCGGCACTTATTACGTAAAGGAAGAATTGAAGGTAGATACAAGCAGCCCTGCCGCTGCAAAGCTCAATAAAGATCTTGAAGGGCTTAACCTGGGAGAAGTGGAAAACAGTTATTCTAATCAACAGTTTATAGTGAATGTCATTATAGAGAGAAAAGAAACTCAGAAGAAATAAGTGACTCTAATTACCGCACCAGGCAAATTGGTATCCAAAAAATATGGAACACGCTCCTATCCCTGGCCGGGCTCTGGAGGAAAAGATATGCCGTATTAAAAGAGAGTTATAAA